>JAYUBY010000255.1:0-18364 GCA_043740635.1 Alphaproteobacteria bacterium
GCGTGAGCTTTATGTCTCGCTGCTGGTCGACCGCGAAACCAGCCGCGTCTCGGTGGTCGCGTCCACTGAAGGCGGCATGGATGTCGAGGAAGTCGCCCACTCGACCCCCGATAAGATCGTCACGTTTTCCATCGATCCGGTGACCGGCGTCCGCGGCTTCCACGGTCTAAGGCTGGCTGACGCGCTGAACCTCAAAGGCGACCTCGCCAAGCAGGCGGGCAGGCTGATCGGCCAGCTCTACGAAGCCTTTGTCGCCAAGGACATGGCGATGCTGGAAGTGAACCCGCTGATCGTCACCGCCGACGACCAGCTGCTCGTCCTCGACGCCAAGGTTTCCTTCGACGACAACGCACTCTTCCGCCATCCCGAAATCAAGCTCTTGCGCGACGAGACGGAAGAAGATCCGAAGGAAATCGAGGCCTCCAAGTACGACCTTTCCTATATCGCCCTGGATGGCGAGATCGGCTGCATGGTCAACGGCGCGGGTCTCGCCATGGCGACCATGGACATCATCAAGCTCTATGGCGCTGAGCCGGCAAACTTCTTGGACGTGGGCGGCGGCGCCGACGAGGCCAAGGTGACTGCAGCCTTCAAGATCATTATCGCCGACCCCAACGTGAAGGGTATTCTGGTCAATATCTTCGGCGGCATCGCCCGCTGCGATATCCTGGCCCAGGGCGTGGTTGCTGCGGTGAAGCAGGTGGGTCTGCAGGTGCCGCTGGTCGTGCGTCTGGAAGGCACCAATGCCGAGCTGGGCAAGAAGATTATCAATGAGAGCGGCCTGAACGTCATCGCCGCCAACGACCTCTCGGACGGCGCCGAGAAGATCGTCAAGGCCGTGCGGGGCGCTGCTTAACTCATGTCGATCCTGATCAACAAAGACACCCGCGTGATTTGCCAAGGCTTCACCGGGGCGCAAGGCACCTTCCACTCCGAACAGGCCATCGCCTACGGGACCAAGATGATCGGTGGGGTGACGCCTGGCAAAGGCGGAACGACCCACATCGGGCTTCCGGTGTTCAACACCGTGGCCGAGATCATGCGCTCCGAGCGGGTGGACGCTTCGGCGATTTACGTGCCGCCGCCGTTTGCCGCCGACTCGATCCTGGAGGCCATCGACGCGGAAGTCCCGCTGATCATCTGCATCACCGAGGGCATCCCGGTGGCTGACATGGTCAAGGTGAAGCGCGCGCTGGACGGCTCGAAATCCAGGCTGATCGGGCCGAATTGCCCGGGCGTGCTGACCCCGAATGAATGCAAAATAGGCATCATGCCGGGAAACATCTTCAAGAAGGGCTCGGTGGGCGTTGTCTCCCGCTCCGGCACCCTTACCTATGAGGCCGTGTTCCAGACCACTCAGGTTGGCCTTGGCCAGACCACGGCCGTTGGCATCGGCGGCGACCCGGTGAAGGGCACCGAGTTCATCGCCATGCTCGACCTCTTCCTGAAGGATCCCGAGACCGAGTCGATCATCATGATCGGCGAGATCGGCGGCTCAGGCGAGGAAGACGCGGCCGAGTTCATCAAGAATTCACCAACCAAGAAGCCTATGGTCGGCTTTATCGCGGGACGCACCGCTCCGCCTGGGCGGCGCATGGGTCACGCGGGCGCGATCATTTCTGGCGGCAAGGGTGGCGCCGAAGACAAGATCGCCGCGATGGAAGCCGCGGGCATCCGCGTTTCTCCGTCTCCGGCGAGACTCGGCGAAACGCTGCTTGAGGTCCTGAAGGGCGCCTAAAGCAGGCAATTTAGACGTAAGAGCGGTCCGCGCTCGGCTCCTCCTCAGAAGCTCCGCGGTCCCGGCTCTGGGAAAGCGGACGAAATGGCGGACGACGCAGGTCTGATCAACGAGGTGCTCGCAGAGACCTCCTTCCTATACGGCGGCAACGCGGCCTTCGTGGAAGATCTCTATGCGAAATGGTCGACCGACCCGATTGCGGTGGAGCCCTCCTGGCGCGCGTTCTTTGCCTCCCTGCACGACTCAGCGAGCGATGTGCAGCGCGCCGCTGGCGAACCGTCCTGGACAAAGGCCGCTGCTCCCGCCGCCCGACCCGACTGGCTCTCCGCAATCGACGGTCTTTGGCCGGCCGTGGAAGCCAAGCTCGGCGCGAAGATTGCCGAACGAGCAGCTCCAGCCGCCACCGCGGCTGCTACCTCCACCGATGCCGTCCGCGCCGCGACTTTGGATTCCCTGCGCGCCATCATGATGATCCGCGCCTACCGGATGCGCGGCCATCTGAAGGCTAATCTCGATCCGCTGGGCATCGCCACGACGCCCGGTGACGCCTCAGAACTCGATCCGGCGACCTATGGCTTCTCGGACGCCGACTTCGACCGACCAATTTTCCTGGATTTCGTACTGGGCCTGGAAACCGCAACGATCCGCGAGATCCTGGCGATTGTCCGGCGTACCTACTGCGGCAACGTCGGCGTGCAATACATGCACATCTCCGATCCCAAGGAGAAGGCTTGGCTGCAGGCCCGCATCGAGGGTCGCGACAAGGAGATCGTCTTCACCAAGGAGGGCAAGGTCGCCATCCTGAAGAAGCTGATCGAGACTGAGGGCTTTGAGAAGTTCCTCCACCGCCGCTTCCCCGGCACCAAGCGCTTCGGCCTAGACGGCGGTGAGAGCCTGGTCCCGGCATTGGAGCAGATCATTAAGCGTGGCGGCGCGCTGGGGGTTAAGGATATCATCGTCGGCATGCCGCACCGCGGCCGCCTGAACGTGCTCGCCGCGGTCATGGGCAAGCCCTACCAGATCATCTTCCACGAGTTCCAAGGGGGCTCGTCCCTGCCGTCGGACGTCGAAGGCTCCGGCGACGTGAAGTACCACCTGGGCGCCTCGTCGGACCGCGCGTTCGATGGCAATTCGGTTCACCTGTCGCTGACCGCGAACCCGTCGCACCTGGAGATCGTAAATCCGGTGGTGATCGGCAAGGCGCGGGCCAAGCAGGCCTTTACCTTGCGCCAGGACCCTAGCGCCGGCCGCGGCCACGTCATGCCCTTGCTCATGCATGGCGACGCGGCCTTTGCGGGCCAGGGTGTGGTGGCGGAGTGCTTCGCCCTCTCGCAGCTGCGCGGCTATGGGGTCGGCGGCACGGTCCATTTCATCGTCAACAACCAGATCGGCTTCACCACCAGCCCGAAGAACAGCCGCTCCTCGCCCTATCCGTCGGACGGGGCCCTGATGGTCGAGGCGCCGATCTTCCACGCCAACGGTGACGATCCGGAAGCCGTGGTGTTCGCCGCCAAGGTCGCTACCGAATACCGCCAGCAGTTCGGCAAGGACGTGGTGATCGATATGTTCTGCTATCGCCGGTTCGGTCACAACGAGGGCGACGACCCGACGATGACCCAGCCGTCGATGTACGCGAAGATCAAGGAACACCCGAGCGTCCGCGACCTCTACTCCCAGCGCCTCGTCGCAGAGGGTACGGCCACCCAGGCCGACGTGGATAGCTGGATCGCGGAGTTCGACGCCTTCCTCGACGCCGAGTTCGATAGCGGAAAGACCTATCACGCCGACAAGGCCGACTGGCTCGACGGCAAGTGGGCGGGTTTGAAGCTGCCCGGTTCGGAAGAGAGCGGCGTCACCGGCGTTCCGAAGCAGAAGCTGCTGGATCTTGGCCGAAAGATCACCTCGATCCCGGAGCGGATCACGGTCCACAAGACTGTCGATCGCGTCATCGCCGCGCGGCGCGAAGCCATCGAAAAGGGAGAGGGCCTCGACTGGGCCACGGCCGAGTCGCTGGCCTTCGCCACCCTGCTGGATCAGGGCTATCCGGTGCGCCTGTCGGGCCAGGATTCGATCCGGGGTACTTTTACTCAGCGCCACGCCGGGATCGTCGACCAGAAGACCGAGGAAACCTATTTCCCGCTCCGCGACCTTGGTCCGGGCCAGGCCCACTTCGAAATTCTGAACTCGGCGCTCTCCGAAGAGGCCGTGCTGGGCTTCGAATACGGCTTCTCCCTGACCGACCCCAATACGCTCGACATGTGGGAAGCCCAGTTCGGGGACTTCGCCAACGGCGCCCAGGTGGTGGTCGACCAGTTCATCTCGTCCGGCGAGCGCAAGTGGCTGCGCATGAGTGGCCTCGTGATGCTCCTGCCGCACGGCTACGAAGGCCAGGGTCCGGAGCATTCGTCAGCCCGTCTCGAGCGCTATCTGCAGCTCTGCGCAGAGGACAACTTGCAGGTCGTCCATCCCTCGACGCCAGCCAACTACTACCATGCCCTGCGTCGCCAGATGATCCGCGAGTTCCGTAAACCCCTGATCGTTATGACGCCGAAGAGCCTGTTGCGGAACAAGCGCGCGGTCTCCGATGTCGCTGACCTCGCCGAGGGCACGAGCTTCCACCGCGTGATGGTCGACGGCGCCGAAGTTGGCGCTGACGTGGGCGGCGTCAAGCTGCAGCCCGACGACAAGATCACCCGCGTGATCGTCTGCTCCGGCAAGGTCTACTTCGACCTCACGGATCAGCGGGCAAAGTCGGGACGCGACGACGTCTATGTGCTGCGGCTCGAGCAATTCTATCCATGGCCACTGAAGTCGCTCTCAAACGTGCTGAAGCGGTTCAAGAACGCAGATCTGGTGTGGTGCCAGGAAGAACCCAAAAACATGGGCGGCTGGACATTCGTCGACCCGTGGCTGGAACTGACGCTGGAACGTCTGAACATCAAGGCCAAGCGCGCCCGCTATGTCGGACGTCCGGCCTCGGCGTCGACGGCCGCCGGCCTAATGACCCGCCACTTGAAAGAACTCGAAGCCTTCCTCACCGAAGCCTTCGCCTGATCCATTCGCCCAACGACTTCGACTGTCCGACGATTTAAGGAGCACATCCCCAATGGCCGACATCATGACGCCAGCGCTGGGCGAGTCCGTCACCGAAGCCACGGTGGCGCGCTGGACCAAAAAGGCCGGCGACGCGGTGCGCAAGGACGAGATCCTCGTCGAACTGGAAACCGACAAGGTGAGTCTGGAGGTCGCAGCACCCTCCGACGGCACGCTGTCCGAAATCGCGTTTGAGGAAGGCGCGACAGTTGAGCCGGGCGCAGTCCTCGGCAAGATCACAGAAGGCGCCGTCGCACCCAAGGCGGCTGCGCCAGCTGTCGTATCAGCTCCGGCCAAGGCGCCGGAACCGTCCCCAACTCCCGCGCCGGCTCCAGTGAAGGCTGCCGCCGAGCCCGTGCTTGCCCCCTCCGCTCAGCGCGTGGTGGCCGAGAACAAGCTCGACGTCTCGGCGATCGCCGGCAGTGGCAAGGATGGCCGCATCACCAAAGGTGACGCGCTCGCCGCCCTCGACGCCCTAGCCAAGGCTCCCGCAGCCCCGACCGCCCCGGCCGCGCCCCGCGCGATCCATGAGCGCGAGGAGCGGGTCCGCATGACCCGCCTGCGCCAGACCATCGCGCGCCGGCTGAAAGAAGCCCAGAACAACGCCGCCATGCTGACCACCTTCAACGAGGTGGACATGAGCGCGGTGATGGCGATGCGCGCCCAGTACAAGGACACCTTCGAGAAGACCCACGGCGTGAAGCTTGGCTTTATGAGCTTCTTCGTCCGCGCCGTGACCCACGCCTTGAAGATGGTCCCGGACGTCAACGCCGAGATCGACGGTCAGGACATCATCTTCAAGAACCACTACGACATCGGGGTCGCCGTCGGCACCGAGAAAGGCCTCGTCGTGCCGGTGGTTCGTGACGCCGACACCTTGAGCCTCGCTAACATCGAAAAGGGTATCGGCGCGCTGGCGAAGAAAGCTCGCGACGGCCAGCTCGCGATCGAGGACATGCAGGGCGGTACGTTCAGCATCACCAACGGCGGCATCTACGGGTCACTTATGTCGACGCCCATCCTGAATGCGCCGCAGTCCGGCATCCTGGGCATGCACAAAATCCAGGACCGGCCGATGGTTGTCGGCGGTCAGGTGGTGATCCGACCAATGATGTACCTGGCGCTGAGCTACGACCACCGCGTGGTCGATGGGCAGGGCGCGGTGACCTTCCTCGTCCACGTCAAGGAAGCCATCGAGGAACCGCAGCGCCTGCTGCTCGATCTCTAAAGGGTATACCCTCCCGAGTGGCCGACACGCCGAGCTCGGCGTCATGCGGTTTGGGTCGCGAGCCGCCGGTCTGAGACGACCAGTAGCGCGACATTGACCAGCCCTGGTTCCGGTGCGAATTCCGGTCATTCCCAATGGCAGTACGGGGGGTAGGCAGACGTTGGTTTCGAACCCGTCGGGGCGAGGTAGCATCTCAGCTGGGCATTCTACGACTACCGCGCTTTAATCGCTTTTCGGGCCGGCCCGACTTCGCAACTATTGAGCTTTACGTCGGCCAGTTGGCTCGCGTCGGCCTTGATATGCAGGTCGTCGAATTTGTGGAAAATGTAAGCTTCGTTCGTGTGACGGGCCTTCTGATACCCCAACGCCGCGGCGAGTTTCGGAACCATCTGACGCCGGACCTCCGGTAGCTCGGGCGTAGCGGCCGAGCTGACGCCAAGGGTCACTCTCCCGGCCAGTCGGGCGCCTCACCCGACGGGAGCCGCCACAGATCTCGGCGGAAAGTCTAGAGAGGAGTCGTCTCGTACGCCCGCCATGATCGTTCATCCCTTTGCCCATCCTGGAAGCCGAAGTTGGCGCCGTAAATTCTGAACGATGCCAGAAAACGGACTCGTGCAACTCCCGTTCAAAGGTGGCGAACCCAATCCCATTCGACGAGGACATTGTCAGTTGAGGTGAATTCCGTCCGCCAAAGCCTCGCGTCACCGGCCAAGCTCCTATATCTGGGCCGCAAGTTCTTCAGACCGACAGGCTAGGTTCTCATGGCTCAGTACGACGTCGTCATCATTGGTGGCGGTCCTGGTGGCTACAACGCAGCGATCCGGGCGGGCCAGCTAGGATTGAAGGTCGCTTGCGTCGACAAAGGCGTCGATGGCGGTTCAAGCTTGGGTGGGACCTGTCTCAACGTCGGCTGCATGCCGTCAAAAGCCCTGCTCCACGCATCCGAGATGTACGACGCCGCGGCCAACCATTTCGCCGAGCTCGGCATCGACGTTACGCCGAAATTGAACCTGACACAGATGATGGCCCAGAAGGCGACCTCGGTCGGCCAGCTGACCAAGGGCATCGAGTTCCTGTTCAAGAAAAACAACGTCGACTGGGTGAAGGGCGCAGGCCGCGTCGCGGGGGTCGGCAAAGTCGAGGTGGCGGGCCCGGACGGCGTAGCCACGACGCTTGAAGCCAAGAACATCGTCATCGCCACCGGTTCACTGCCCTCCGGCTTGCCGGGCGTAACGGTCGACCAGCAGCGGATTGTGAATTCCACGGGCGCGCTGTCGCTGCCGGAAGTCCCGAAGAGCCTGCTTGTCATTGGCGCCGGGATCATCGGCCTGGAGCTAGGCTCGGTTTGGCGCAGACTGGGCGCCCAGGTGACGGTCGTGGAGTTCCTCGATCGCATTTGCCCCGGAATGGACGCCGAGGTTGCCAAGACCTTCCAACGCTCGCTGACCAAGCAGGGTATGGTTTTCAAGCTTTCGAGCAAGGTCACCGGCGCCAAGGCGTCGAAGACGGGCGTCTCGCTAACTATGGAGCCCGTGGCGGGCGGCGAGGCCGAGACGCTGGAGGCCGACTATGTCCTGCTGGCTATCGGCCGGAAGCCCTACACGGAGGGCCTCGGCCTGGAGACGGTGGGGATCACGCCGGACAAGCGGGGCTTCATTGAGACTGACCATTGGAAGACATCGGCGCCCGGCGTCTGGGCGATCGGCGACGTGACGTTGGGTCCAATGCTGGCTCACAAGGCCGAGGACGAGGCTGTGGCCTGTATCGAGGCCATCGCGGGCAAGGCTGGCCACGTGAACTACGGGATCATTCCAAACGTCGTCTACACGAGCCCGGAAGTGGCCTGGGTCGGCAAGACCGAGGAAGAACTGAAGGCCGAGGGCCGCGCCTACAAATCGGGCAAGTTTCCCTTCACGGCCAACAGCCGGGCCAAGATTAACCACGAGGCCGAGGGCTTCGTGAAGGTGCTGGCGGATTCCGTTACGGACGAGGTCCTGGGCGCCCACCTGATAGGTCCCTCAGTCTCCGAGATGGTCGGTGAATACTGCGTCGCCATGGAATTCCGAGCGGCGTCAGAGGATGTTGCCCGCACTTGCCACCCGCACCCCACACGCTCCGAGGCCCTGCGCCAGGCGGCTATGGGCGTCGAAGGGTGGACGATGCAGGCCTGACGCCTGCGGTGGAGGTTCGCAGGGCCAGGTCCGACGAACTCGGCCCTTGCGCCGATCTCTACGTGCGCGTGCTCCGCGAGACCTTCACGTGGCTGCCGCCCGAACGGCACCAGCGCGACGAATTTCTCCGCTTCGCCAAGGATGAGGAGGTCTTTGTGGCCGTCGACAACGGCGAGATCGTCGGCATCGCCGGGTTCTTTAGACCACAGAATTTCCTGCATTCGCTCTATGTCGATGCCCGCGGGGTCGGTGTAGGCAAGGCCCTCCTCGATCTTATCCGGGCCTCGGCCGATGCGCCGATCTCGCTGAAAGTCCAGGCTCCGAACCTTCGGGCCCAGGCCTTCTATCGTCGCGAAGGTTTTCTCTGCACCGAGCATGGGCGCGATCCGGGCTCGGACATCGCCTGGCTGAGGTTGGTGGCCCAGAGTTAACTTGGCGCCAGGGGTCTAGGGTGAGAGTCTTACGTCGCTAATCGCGAAACGGAGAAAAGCGCCATGATCGCCCTGCTCCTCGCTGCCCAGCTTGCCGTGCCCTTCAATCCGAATGCTCAGACCTTCGACGCGGCGGCTCCGCCACATTCGTCCGAGATTATCAGATTTCTGCCCCACAAGGCTGCCTGCAAGAACGACTTAGGTCGCTTGGAAGCCTCCTACGCCCAGCCCATTGCGCTCTATCGCCACGGCGACCGCCAGGCGAAGGTGCTGAAGAACTGGATCGACTATCCGAACGGGGTGCTTTGTTCAGTGGAGGCCGCGAAATGATCCTCGCCGCTCTCGTCGCGACGGTCGTTCTGCAGGGGGCGACGCCCACCGGATTCGTACATCCGGTCCCGCCGATCGCGCGCACGCCAAATATCTACAAGGAGCCCGGCGGATGCCAAGACATCCACCGAGAGGTTGTCGAGCGCCAGCGCGAGGAATTAAAGAAGCTCGGCCGGCTGCCGAACGGGGCCAGGCAATACGCTGTGGAGCGGTCCGTCGGCGGCTGCGGCGTCCCGACGCCAGTGGGCTATCACCCCGGCTACCTACTTCCCGGCGCGGCGGATCCCGCGCCTACGCGTGAGGATGCGCCTTCGAATAGGCGCTGAGCAGGGCTGCAGCGTCCACCTGGGTATAGCGCTGCGTGGTCGTCAGCGAGGCGTGGCCTAGGAGTTCCTGGATCGAGCGGAGGTCGGCACCCGCGCCCAGCAGATGCGTGGCGAAGGAGTGGCGTAGCGCGTGTGGCGTCGCGCTATCTGGCAGCCCAAGACGCCCTCGAAGATTCTGCACGGTTGCTTGGACGTGACGCGGGCTCAAGGGTCCGCCACGCTTGGCGCGGAATAGCGGTTCGGCGGGGCTGAGCGCGAAAGGGACCTCGGCCAGATAGGCTTCGATGGCGTCCCGCACGGCGGGCAGGACCGGGACGATGCGGGTCTTTGAGCCCTTGCCGGTGATGCGCAGTCGGTCGGGCAGGGGTGCGTCAGACCGCTTTAGCGATAGGGCCTCGGAGATCCGCAGGCCGCAGCCATAGAGCAAGGTGAGCACTGCCTCGTCGCGGGCCGCCTCCCAGTCCTCGCGGTCGGGGTCGAGGCCCGGCTCGGCAAGCATACCGCGGGCCTGGTCCTCGCTGACTGGCCGGGGTGCGCCGGGTTTCACGCGCGGGCCGCGGACCAGGGCGATGGCGGCGTTGGGAGCGTTCAGCCGGCGGTCGAGGAAGCCGTGAAAGCTTCGGATCGCCGAAAGTGCCTGGCTGAGAGATCGGGGTGAAAGCGGCCGATCGCCCTGGCGCAGATGGGCAAGCCACGCGCGGACCTCGGCGGCGGTGATTTCGCCGAGGATCTTGAGCGAAATCGCCTCGCCACGATGCGTTTCGAGAAAGCTGATGTAGCGGGATCCGGCGAAGCCATAGGCTTCAAGCGTGCGGGGCGAGGATCGGCGTTCGTGGGCCAGGTGCTCCAGCCAGAAGGCCAGCGCCTCTCGCGCGGTCAAAGGCCCAAACTCACAGAACTGGCCAGCGCTCGGCGGTGCGTTCAACCACGCGGGCGAGAAAAGCCACCAGTTCGGTTCCCATGTCTTCGGTAAAGCCATCCTGGTCGGAGGAGCCAAAGGCCAGCAAGCCTTGGCGCGACGGATCCCAAATGGCCATGCGCACCATGGCCATCGATTGGATCGCCTCGGCCCGCTCGCCGAAGAGGCCAAGCGCCGTGGGGGCGAAACCCATACGAGCCAGCCTTTGGGAACCGCCCAGGATCATGTCGACCTGGCTCTCGACAAGCATCTTCCAGCCGGCCGGCGGATAAGCTTCGCCCTCAAGCGCGATCACGCCGGCGGCGAGGCCAAAGCGATGCTGCGCCAGATCGTCGACGCGGCGGGCGAGGTCGGAATGATTTCGCGCGTCCAGCAGGTCCACGACAGCGCCATGCGTCTGGGCTTGGGCTGCGAAGTTTGCGCGGGCCGTCTCTTCGATTTGCTGACGCTGGGTGGCCTCTCGTTGGTGGGCGGCGTGCACGCGAGCTAGAGCGGCAGGTGCGAACTCGACCACATTGCCGACCGCGATCTTGAGGCCCAGCTCATCCAGCAGGCCGTTATCGCTCGTAAGGAATTCGGGATTGTCGGACAAGAAGCGCCGCACGGCGGCGGGTTCAATGCGGGCCTCTTCGATACCGCCCTGCGACCCGTCCATGCACGTCCCCAACGTCTATAGGATCGACTGCCCCGTCTTGGCCCAGTCGCTCATGAACTGATCAAGCCCCCGTTCGGTTAACGGGTGCTTGAAGAGGGCGTTGAAGACATCCGGCGGAATGGTGGCGCAATCGGAGCCGGCAAGCGCTGCCGTCGTCACGTGCGCGGGGCTGCGAATCGAGGCGGCCAGGATCTCGGTGTCGAAGTCGTAGTTGTCGTAGATCGCGCGAATCTCGACGATCAGGTCCATGCCATCAGCGCCGTGGTCGTCAAGCCGGCCGATGAAGGGCGAGATGTAGCTGGCGCCGGCCTTAGCGGCGAGCAGGGCCTGGGCGGCGGAGAAGCAGAGCGTCACATTGGTAGCGATGCCTTCCTGTGCGAACTCGCGGGTGGCGATCAGGCCATCGCGGGTCAGCGGAACCTTCACCACAACATTGGGCGCGATGGAGGCGAGCCTGCGCCCTTCGTCCAGCATGCCGGCAGTGTCCATCGCGGCCACCTCGGCGCTCACCGGCCCCTCGACCGCGGCGCAAATCTCGGCGATGACCTGCAGCATGGGCCGGCCGGACTTGGCGATCAGCGTGGGGTTAGTGGTGACGCCATCGACGAGGCCAGTCATGGCCAGGTCTTTGAGGACGGCCAAGTCGGTGGTGTCGAGGAAGAGCTGCATAGCGATGACCCTGGGGTTGCGGACGATGCTTGTACTCGCCCGGGGGCAAAGCGCAAAAGCCCTCACATGAGTCGCATCGCATCTGTCCTGCTGCCGATGCCCCTGCCCGAGGCGTTTGACTACGCCGAGCCCGAAGGCATGAACCTTGAGTTAGGTGATCAGGTTGCCGCGCCCCTAGGTCCGCGGCTGCTTCGAGGGGTTGTCGTAGGTCTACGTGAGGCGGCCGGCGGCAACCGGCCGCTGAAGCCGCTCGAAGCGATTCTGGACGAAACCCGCCTGCCACCTGGGACGGTGGAATTTGTGCAATGGGCCGCACGCTATTCGGTGGACTGGCCGGGCCAGCCGCTGGCGATTGCACTGCGGGGGGCGCGCGCGCCGAAGCCGAAACCCACACGGATCGTGGAAGCCACAGGTGTCCCGCCCGGCCGCCCAACGCCCGCGCGAACCAAGGTGCTGGAGGCCGCGGCCGGCCAGGTGCTCAGTCCGCCTGATCTGGCGCGGGCGGCTGGCGTTGGTGCGGGCGTGGTGAAGGGACTGATCGATGAGGGTGTCCTGGCCGTTCGGCTGGTGGAATCGGTCGCCAAGTTCGCGTCCCCCGATCCGGCCCGACCGGGCTCTCAACTCAACCCCAGCCAGGCGGCCGCCACCGAGACGCTGAAAGCCATGTTGGCGGAGGGCGGCTTTAACGTGGCCTTGCTCGACGGCGTCACGGGATCGGGCAAGACAGAGGTATATCTGGAGGCCGCCGCCGCGGCGCTGGCCGCTGATCCGACCGCACAGGTCCTGATCCTGCTGCCGGAGATTGCACTCACCCAAGCGGTGATCGCGCGGGTCGCGGAGCGGTTCGGCGCCGAGCCCGGCGAGTGGCACTCCGACGTGACCCCACCCGCGCGGAGACGCGTCTGGGAGGGCGTCGCCACCAACCGCTGCCGAATCGTGGTCGGCGCCCGCTCGGCGCTCTTCCTGCCTTTCCAGAACCTGACCCTTATCGTCGTTGATGAAGAGCACGACGCGTCGTTCAAGCAAGAGGAGGGCTTCATTTACCAAGCCCGCGACCTGGCCGTGGCGCGGGGAAAGATCGAGGGCGCGGCGGTCCTCCTGGCTTCGGCCACACCGTCGCTCGAGACCCTGCGCAACGCCGAGCAGGGCCGCTATCGCTGGGTGAGCCTGACCGCGCGCCATGGCGAGGCGCGACTTCCAGACATCTCCCTCATCGACCTGCGCGAGAGCCCGCCGGATCACGGCCGCTGGCTCTCGCCGCAACTGGTCAAAGCCATGGGAGAGACCTTCGCGCGCGGCGAGCAGACGCTGCTGTTCCTCAATCGTCGGGGCTATGCACCCCTTGTCCTCTGCAAGGCTTGCGGCGAGCGGATGACAGCGCCTGACACTGACAGCTGGTTGGTGGAGCATCGCTATACCGGTCGACTGGTTTGCCACCTCACTGGATTTTCGATGCCCAAACCCAAGGCTTGTCCGCACTGCGGAGCGTACGACAGCCTGGTCTCCATCGGGCCGGGCGTCGAGCGGATTGAAGAAGAGGCCAAGGGTCTGTTTCCGCAGGCTCGAGTCGCCGTCTTTTCGTCCGACACCGTGTTCGACGCGCGCGAGGCGCGGCGGCTGATCGAGGCCATGGCTGACGGTCAGATCGACATCCTGGTGGCCACCCAGGCTGCCGCCAAAGGGCACAACTTCCCGGGGCTCACCCTGGTCGGCGTCGTGGATGCGGATCTTGGGCTGCGCGGCGGCGATCTGCGGGCGGCTGAGCGGACTTATCAGCTGTTGGCGCAAGCCACCGGGCGTGCGGGCCGCAAGGATCGGCCAGGCCGCGCTCTGCTGCAGACCTGGGCTCCGGAACATCCCGTCATGCAGGCGCTGGCCGCCCAGGACCGAGACGCCTTCGTGGCCGCCGAGATGGCCGAGCGCGAGCTGGCGGGCTTGCCGCCATTCGGGCGGTTGGCCGCTGTGATCGTCTCCGCAATTGACCCTGTGCAGCTGGAGGGCTTCGTCCAAATCATGGCAAAGGCCGCGCCCAATTCCGCCGGTGTCGAGGTCTACGGTCCGGCTGACGCGCCGCTGGGCCTGATCAGGGGGCGTCGGCGCAAGCGTTTCCTGGTCCGTGCCGACCGCGCGGTCGATCTGTCGGCCTACATGGCGACTTGGCGTGCCCGGGTGAAGCCGCCTGCGGCGATCCGCATAGCCATCGACATTGACCCCTACAGCTTCCTCTAGTGCAGCGTTGAGTCGTCGGTGGGCGGGGTCTTGCGCCGGCTGCGTGCGGCCATGTTCAGTCCCTCGACTGCGCCTGAAAAGGCCATCGCGGCGTAGATGTAGCCCTTCGGAATGTGCACGCCGAACGCCTCGGCGATCAGGGTTGCGCCGATCATCAGCAGAAAGCCGAGCGCAAGCATTACGATAGTGGGGTTGTCGTGAATGAACCGCGCCAGGGGTCCCGAGGCCACCATCATCAATCCGACGGCGACGACCACCGCGCCCATCATCACCGGTAGATGCTCGGTCATGCCGACCGCGGTCAGGATCGAGTCGACTGAAAAGACGAGGTCCAGCGCTAGGATCTGTACGATCGCGGCGCCGAACCCCAAGCGCCTGCGACTTTTCTTGTCGAGCAAGTTTCCGGTCTTTTCGGAATCGACGGTGTGATGGATTTCACTCGTCGCCTTCCAGACCAGGAAGAGGCCGCCGGCCAGAAGGATCAGGTCGCGCCACGAGAACGCCAGGTCGACGACCGGATGGCCGTCAGCCAGCGACGGTACCGCGAACGGTAGGGTCAGGACCGGCTGGGTGAGGCTAACGATGAAGAAGATGGCGGATAGCAGGACAAGCCGCAGAATCAGCGCCAGCCCGATACCCACGCGTCGCGCGCGACCGCGGGTCTGGGGCGGCAGCCTGTTCGAGAGAATCGCGACAAAGACCAAGTTGTCGATGCCCAGGACGACTTCCATGACAATCAGAGACGCGAGCGCGATCCAGGCGTCGGGACGCGTCATCAATGCGGCGAGCTCGCTCCCGGAAAAGCCCATGCTGTCCTCCTCGCTCCCCAGTTCGCTGTGTTTTAGCCTATCGAGGGAATTCAGCTAAGGCTGAGAAAGTCGATGAAATCGCCCGATTCAGCGGCGATCCGCTGCGTTGGCGCTTAGCTCGCAAACTTGTGAACCGCTGACGCAAAAAATTCGCCCCACAGGCGAAGACCTTATGTGACGGCGCCAACTCTTGTTTCACACCATTACAGGTGCGTGAACTCAAATAATAAATCAGAACCATATGGCAACTCAAAGACACCAGCCTGTTCTTTGATAGATAATGTAACGCAGCCAAGTCGTTGGAAGTGAGATTGGTATCTTCAACGGTTAAAGAAGATTGGCTATTTCTTCTTGGAACCTCTCCAGATACGAAGTTAATCATGTCCAAGATCGGCAAGGCTTCACGATAGACACGGCGCGTCGATCTGACGCCATCGTCTAAACCCTCTTTTCACTCAACGCGATATAGGGTTATCTCATCGAAGTTCGCGTCGGGGAGTTCCAGAAACATGCTCAAACGGACGAGGACCCTTCTGGGTTCCCTTGCCGTCGCGGCGGTTATGAGCCTTGCGCCCACCGCTGGTGGCGCGCTCGCGGACACCTATTGGCAGTGTGTTCCGTTTGCTCGCCTGATCTCCGGCATCCAGATTTTCGGCGACGCCTACACGTGGTGGCAACAGGCCATTGGCCGATATGATGTTGGCTTCCAGCCGAAGACCGGCGCTGTCCTTTGCTTCAAACCGACCGAGCGCATGCGCCTGGGGCACGTGGCTGTGGTCAGCCAGGTGCTGACTGATCGCATCGTCCAGATCACTCACGCCAACTGGTCGCCTATTGAAGGCTCGCGCGGCAAGGTTGAGAAGGACGTCACGCTCGTCGATGTTTCGGCAGAGGGCAACTGGAGCCAGGTGAAGGTTTGGTACGACCCCAGTCGCGATCTGGGTGGCTCGACCTATCAAACCTACGGCTTCATCTATCAGGACGCGACGGCGAAGATCATGGCCTCGACCGGACTGTCAGGCGCAGAGAACACCGCGCTCGCCATGGCCCAGTCGGCCGCAAATCATGTGGCCTCGGCCGTGCGGCCGGGCGCGGGCCCGCTGCAGATGCTGAGCCAGGCGGCGGACTCCACCGATCGGATCGCGGCCCTTATTGCCAAGGCCACCGGCGGCGGCCCGAGCAACTAAGACCCGCTCCATTCAAATTGACGATCTGCGCGCGCCTAGCCTGATGGCGATATCCGCGATCTTGCCGCTCCTGTGGTTCAGGCTGTGAGAACAATTTTTGAGATAACTTGATCTTTGGCGGTCGCGCGCAACCGTTCTTTAAGTGACGGGCGCGCAGTTTGCCGCGGCCGAAAGGTCCTGAATGTCTTCCCAAGCTCAACCCCACCATCTGGCTCTCGACGCTCAGGCGCTCCGCGAGGCGGTCGAAGCACACCAAAGGTACCTGGGCGGGCGCTCCGGTGGCCGGCGGCTAAGCCTGACTTACGCCGACCTATCCAACTGCACGCTAGAAGGCCTCGATTTGCGCGAGGCGGACTTCGCCGGCGCGAACTTCAATGGGGCGACACTGGCGCGGGCCAATCTCACCCGGGGCATCCTATTCGGCGCGGACCTGCGGGAAGCAGATCTTCGCCGCACCAATCTCACCAAGGCCGACCTGCGCGGCGCCTGCCTGCGCGGCGCCAACCTCGCCGGCGCTGAGCTGCCCGGCTGTGACCTGCGCGAGGGCCGGATCGCTCTTCAGGACAAGCTCGATGGCTTCCGCATTCTGCGACACGAACATCGTCCAGGAGAGCTGAATTACGCGATCCTCTCAGGCGCGAACCTATCCGGCGCTCAGATGGCCGGCGCTGTGGCCATGTCGAGCGATTTCACCGACGCCAACCTCTCGGGCGCCCAGATGGCTGGGGCCAAACTCAATCGCGCGGTGCTGGATGGCGCGGACCTAACGGGCGCAGACCTGGCCGGAGCCGATCTGTCCGGGGCGTCGATGAAGCGTACCGTGCTCAATGGTGCAAACCTCGCCGGCGCAGTCCTTGACCAGGTCGACATGTCCGACGTGCTGCGTGCGCCGCCGGCGGTGACCTTTGTCGACGATCGCCCCCTCGACAAGGTTCTGGCCGACCATGAGGCCTATTGCGACTCGGCCGGCCAGCGTGGATCGGTCACCGACCTCAGCAACGTCGATTTCCGACCGATGCGCAGCCTTAAGGAGCGACGCTTCACCGCCATGGTGGCGCGCGGTTCAATCTTCTTCGGCCTGGATCTGCAAAACGTTCAGTTCCAGGGCGCTGATCTTTCGGGAAGCGATTTCCGTGGCTGCGACCTGCGCGATGCAGACCTTCGCGGCGCCAAGCTTTCCAGCGCTTCATTCACCCGGTCGGACCTGCGCGGCGCCAAGCTCGGCCCCTTGACCATCGGCAACGGCCGCTTCGTTCGCACCGATTTCACGCGCGCCACCCTGCGCGGCGCTGACCTTCGCGGCGCCCAGGCGCCTCGCGCCCGCTTCCTCGAAGCCGACATGACCGGCGCGAACCTCAACGGCTGCGATCTCACGGACGCCGAACTCGAGGTCTGACGGGCTTCCCCGACCGAGGTGGCCCGCTATATGGGTCCGTAACCAGGGGAACTCATGGACGCCAAGGTCGACGCTGAACCGCAATTGCGGATGATACCGCTGCCCACGCGAGGCGGGGCCATGGCCGCGCTTGAAATCGGGCCCCGCGATCGGGCGGTGGATATCGTCTTCTCTCACGCCAACGGTTTCAACGGACGCACCTACCGCTCGATTTTGCAGCCGCTGGCCGCGGACCTGCGCATGCTAGCTCTTGATCTGCGCGGTCACGGCACGAGCACCCTTCCGACCGTGATCGAGGGGCGCCAAGGTTGGCTGGAATTTCGCGACGATCTCTTGGCGCTGATCGCCGCTGAGTGTGAGGCGCCTGTCATCCTGGCCGGACATTCGATGGGCGGGACTTCAAGTCTTCTGGCCGCGGCTGCCGAGCCGGCGCGGGTTCGGGGGCTCGCCCTGTTCGATCCCGTCATCTTTCCTTTTGAGGCCCAAGCAGCCTCCCATAACCCCGAGTCGCCGCTGCTGGCCGGCGCCCTTCGCCGTCGCGCGACGTTTCCGAGCAAGTCGGCGGTCTATGAGGCCTATCGGGGCAGAGGCGCCTTCAAGACCTGGAGCGACGAGCAGTTGACAGACTATGTCGCCGCCGGCTTTCGCGAGACCGCTGACGGCGAGGTCACGCTGACCTGCGCGCCAGCTTGGGAGGCGTCAAACTTCCGTACCCACAACTACGATCCCTGGGCGGCGTTCCATGGGAGCCTCTGCCCTATCCGGGTTCTACGCGCGGCCCACGCCTCGACGTTTCCGATCGAGGGCCGCGAGGGCGAGTTAAGCGATCACGGCCGCATCATCGTCGAGACTGTCCCAGGAACCAGCCACTTTCTCCCCATGGAACGGCCTGACTTGGTCCGTCAGACGCTCGTGGCCTGTGTGGCGCTTCAGAGTCACAGTGGGTAATGAAGCCGGCCAAGACCAGGCGGCTTTCGGTCGAGACGTCCCTCTGCCGCCTTAGGCCAGTGTCCAGGTCCTCGGTTTAGAGATTGTGCCAAGGCATCACGATCTCAGGTGGGTGTTCGGCCCGGGCGAGCGGCATGGTGAGCGAGATCGGACAGCGGCGCAGTGGCTCGATGACGGAGACACTCCCGCCGACAACGCCTAGGCCTGCGCCAGCGCGGCCCACAGCCACGGCGCG
>JAYUBY010000256.1:0-3149 GCA_043740635.1 Alphaproteobacteria bacterium
CGACGCGGATGTCGCTGTCGAGGCTCGGAAGCAGGATCGGCTCGCTGCGAAGACCCTCCGGGAAGCGGAATACCGGCTTCCCCCGTCTCGGCCGGCCGACCAGACTCACCGGCTGCTCATTGAGAAGGTGGTTGCGAAACGGCGCCCGAGAGTCGCGGTGCGCAGCGCTATTGGCGAGGACCACATCGACGGCATGCGCCTCGAGCTGCGCCAGCAGATCGCGCATCGTACCGGAGCGAACGATCAGCTCCACGTCCGCGCGGCCGACCAGAGGACGCAGGAACTCCAGCTGGAAATTGCGCGACAGGGTCGTGAGCGCGCCCACCCTCAAGACCTGGCGGTTTGCGGTTGGCCGCCCCGCGAGAGTGCTCATCAACTCGTCGCCGGCTTGAAACACGGTGTCGGCATAGTCGAGCGCGATATGGCCTGCCTCGGTTAGGATAAGTCGCTTGCCCACGCGGTCGAACAGCAGGTGACCCATCTGGTGTTCGAGTTTCTGGATCTGCACCGATAGCGCCGACTGCGACAGGTTGAGTCGTTCGGCCGCTCGCGTGAGACTGCCTTCATGCGCGACCGCCCAGAAATACCGGAGATGGTTGAAGTTCAGGGTTTTCATATCGTTCTATTAAACAGAACGATTTGTCCGTAACAATGAATTTTTTAAGGCCGTGTGCTTGCGTTACGTGTTGCCTCGATCCGCATCATGCGTTGAAGGGAGAGGCCTTTGCCAATCGATCTCGTGCCGTTTGCCGCCCCGCTGGCGCTGCTGATCAGCGCCGTTGCCGGTTTCGTGAACCCTGGCCGCAGGCCTCGCATCCTCGGTCGGCTGGCTGAAGCCTCGACCATTGTCGCTTTAATGGCCGCGGCGGCCTCGGCCGGATTGCTCCACCTGCACGGGGCGGGGGACAGCCGCCTGATCGGGCTGCATGGCATCGGTCTGTCGATCCGGTTGGACGCGGTCAGCGTCGCGATGTTGCTCCTGGTCTCGTTCATTGGCTGGGTCGTGGTGCGCTACGCCGCGACCTATTTACACGGCGAGGTCAGGCAGGGCGCCTTCATGGGCTGGCTCTGCATGACCCTGGCCTCGGTGCTTCTGCTGGTGCTGTCGAGCGACCTGGTGCAGCTTGTCCTGGCCTGGGTCGCGACGAGCCTCTTTCTGCATCAGCTTCTATTATTCTATCCGGACCGCATCGCAGCGCGACGCGCGGCCGGCAAGAAATTCGTCACGGCGCGCATCGGTGACGTGACGCTGATCGGCGCGGCGGTTTTGCTGACACTCGCCTACGGCACGACCGACATCACGGCCATCCTGAGCGCAGCCCGCAACGGCGGCGGCGGCGGCATGGCGATCGGCGCGGCTAGCCTGCTGAGCGTCGCCGCGCTTTTGAAGTCCGCACAGTTTCCAACGCATGGCTGGCTGACGGAGGTGATGGAGACACCGACGCCGGTCTCTGCGCTGCTGCACGCGGGTGTCATCAATGCGGGCGGTTTTCTGCTGATCCGCTTCGCTGACGTGATGTTGCTGGCCCCGGGCGTGCTGGCCGTCCTTGTTATCGTCGGCGGCTTCACCGCGATCTTCGGCGGGTTGGTAATGCTGACGCAGCCGGCGGTGAAGACCTCGCTGGCCTGGTCGACCGTGGCCCAGATGGGCTTCATGATCCTGGAATGTGGGCTTGCGCTGTTCCCGCTGGCGCTGCTGCACATCGTCGCCCACTCGCTTTACAAGGCCCATTCATTCCTGGCCTCCGGCGGCGCGGTGGACTTGATCGCCGCCAATCGGCGGCCCGGTCCAGTGGCCATTCCCAAGGCCGGCGCTGTCTGGCGCGCCTTTCTCCTGGCACTGGCGATCTATTCCATCGTCGGGTTCGGGTTCCAGCACAAGTCGCCCCAGGCCATGGCGCTCGGCGCGATCCTGATCTTCGGCGTCGCATACATGCTCGCGCAGGGTCTGGCTGATGCGGCCCCCAGGGCCCTGACCCAGCGCACCATCGTCTACGCCATCGCCACGTCCGTCAGCTATTTCGCGCTTCAGGCGTTCGCCGTCTGGCTGACCTCCAACGTGCTGCCAGCCCCGCCGGCGCCGGGTCCGTTGCAATGGGCGTTGATCGTCCTTGCGGTCATCAGTTTCGGCCTCGTGGCCGTCATCCAGGCGATGTTCCCGCTCTGGGCCTATCACCCGGCCGCCGCAGGACTGCGCGTGCATCTCTCCAATGGCTTTTACGCCAACGCGGTGTTCGACCGGCTGCTGCGCGGTTGGCGGCTGCGCAACGCAACCTGAACTGCCCCGAGGACGAAAAATGACCGACAAGGAAATGTCGCGCTTGAGCAAGGCTCCGGAGCTGGACGCCGCCGCCTATCGAGCCGCCAGGGCGATCCCGCCGCTCTGGCCGTTGGCGTCGAGCGTCGCGGTTAATCCGTTCCTCGGCCAGACCGATGAAAGCCTCGCCACTGTCGGCGCTCGTCTGGAACGGGTGGCGGGCGCTCCTGTCACCTTACCGCGAAGCTGGTACCACGAGCGCATCGTCGGCGGCCTCATCACGGATGCCGATCTGTCGGACGCCCTGGCGAGCGCGCCAGCAGCGGTGCGCCCCACGGACCTCTCGGCTTTGAAGTCCGCGGCGCTCATTTCGACGCCCGAGATCAACGCCGCGCCGACCATCGCCGACCTCGCCGCCGAGACGTCGGGGATGGACTGGCCCGGGCTGATCGCCGAGCGCTTCGGCGCCTGGGCGGCCGGATACTTCGATGAGGGACAGGCGCTTTGGGCCGCGCCACTCGGCAAAGGCGCCTACGGCGCCTGGCGCGCCGTCGCGACCCATGACCTGACGCCTGAGATTGTCGGCCTTGCAGGCTTCGCAACGTATGTCTCGGAGACGCCGGAAGGTGCGCCGGACGCGCTTGCGAGCGTGGTGCAGAGGATTGCCCTCCCGGCCGAGGCTCTGGAAACCTATTTCCACCAGATGCTGATGACGCTAGGCGGCTGGGCGCAATACGGGCGCTACCGGCTCTGGCAGGCGGAACTCGGCGGCGGCTCGGACGAGACGATCAGGGACTTTCTGGCGATCCGCCTGATCTGGGAATCGGCGTTGTTCGACCGGTATGAGGACCAGATTGGCGCCCGGTGGAAGGCGGTCATCGCCTCACATGCG
>JAYUBY010000257.1:0-5568 GCA_043740635.1 Alphaproteobacteria bacterium
GTGGGGGAAGTAGGACTCGAACCTACGAAGGCGTACGCCAGGGGATTTACAGTCCCCCCCCTTTGCCGCTCGGGACATTCCCCCTCGCGCTCGGAGCCACATCAGAGCCATCGAACAAAAGGCTTCCGCCAAGGGATGCGCGGGGCCTAAGAGCGGCCCAAGGCATGGTCCCAAAGGCGGAAACCCGTCCGGGGCCCCAATTTGGAGCGCGTCTTATAGTGGCCTCGATCCCTGAACGCAACGACGCCCGGCGAGGTCGTAATAAGCGGCCGCACGGACACTTTTCCAGGCGTCCAGAAGCGGTCGCTGACGACTGGATATGGGGTTGGCACGCGGTGGAGGCTGCGCTCGCGAACCCCCTGCGTGGGCCTGCCGAATTAATCCTCGCGACGCCGGAACGGATCAAGCAGCTCGAATCGCGATTTGGGCGGCTACCCGTCGTGCAACAAGCCGAGAACCAGCAGATCTCGCAACGGCTGCCACAGGGCTCCGTGCACCAAGGAATCGCTGTGCTAGGCGCGCTGTTGGAAGATGTCGCCCTCGCTGATTTTGAGCCCAAGCCCGGCTCCATCCTCCTCATGCTCGACCATGTCACCGACCCACAGAACGTCGGCGCGATGCTGCGATCCGCCGCGGCGTTCGGCGCGGCGGGAATGGTCCTGCAGGATCGCCACGCCCCACGTTTCACCGGCGCCTTGGCCAAGGCCGCAGCCGGCGCGGTCGACAAAGTGCCTGTTGCGCGGGTGGTGAACCTTTCGCGGGCGCTTGATGAGCTGACCACTGCCGGCTGGCGGGCGATCGGACTGGCCGGCGAGGCAGAGCAACCCCTTGGCGATGTGCTGGATGGGACGCCCACCGTGCTGGTGATGGGCTCTGAGGGCGAAGGTCTCCGCCGGTTGGTGGCCGACCATTGCGACGAGCTCGCTCGCATTCCAATGCCTGGCGGGTTCGAAAGCTTAAACGTCTCTGCCGCTGCGGCGGTCGCCCTCTATGAGGCATCGCGTCCTCGGTGAATTCGCTATGCAGCCCTTGGCCCCGCGCGGCATTTAAGAAGCTATGCCATTCACTCATGTTGTGAGCGCAGGCGCCCTCGCCGCCTTTTTCCAGGTGGTCTTCATCGACCTCGCGCTCGCGGGCGACAATGCCGTGGCGGTGGGCATGGCCGCTGCGGGTCTGCCGGCCGCCCAACGCAGGAGAGCGATCTTCCTGGGGCTCGGCGCGGCGGTGGTGATGTTGATCTGCTTCGCGCTGCTCACCACCCAGCTGCTCCAGGTGGTGGGCCTCCTGCTGGCCGGTGGGGTTCTGCTCCTCTGGGTCTGCTGGCGCATGTGGCGCGATCTGCGGCAACATGGTGAGGCGTTCGCCGAGGGGGAGGCAGCCCTCTCTGATGCCACAGGCGTCGAAATCGACGCTCACCCCAGGCGCGTGCCGAAGGCGAAGACCATAGGCCAAGCCTTGGTCCAGATCCTGCTCGCCGACCTCGCCATGTCGCTGGACAACGTACTCGCGGTCGCCGGCGCTGCGCGGCATCATCCCTGGGTGTTGGTGAGTGGCTTATTGCTGTCGATCACCATTACGGGCCTGGCCGCCAGCTTCATTGCCAAGCTGCTGCACAGATTTCGCTGGGTCGGCTACGTGGGCCTGATGATCGTCGTCTACGTCTCGCTTCACATGATCTGGGACGGCGCCCGGACCGTCATCATCGATACCGGCCAGACCCGGGTCTTCAATGACGCCATGCCTGGCGCGCTCGACATTAAGCCCGACGAGATCGCAAAGCGAAAGCGCCTCTAGGTTTCAGCCTCAGGCCCGCCGAACCGTTCGCGCCATTCGACGGTCTGTGTATCCTCGACCTTTCGGAAAAGCACGTCCGGAGCCTTCACCGAGCGGCCGACCGGGAGAACGTCCAGCATCCCCTGACCGTCCAGATGCGGCCACTTGCCGGGGAATGCCTCGCCGACCGACAGAGCGATGGTTTCCGACGCGAACGGAATGAAGGGCTCTGAGACCTTGGCGAACAGGGCCACCAGATTGAGGCCCGTGCGCACCGCGACCGCGGCGCGCTCTGGATCGGTCTTAAATGCGGTCCAGGGCGCAGCTTCAGTCAGGTAGCCATTACCCAGGACCCAAAGTTGGCGCAGCGAGGCGGTTGCCTTACGGAACTCGCGGTTTTCCAGATTCTCGGTAAGTTCGCGCAGCTTTGCCAGGACGTCGGCCTCGAGCTTGGCCTCAAGCGGCCCGGACGCGCCGCCGGCTGGGACCACGCCGTCGAAGCGAGTTTCGGTGAACTTTAGAATGCGGTTGACGAAGTTGCCCAGCACGTCGGCCAGGTCGGCGTTCACCTGCGCCTGGAACTGCTCCCAGGTGAATGTGGCGTCGGAGGTCTCCGGCGTGTTGGCGCTGATCCACCAGCGCCAATAGTCAGCCGGCAGCAGCTCCAGCGCGTGGTCCATGAAGACGCCGCGCTTCTGAGACGTCGAAAACTTACCGCCATAGTAGTCGAGCCAGTTGAAGCCCTTGAGCTGATCCACCAGCTTCCACGGCGCGTTGGCGTTGGGCGTCCATATGCCGTCGGCGGATAGCTTTTCGTTCAGCCCGATCAGCGTGCAGGGGAAGCCTACTGTGTGAAAGGGCACGTTATCCTTGCCCATGAACTCCACGTAGGTCACGTCCGCCGCCGCCGGTTCGCGCCACCACCGCTCCCAATCGGCCTCGTCAGCGGGGGTAGATGCGCCGGCCTCGGCGGCGCGGGCGTCGGCCCATTCCCAGGTGGCCGCGATATATTCGATAGGCGCATCGAACCAGACGTAGAAGACCTTGCCGGCCAGACCCTCGATGTCCGGCGTCTGACCGTCGGGGTTCGGCCCCCACTGGAAGGCATTGACCGGCACGCCCCACTCGAGGTCGCGCGTAATACCGCGGTCCTGGAGCCCCTCATCAAGCCATTTCAGCGCAATCGACGTGACCAGGAGCGGCCAGCGGTCACGCTTTTCTTCGATCCATACCCGGAGCTTCTGAGAGAACAGGCTCTGGCGCAGGAAGAGGTGCTTGGAACCGCGGATCTCGATGTCGGTCGAGCCGGAGATCGCTGAGCGAGGGCGCAACAGATCGGCCGGGTCCAGCACCCGGGTGCAGTTCTCGCACTGGTCCCCGCGCGCGGACTCATAGCCGCAATGTGGGCAGGTCCCGATCACATAACGGTCCGGCAGAAAGCGCTTGTCGGCGTTGGAATAGACCTGCTGCGTCACCCGCTCCTCGATAAAGCCAGCCTCCCAGAGTTGTTGGGCGAACCGCTGGGTGAGTTTGTGATTCTGCGGCGATGACGAGCGGCCAAAATGGTCCCACGACAGGCCGAAGGCGCGACCGAGGTCATGCTGGACCTGATGCTGCTCAGCGCAGAAGGTCGCCGGGTCCTGACCCTTCGCGGCGGCGGCCAGTTCGGTCGGCGTACCGTGCTCGTCTGTGGCGCAGATGTAGAGCGTTTCGCGGCCGCGCGAGCGCTGGAAGCGGGCGTAAACGTCGGCCGGCAGCATCGAGCCCGCCAACGTCCCCAGGTGCTTGATCCCATTGATGTAGGGCAGAGCGGACGTGATCAGAATGCGGGACATGACGTCTCTCGAAATGAGGAGAAGGCGCGGCTTATAGGCGAGAATTCAGTGGAAGGGACCCTTGAAGACAAAGAAGGCGCTCAGCGCGATCAAGGCCAAGCCGACGCCGCGGTTCAACACGAAGGGCTCGTTCGACCAGGTGACGGAAAAGAAAGCAAAGACCGCACGCGTGGAGCTTAGGCGCTGAGGTGAGCATCGCCAGCCCTATAGCCTCGCGCCAGCCCACAGGAGAGACAGGCAGTATGCGGAAGTGGCTGAGGCCTCTTATCGTTGGAGCGGCCGGGGCCCTCTCTGTGACGGCCTGCGCTCCTGCGAAGACGCCTTCCACGGCGACTGCTGGCACGTTGAACATCTACAACTGGTCAGATTACATCGATCCAGCTCTGCTCAAGTCGTTCACCGCCCAAACGGGGATCAAGGTCCGGTACGACACTTTCGATTCCAACGAAGTGCTGGAGACAAAGGTGCTGCAGGGACAGACGGGCTACGACCTCGTCGTCCCGTCCAACCACAACCTGCCGCGCTACATCACCGCCAAAGCGATCCAATCTCTGGACAAGGCGAAACTCGCGGGACTCGCCAACATCGATCCGGGGGTCAGAGCCCACCTGGAGCCCTTCGATCCCGGAGCGAAATACGCTGTGCCCTACATGCAAGGAACCATCGGCCTAGGCTACAACGCCGATGCAGTGGCCAAGCGGCTTCCGGGCGTGAAGATCGACAGCTGGGCGGTGGTGTTCGACCCAAAGGTCCTGGCCAAGCTCAACGACTGCGGTGCCTATTTCCTAGACGCCTCGGAGGACATGTACGCCGTAGCCCTGAACTATCTGGGCAAGGACCCGAATTCGCGGGATCCCCGCGACTACGCCGAGGCAACCGAACTTCTGATGAAGGTCCGACCCTATGTGCGGAAGTTCCATTCTTCGGAGTACATCGGCGCGCTCGCAAATGGCGATATTTGCCTGGCGATCGGCTATTCCGGCGACATGCTGCAGGCCAAGGCTCGCGCCGCAGAGGCCAAGAACGGTATCAAGGTGGCCTACGCCATTCCCAAGGAAGGCAGCCAGGTGTGGTTCGACCTCTTCACCATCCCGGCCGACGCGCCGAACCCGGCAGCCGCTTACGCATTCCTGAACTTTATGCTGAAGCCGAGCGTCATTGCCCTGGCCTCGAACTACACCAAGTACGCGAACGCCAATGGCGCGGCGACTAGCCTAGTCGACCCCGTCGTGCGGGACGATCCAGGCGCTTATCCGCCACCTGAGCTGGCCAAGCGCCTCTTCGTCACCACCACCAAGGAACAGTCACTGTTGCGCGTCGTGAACCGCCAATGGACGCGGGTCTTGACCGGCCAGTGAGTTCCGTTGGCGCACCCCCGCTTGTCCGTTTCGAGGACGTCGCCAAGCGCTTTGGAACTGTGACTGCTGTCGACGGCGTGAACTTGGAGATCGCCGAGGGAGAATTCTTTGCCCTGCTCGGCCCGTCAGGCTGCGGGAAAACGACCCTGATGCGCCTTCTGGCGGGGTTCGCCGAGCCAGACACCGGCCGCATCCTGTTGAATGGACAGGACATCGTAGGTCTGCCGCCACATCGCCGGCCGTCGAGCATGATGTTCCAGACCTATGCCCTTTTCCCGCACCTCAATGTCGAGAAGAACATCGGCTTCGGATTGAAGCAGCAGGGTTGGGCCAAGGATCGGGCAGCCGCACGCGTAGAGCAGATGCTTCGGCTTGTGCGCCTTGAAGGCCTGAACCTTCGACGCCCTGACCAGCTTTCCGGTGGCCAGAAGCAGCGGGTGGGGCTAGCTCGCGCGCTCGCCCTGCAGCCGAAGATCCTGCTGTTGGACGAGCCCCTTGCCGCACTCGATCGAAAGCTACGTGAAGAAACTCGGATCGAGTTGAAGGCGATCCAACGGACGCTTGGCGTGACTTTCATGATCGTCACGCATGACCGGGACGAG
>JAYUBY010000258.1:0-1546 GCA_043740635.1 Alphaproteobacteria bacterium
CCTCCTGATCTTTCCGCGCGGGCGATCGTTCATGAGCGACTGGGCGATCATTTCCAGGCGCGTCGACGAATTGGCCCTGAACTGTGGGGTCTTGGTGACGCCCGTAACGCTCCCATGGCGAAGGCGGGCCAAGGTCCGGCGACGATTTGAGTGGCGGTCCGTGCCCCCCCCCGCCCCCTTGGAAATGCGAGAGGTACTTTGATGTCACGTACCAATGCCGTCGGTGTCGTTCTGCTGCTTGGCACACTCACGGCTGTTACTCTGGTCGGGCAACTTGGATGTCAGCGCGCGCGCTTTCCACACCCGCTGTACCACGAACCCTCCACGTCGCCGCCGATTGACGGAGGCCCAGCCGCCGCACCGAGCCCGTCGGTACGAAAATTAGCGGTGCCAAGGGTCTCTCCCGGCGACCGCTTGAGGCCGCGCGCCCAAATCCCCGAACCCAGAGAGGCTGACGCCGGAACATCCCGCTCGTTGCAGGGACGCCGTTCTTACCGTCAACCCCTCGGCGGACTCGTGCGGGCGCGCGCAGGTTCTACGGTCTGGAGGTAGGCCGCCACGTCCTTGATCTCGTCGTCGGATATGGACCTCGGCGGCATCTCGAAATGGCCCTTTCGGGAGAGCTGTGCGAGCCGCCACTCCAGGCTGAGTTCATTGGTCCGCAGTCGGATGATCGCAAAGGCCGGCGCACCACCATTTGGCGACTGACCGGTATTGATCGCATGGCAATCGGCGCAGTTGCGCCCGCGGTCGCGCAAGCATTGATGGCGAGAAGAGCGAGAGTGATCGAGACCCTCTTCAGGCCGTTGGCAGCGGCCCACGCGGCGACAGGGCCGCCAGGTTGTTGGAAGGGGCTTTCGCGAACTGGGAAGGCGAGGCGTCTTGCCGGCCGTGAGGAGGCGTCGTCCATGCAGAGACTACGGTGCGCCTCGTGGGCCGTGCCTGTGATTTCGATCAAGGCCCTGCTGCGGCGATAGCGGTTGTCTGCTCTTCGAACGTACAGCGGCGGTCCTGGCCGCCCCATCCACCGATTGTGAGAAGTCCCTATGACCCTGCATCCAGACGCCCCAACCATGGTTCCACCCGCAAGGACCGATGCCGGCATCCGCAGCCTGCTTGTGCATGTTGAAGCCTCGCCCGAAGCCGCGCCCCGGCTTGATGTCGCCGTCGACCTGGCCCGCAAGTGCGACGCCACCTTGGTGGGCCTCGGCGCGGAGATGTTTCAGACCCTGAGCGATCCCTATGGCATGTTCGGCGGCGAGTGGGTTGTTGAGCTGCAACGGCTGACAGAGGATAGCCTGAAGCGGGCGCAGGCGACCTTCAAGGCGAAAACTGGAGACCTGCAGACACAATGGCTGTCGAGCGAGACGTTTCCCGGAAAGGCGATGGCGCGCCTGGCTCGGTCCGCGGACTTGATCGTCGCCGGCGGTGCTCCGCTGAAGATGCAGGATGTTTACCGCACCAGCGATACGGCGGAATTGGTCATGACGAGCGGCAGGCCGGTGCTGGTGGCGCCCCCCGCCGGCGGCAAGTTCCACGGCGACGC
>JAYUBY010000259.1:0-18260 GCA_043740635.1 Alphaproteobacteria bacterium
AACGCAATTGCGAAATCCTAAGTAATTGATTTTGTTGATGCGGGATTTCGAGGAGAGCATCAGGATTGCGCGTGCAGATCATTCGCCGGACTTTTTCAAAACAATCAGCCGGTTGCGGACCAGGCGCGGCTGTTGCTGGTTGTCCTGCATGGAGGCGTCCGGATGGTAGAACTGCTCCAGCGCCTCGACGTATTCCGCGCGCTCCACGAGCGCGTCAAAGGCCAGGACGCGCTCCCGGGTAGGCATACATGAGCTCCATAGCTGGCGAGGACTCCGACGGGTCCCTAGCTTAGGCGTCGCTTCAGGAGACGGATGGTCATGGCCGCGCGGCACACAATAACTCTCTATCACTCGCCGGCCAGCCGGGCCTTCACCGCCTACTGGATGCTGGAGGAGCTGGGTGTGCCCTTCAACGTCGAAACCGTCGACATTCGCAAAGGTGAGCAGAAGGCGCCGGCCTATCTGAAGCTCAATCCGGCCGGGAAGGTCCCGACGCTGACGGATGGCGATGTCGTGGTGAGCGAGAACCCGGCGATCGGAATTTATCTGGCTGATCGATACGGCTACGGCCGCCTGGCTCCCAAAATCGACGAAGGCGATCGCGGCGCCTACCTAAAGTGGATGGTCTATTCGAGCGCTGTGGTGGACCCCGTCGCTACGCTGCACGAGCAGAAGATCGACTTGCCGGGATTTGGCTTCAGTTTCGGTGCGTTCGACGACATGGTCCGGGTTCTGACCGGCGTATTGAGGGATCGCAAGTACCTGTTGGGCGACCGGTTTTCAGCCGCCGACGTGGTGTTAGGCGGGACGCTGTCACGCCTGCTTTACCAAAAGGTCCTTCCGGAAGAGCCGGTCCTACTCGACTACAACGGCCGGCTCACCGCCCGCGAAGCCTTTCACCGCGCCGCCGACGCGACCTGGGCCAGCCATCTCTACCCAACACCTGCCTAGCGGTGACGCAACGGCGGCAAATGCGGTCCGTCCTTTGGCGCGGTGACCTGGGCGGTGTTCAAGGTCATTGAAACCAGGTCGTAGTAGCCGCTGAGCGCCACCAGATCGACGATCCCCTGATCGCCCAGCACAATTTGGGCAGCGGCGTAGGTCGGATCGCTGACCCGATGCGTGCGACGAAGCTCAGTAACGAAATCGTAGACAGCGGTTTCGTCGGGGGCCATGTCAGAGGGGCGATGGCCGGACGCCACATCGGCGGCGATCGCGGGCTTGAGGCCAGCCGCCAGGGCGAGCGGATAGTGCGCCGACCACTCATAGTCAGCGTCCCAGGCGCGTGCAGTGAGGAGGATCGCGAACTCATTCAACCGCGGCGGGAGGCTGGAATGGAAGCGCACATGTTCGCCGACCTGCTGCAGTTTGTCGGCAAGCTCTGGGCTGCGCATCCAAGTGTTGAAGGGGCCGCCCAGGCTCTTGCGCGGGCCGGCCATGATGGCATCGGCGACCTTTCGTTGATCGGGCGACATCTGGTCGGGCGTTAGCGTTGGGAAACGCTCCGCAGCCTGTGTCGACGATGCTGCGGCTATCCCCAGGCCCAGGGATGCGGCGACGATCCAGCCCGACGTCCTGGCCATGGCGTTTCTCCCTAGTCGCTGACGCTAATCACAGCGCCGATCAGTTCGCCGGGTACCGGCGGTTCGTAGACGCCCTCGATGAACTCGAAGAGGTCAGGTGTCACCTCGATGGCGAAGCTTTCGCCGCGAAGGACGTTACGGTCCAAAACCCGGGCCCGGCGAACTTCCTGCGGCGCATCGACAAAATGAAACTTCAGCCCAAGGCCGGTCGCCTCTGCGATCTGGCGCACGCGAGCCCGGTCGGCGACGCGCATCAGGCCGATGTCGAGGATCACGGGGGTCCCCGCTGCGATCGTCGCTGCGGCCACTGACCAGATCTGCGCCTCGCAACGGGCGACGCGCTCCAGCATCCACTCGAATTGGATTGGCTCGGGCATGTCGGGCCCGAACATCCGCGCCATCCAGTCATCTAGGATGAACGCCACGGCCTTCTCCCGCCGCGCGAAGCCGTGGGCGTAGGTCGTCTTACCTGCGCCACAGGGGCCGAAGATGACGTTCAGGGTCGCGGTCATGGCGCGCTTGCTAGCGGACCGACAGCCCGCCGTCGATCACCAGTTCCGCGCCGGTGACATAGCGGCTTTCGTCGCTCGCCAGCCAGAGCACACCATTTGCAATGTCCTCGGGATAGCCCTTCACGCCCAGCGGCACGGCCATGGTCGACATGGCGTCGAGGTCGGGCGGGGCGTTGGTTCCCGGCGAACCAGGATCGAGGATCGAGAGCCAGATTGGCGTCTCGATGATGCCGGGATGCACGGAGTTCACCCGGATGCCGTCTTTGGCGTTGGCGCACTCCATGGCCACGGCCTTGGTAAAGAGTCGCACCCCGCCTTTTGTGGCGCAGTAGCCCGCCAGGATCGCCGAGCCCTTCAGACCCGCGACCGACGACATGTTGATTATGCTTCCGCCGTCGCCCGAGGCGCGCATGAGGGGGATCGAGTGTTTGGTCCCCAGGAACACACCATCAAGATTGACCGCGGTCTGCTTGCGCCAGTCGGCCAGGGTCATCTCGATCACCGAGCCTGGAATCGCAATGCCAGCGTTGTTGACCAGGATGTCCAGGCGAACGTAGCGCGCCTTCAGATGAGCGATCACGCTTTCCCAGGCGGTCTCGTCGGTCGCGTCGTGGTGTAGATATTCGGCCCTGGCGCCCGACTTCAAGATGGCGGCAACCGTCTCGCCGCCCTTGTCATCCTGCATGTCGGTGACGATCACCGTTGCGCCTTCAGCCGCCAATTTCTCGGCGCAACCGCGCCCAATACCACTCGCTCCGCCGGTGACCAACGCCACCTTGCCCTGAACGCGACCCGCCATGGCGACCTCCCATACATCCCGTTCGTGGGACTCTATCAGCGAGGCCTAGCCCAGAGCACAGCCAGCCGCCAGCTTCGACGGCTGAATGGCAATCGAGGTCCTTCGCCGGCGTTGATCAGACGCCGACGCCTAGTACGTCAATGGAAGTAGGCGGGTGGCCTGTCGCCCGTGGCAATTGCGTAGACCATCCCAATCGCCAAGACGACGATGGCGACGATCATCAATGGCCCAAGCATCCCCTCGAACCGTTGCATCGCAGGCTTTTTGTGGTGCCGAACTTCAGGGTGATCGGAGTGCATAGAGCGTCCTTCCCAATCTGCTGGGGGTTCTTCGCCCCCGCCAGACTGCTGCAGACGCCACGTGGCGCTGACCCGGCCGTCTCTATTTGGGGCCGCCGGAGCGCACCCATGAGCCTACTACAGTCAGGCTTCTGACCGCGAATCTGCGCCCGCGAATTTCATTGGTCAATCAAAAGCTTGGCCAAAAATTCGCCTGACAGGCGAGCGTGGCCTTGACGCCACAGGGCAATTTGGCCTTAGCCGAGCCTCTTTTGAGCCGCTACGTGGTTGTCGTTTTCAGTCCAAGTCATTCATCACGCCAGCGACGATCGTAGATCGGGATCTCGTAACGCACGATCGCTGAAAGCTGCCCAACGGCCTGCCTCCCGGGTTTCAGCCGATAGTCGGCGGTCCGCTCCTTGTCCGGCCGGCCCACCGCCATGTCGCTCAGTGCGTCCTCCGTCTGGCCGAACAGCCACCCGCCGCTGGAGCCGCTGGCAACGAGGAGCGTGGTTGCCGCAAGGCCCTCGCCGCCCAGCCAGCTGTAACAGAACGGCGCCTCGAAGCCCGGACCGGTCTGGCGCTGTTCGTGGAACTTGGCGACGCCTCTAGCCCCATTCACGCCTCCGGTTTTTCCGGAGGCCAACAGAAGCGCAAGCCTCAGGCGTAACTTTGAAGCGGCCGCACTTCGAGGGTGTCTTCCACGGTCGCTACGATCGCCTGCGCCGCGGCGAGCGCCCCGGCGGCGGTCGTGTAGTAGGGCGTCTTCATCATTAAGGCCGTTCGACGCAGCTCGAAGCTATCAGCCAGGGACTGGCGCCCTTCGGTCGTGTTGAAGACCAATTGGACCTCGCCGTTCTTCATGGCGTCGACAATGTGTGGACGGCCTTCCAGGACCTTTTTCACCTGCTCCACTGGCAGACCTTCGCCCTGTAGGAAGCTTGCGGTGCCAGACGTGGCGACGACCCGGAAGCCGAGGCCGAGCAGTAGCTTCACGGGCTCCAGGATCCACGGCTTGTCAGCGTCTTTCACCGAGACGAATACGCAGCCGATTTTGGGCAGAACCGTGCCGCCACCCAGCTGGCTCTTTGCGAAGGCGCGCGCGAAGGCTGGCGCGAGCGTTTCGCCCGGCCGAACCCAGTCGAGACCCATGACCTCACCTGTTGAGCGCATCTCCGGGCCGAGCACGGTGTCGACACCTGGGAACCGCGCGAACGGGAAAACGGCTTCCTTCACCGCGATGTGGTCGTAAGGCGTCTCGGTCAGATCGAATTCAGAAAGTTTCATCCCGGCCATAACCTTGGCGGCAATGGCGGCCAGCGGCCGGCCGATGGTCTTGGCGACAAAAGGCACCGTGCGGCTTGCGCGCGGGTTTACTTCCAGCACGAAGATGCGCGGCTCGTCGGAGTGCGGCTCTTCGATCGCGAACTGCACGTTCATCAGCCCTCGCACTTCCAGGGCGCGCGCCATGGCTTCGGTTTGCCGCTTGAGCTCGGCGATGGTCTCCGGTTTGAGGGAGAAAGGCGGGAGTGAACAGGCGCTGTCACCTGAGTGCACGCCAGCCTCCTCGATATGCTCCATCACGCCAGCCACGAAAACCGCCCCATCGGCATCGCATAGCGCGTCCACGTCCACCTCGGTGGCGCGGGAAAGGTACTGGTCAATGAGCACGGGGCTGTCACCGCTGACCTTCACCGCGTTGGTAATGTAACGCTCCAATTGTTCGTCATCGCGGACGATCTCCATTGCACGTCCGCCTAGGACGTAAGACGGCCGGATCACGACCGGGTAGCCCACCTGATGCGCACCGGCGAAGGCCTCATCGCGGGACCGGGCGATGGCGTTGATTGGCTGGGCGATCTTCAGACGGTGCAGCAGTTGTTGGAACCGCTCGCGGTCTTCCGCCAGGTCGATGGCGTCGGGTGTGGTTCCGAGGATTGGAATGCCGGCGTCGGCCAGAGGTTGTGCCAGCTTCAGGGGCGTCTGACCGCCGAACTGGACAATCACGCCCAGGAGTGTGCCCTTGGACTGCTCGACGTGGATCAGCTCGAGCACGTCTTCAGCCGTCAGCGGCTCGAAATAGAGCCGGTCGGAGGTGTCGTAGTCGGTGGAGACTGTCTCTGGGTTGCAGTTGACCATGATTGACTCAATGCCAATCTGGTCGAGCGCAAAGGCTGCGTGGCAACAGCAGTAGTCGAACTCAATCCCCTGGCCGATCCGGTTAGGTCCGCCGCCGAGGATGATCGCCTTCTTGGCCTCGGACGGATCGCTCTCGCAGTCGGGAGTTTGGCCCAGCGCACCCGTCTCGTAGGTCGAATACATGTAGGGCGTTTCGGCGCGGAACTCGCCGGCGCAGGTGTCAATGCGCTTGAAGACCGGCCGCACGCCCAGTTCCCGGCGATCGGCGCGAACACGAGCCTCTGTCGAGCCCGTCAACATTGCCAGGCGGGCGTCAGAAAAGCCCTGCGCCTTCAACGCCCGAAATCCCTGGGCGGTCTTGGGCAAGCCCTCGAAGCGCACGCGCGCCTCTTCGGCCACTAGCGTCTGAATCTGCCGTAGAAACCAGGGCTCATATGAACAGGCGGCGTGGATGTCCTCAACGCTCAAGCCGTGACGGAACGCCTGGGCGATGACGCGCAGGCGATCTGGCGTCGGCTGACCAAGCGCACGAACCACTGCGGCGTGGCCCATCTCTGGATTGCTGGCGTTTTCAATCTCGACCTCGTCGAGGCCGCAGAGTCCTGTTTCCAGCCCGCGCAGGGCCTTCTGCAGGCTTTCGGCGAAGGTCCGCCCTATGGCCATGACCTCGCCCACCGACTTCATCGAGGTGGTTAGGTGGGGCTCTGCGCCCGGGTACTTCTCGAAGGCAAACCGCGGGATCTTGGTGACGACATAGTCGATAGAGGGCTCGAACGAGGCGGGCGTGGCGCCTGTGATGTCATTCATCAGCTCGTCGAGGGTATAACCTACGGCCAGACGCGCGGCGACCTTGGCGATGGGGAAGCCCGTGGCCTTGGACGCCAGAGCAGACGAGCGCGACACCCGCGGGTTCATCTCGATAACCACCATGCGCCCGTCGGCCGGATTGACCGCAAACTGCACGTTGGATCCGCCGGTTTCGACGCCGATCTCGCGCAGCACGGCGATCGAGGCCGCACGCATTTGCTGGTATTCCTTGTCGGTCAGTGTGAGCGCTGGCGCGACCGTTATCGAGTCGCCAGTGTGCACCCCCATCGGGTCGATGTTCTCGATCGAGCAGACGATGATGCAGTTGTCCGCTTTGTCGCGGACGACCTCCATCTCGTATTCCTTCCAGCCAAGCACACTCTCTTCGATGAGCACCTCGGTGGTCGGTGAAAGGTCCAAGCCACGTTCGACGATCTCGCGGAATTCCTTGGCGTTATAGGCGATGCCGCCGCCGGTGCCGGCGAGTGTGAAACTCGGTCGAACGATGGCGGGCAGGCCTACGAACTCCAGACCCTCCAGAGCTTCGTCCATATTGTGCGCAGCCTTGGACTTCGGGCTTTCTAGCCCCAGCTTGTCCATGGCGTTGCGGAATTTCTGGCGGTCTTCGGCTTTGTCGATGACGTCGGCTTTGGCCCCTATCATTTCGACCCCGTACCTTTTCAGGACCCCAGAAGCGTCGAGTGCGAGCGCGGTGTTCAGCGCGGTCTGGCCGCCCATGGTGGGCAACAGCGCGTCGGGCCGCTCTTTCGCGATGATCTTCTCGACAATCTCCGGCGTGATGGGTTCGATGTAGGTGGCGTCGGCGACGTCCGGATCGGTCATGATCGTCGCCGGGTTGGAATTCACCAGCACGATCCGGTAGCCCTCGGCCCGGAGCGCCTTGCAGGCCTGCACGCCCGAATAGTCAAACTCGCAGGCTTGGCCGATCACGATCGGCCCCGCACCAATGATCAGGATCGAGGAAATGTCGGTACGTCTGGGCATCTCGTCTCGCGCACGAGGGCTCGCACGTGCTCGCACGCGCTGGCCCAGCCAAATCTGCAGGTTAAGACGCCCGTGTAGAGACGGAGTCGAAGCGGCGCAACCCACCGCCGCGAGTGCTTGGTTAGCGCGTCGGGTAAAAGAGGTTCACAAAACCAAATGGGTCGGTGAGAACACCGGCCCATCTCTCGTGGCTTAGCGGGGTTTTACGCCCGCAAATCTGAAATCCTAAGCCTGTAGCTGGCCCGCGGCGGACTTGCCGCTGCGCGGATCCTTCTCGAGCTCGAAGGTAATCTTTTGACCTTCGTTCAGGGAACGCAGGCCCGCGCGCTCGACCGCGGAGATGTGCACGAACACGTCAGGACCGCCCTCATCCGGTTGGATAAAGCCGAAGCCCTTGGCGCCATTGAACCATTTTACGGTGCCGGTAGCCATGTAAATTCAAGTCCTTCGAAAGGTTATTGCCGACCGGCCCAAGCATTTGCACCGACGATCAAAGTTCGATCGGGGTCGGCAGGCATGTCCGGCGCCCGCAAAATCGGGCGGGGAAAGTCGGCCGACCCGTGGCGAATTCGATGGTTGTGACCGTGGAGGATTTCCAAACGCGAGGCAAGACGGGCTAAAATTTTGCGAAAACATCGAAACCAATAGGCGGCTTGGCCATATAGTCCTTGTGAGGTTGCGCTTCTCGCGTCGCCATATTTGGAGGGGTGTCCATGACCCTCATCGAAAAGATCCCGACGATGACTGACGTTGAGGTGGTCAACTTGTTGACCAACGCGCGTCGCCTCCAGGAGTCTGGCGATGAGCGTCAGCAGGCCGCCGCTGCCGAATTGCTGCCGGCGCTGGAAGCGGTCGCCACAGAGCGCAAGACCGAACGCCTGGCCGTCGCCCAGGCAAAGCGGTCGGCCGCCCGCAAGCCCAAGAAAGTCGCCGCTTAACAAGGTTCCTCCGGGAAAGCGTTGCGTGTAAACGGTTCCCACTTCCTCGCGAAGCGCGTTGCGTTCGCGTCCATGCCTAGCGAGATCTGAGCCCGCAACCTTGGCTGCTGCGACAACCCCTGAAGACCTCGCGAACCTGATGGTCCGTGTCGCGGCTGGCGAGCGTGCGGCGCTGCGGCAGCTCTATGACGCTACCTCCGCGAAGCTTTTCGGCGTTTGCCTCCGTATCTTATCCGACCGCGAGGAATCGGAGGACGTGTTGCAAGAGGTCTATGTCACCATATGGCGCCGCGCGGACCGTTTCGACGCGTCACGTGCAAGCGTGATGACGTGGATTTCGACCATCGCCCGCAACCGCGCAATCGACCGGCTGCGCGCCCGCGGTCCCCTGGCCTACGCTGACCAGGTCGAGGATCTCGAAATCCCCGATGGCGCTGCCAGCGCTGAGGCCTTGCTCGTCACCGCCGGCGAAGCTGGTCAGCTGCATCGTTGCCTTAGCGAACTCGACGATCGGACCCAGACGGTGATCCGGACGGCCTTCTTCGATGGAGTTACCTACGAGGCGCTCGCGAACCGCATGGGCGCCCCGCTCGGCACGGTGAAGAGCTGGGTCCGGCGTGGCCTCGCCAAGCTCAAGGGATGTCTCTCCCAATGAGCGAAGCTCACGAACTCACCGACGCCGAAGCCCTTGCGGCCGAGCATGTGATGGGCCTGCTGACCTCTGCCGAGCGGCGCCAGGCCGAGACGCGGATGGCGACCGACGCCGAATTTACCGGCTACGTCGAAGCCTGGCGCAGCCGACTGGGTTCTTTGATCGATGCCATCACGCCGATCGCACCGTCGCAAGCGGTCTGGGCCGGGATCGAGCGGACGCTACCGGTGAATGACAATGCCGCCGCCACGAGAGGCCTGCGCTTCTGGCGCGGGGCAACTGTCGGCTCGCTCACGCTAGCGGCCGCCAGCCTCGCCGCGGCGGTCTTCCTGGCTAACCAGCCTCCGGTAGTTATCCACCCGCCGCCCATTGGCCAGCTCCTGAACGCAAGCCTAGTCAGCCCTTCGGGCGCGCCCATTCCATTGTTCGTCGCCGCATACGATCCGGTGCGCAAGGCGCTGATCGTCACCTCCCTCGTGCAACCGGGCAACGACCCGGCTCACGTGCATGAGCTCTGGGTCATCCCCGCAGATGGCAAGCCCCGGCCGCTTGGCTTTATCGAGCCCGGCAAAACCAAGGCCATGCCTATGCCCGAGGCCTTGCTGCCTTCATTGGCCCTGGGCTCGGCGATAGCGGTTACAGTGGAACCCCCCGGCGGTTCGCCGAAGATCGATGCACCAAGCGGTCCAGTCGCGGCGGTCGGGAAACTCGCCAAGATTTAAGAATTTGACCTAAAGCGCATCCGCGCAGTTGGACGGTCCGTATAGCTGATATCGCCGCCTGGAGTGGCAGAATTCAGGGACCATCCTCATGTCTAAAAAGATTATCCTAGCAGCTGTTGCTGGAACGATGCTTGCTATATCGGGCGGAACATTCGTTTCTGCCCACGCAGGAAATATGCATAAGACCGTCACGGTCGGAGGTGCTCCGATGTATGCCTCGAAGAACATCATCGAGAATGCGGTGAACTCAAGTGACCACACCACGCTCGTTGCGGCCGTCAAGGCCGCCGGACTGGTGGAGACCCTTGAAGGGCCCGGCCCGTTTACAGTCTTTGCCCCGACCAACGCCGCCTTTGGTAAACTTCCGGCGGGCACGGTCGAGACCCTGGTGAAGCCGGAGAACAAGGCGACCCTGACGAAAATCCTCACCTACCATGTCGTGGCAGGCAAGCTGTCTTCGGCAGACCTGATGAAAACTTCCGCCATGGGCGCCGGCAAGAACACTCTTAAGACTGTTCAGGGTGAGACGCTCACGGTCACGGCCAAGGGCGGTGCGGTGTGGCTCACCGACGCCAAGGGCGGGATGTCCAAGGTGACCATCGCCAACGTCAACCAGTCCAACGGTGTGATCCACGTCGTCGACACCGTGCTCATGCCCTAGGGTGGGCAGGGGCCGGCCGCTGGCGGCCGGCCCCGCTCAGCTTGATCACGCTTGGCTTTCCTGAGGTGGGCCCCCTATTTAGGGGAATGGCCACTCCACTCTGTCCAAACTGCAAGTCGGCGATCAACCGGGTCAAGCCGGTCCGCATTGTGACCGACCCGGACTCGCCACGATGGACAGGTCGTGTTCCATCGGCGCTAGGTTTCGTATGCCCGAACTGCGATGTGCTTTTGCCGCTTAGCCCGACCGGCCCCCGCGACGACGCCTAAGCGACTTTCGCGGCGTCCATGAGCCCCGCGAACCGCTCGAACAGATAAAGGCTGTCCGTCGGGCCCGGCGAGGCTTCCGGGTGATGCTGTACCGAGAATACAGGACGGTCTTTAAGCGCGATGCCGGCATTGGTGCCATCGAAGAGCGAGACATGGGTCTCCATTACCGGCTCGGGAAGGCTCGTGCGATCTACCGTGAAGCCGTGGTTCATCGAGACGATTTCCACTTTGCCGGTGGTCAGGTCCTTCACCGGGTGGTTCGCCCCGTGGTGGCCTTGATCCATCTTCACGGTCTTGGCGCCCACTGCCAACGAAAGCATTTGGTGGCCAAGGCAAATGCCGAACACCGGCACGCCGCTGTCGATCAGCTTCTTGATCTCCGGCACGGCATATTCGCCGGTGGCAGCCGGGTCGCCGGGGCCATTCGAAAGCAGAACACCGTCAGGATTGCGCGCCAGGATGTCCTCCGCGCTCGTCGAGGCTGGAACCACTGTGGCGCGAGCGCCAACGCTAGTCAGCGCGCGCAGGATGTTGCGCTTTACGCCGTAGTCGACGACCACTACCTCGTACTTCGGCTGGCCGGATTTTGCGTAGCCTTCCGGCCAGGTCCACAGGCCCTCGTCATAGATGAACGGCTGCAGGCATGAGGCGTCCTTGGCGAGGTCCAGACCCTCAAGACCGCTCCAGGCCTTGGCCTTCGCCACAAGGGCGTCGAGGTCGAACTTGCCCTCCGGTGAATGGGCGATCACGGCATGCGGCATGCCGCGTTCGCGGATCGAGCGAGTGAGGGCGCGGGTGTCGACGCCCGCCAGACCCACAACGCCGCGACGCGTCATCCACGTCGCCAGATCGTTATCCGCCCGCCAACTCGCCGGCGGCGTCGGCAGGTCGCGGAAGATCGCGCCTCGGGCCGCCGTCTCCGCCGAGCCCGACATTTGCTCAAGGTCCTCCGCGGTCGTGCCAGTGTTGCCGATATGGGGGAACGTGAAGGCGACGATCTGGGCCATATACGATGGGTCGGTCAGGATCTCCTGGTAGCCGGTCATCGCGGTGTTGAAGCACACTTCGCCCACCGCCTCGCCGACCGCGCCGACGCCAAACCCTTGCAATATCGTCCCATCAGACAGCGCCAGCACGCCAGTACAGCCGGGCAGCAGATCGCGGCTCATGACGAGGGATTCCTTTTGGGCAAACGGCGGCGTAGGTAGTGAGTCCCGCGAGCGCGGTCAATGTGCGCATATCGCACAGGAACGAAGCGGAGGGCGCCCCTGATGACGGTCGGCTACATCGATCCGGACCGCGAGGCCTGGGATATATTCAAGTCGCTGCCGCGCGATCAGCCGATCCACATGTTGAACCTAATCCGCCTGCGTGAAGCTGCGCTTTATCCCGAAGGCCATCCGAACCATGGCAAGGTAATTTCCGGACGCGAAGCCTATCGCGAATATGGCCGTGCCATTGCCCCGCACCTCGCGCGGTTGAACAGCCGTCAAGTTTGGGCCGGCACGCCGCAGGTCATGGTCACAGGTCCGAAGGCTGAAGCGTGGGACTTGGTCTTCATCGTCGAGTATCCCGGCTCGCAGGCCTTCATCGACATGGTTCGCGATCCCGACTATCGCGCCAACGTCGTGCCGCATCGGACGGCGGCGGTAGCGGATTCTCGCCTGATACGTCTGTCGCCGCGCGGTCCTGACCAGGAGCTTGGCCATTGACGGCGGATATCGAGGGAAGCCTGTCCTTTTCTCGGGCCGACGTGAGGCGCAGGTTGGGTCAATGCTGATACTCAAGCCCAACTGCGAATGCTGTGACCGCGACCTGGCGCCCGACAGCGTCGAGGCCCGCATCTGTACCTTCGAATGTACGTTCTGCGCTGAGTGTGCAGAGACCCGCCTCGGCGACGCCTGTCCGAACTGTGGCGGCAACTTCGTCGCCCGGCCGATCCGTCCGGCCGCCATGCTGCTAAAGTATCCGGGATCGACCGAAAGGGTCACCGGGGCCCACGCTGCCTGCGCAGCTTAGGAAAGCACCGGAGTAGGCTTCGAACGCGGAGCGGGCGCTGTTAAGAGCGGCTCCATGCGTATCACGACGGTCGGTCTCGATGCCGACGACACCCTTTGGCACAACGAGACGATCTTCCGGCTGACGCAGGATCGGTTTCGAAACTTGATGGCCAGTGTAGCCCCGGCTCAGGTCCTCGACGAGCGCCTGGCGGCTGTAGAGCGGCGCAACCTGACGCTCTACGGCTACGGCGTGAAGGGCTTCACGCTCTCGCTCATCGAGACCGCCATGGAGCTCACGGGAGACGAGCCCTCCGGCTGCATTATCGCTGACATCCTGGCCGCGGGCCGCGAAATGCTCGCTCATCCGGTTGAGCCGCTGCCGGGCGTCGAGCACGCCCTTACGGAACTCTCGCAAGACTATAGGCTCGTCCTAATCACCAAGGGCGATCTGTTGCACCAAGAGCAGAAATTGGCGGCGTCCGGCCTCGGCGACCTCTTCATCGCCGTCGAGATCGTCAGTGAAAAGGATGCGTCGACCTACGCCCGCGTCTTCGCTCGCCATGGAACCGGGCCGGCCGAAGCGGCAATGGTCGGAAATTCCATGCGCTCCGACATCCTGCCTGCGCTGGAAGCCGGCGCGTGGGCCGCACACATTCCCTACCATGTGACCTGGGCCCACGAGATGGCCGAACCACCGACGGACCATCCGAGGTTTACTGAACTTGCCGCGATCTCGAATCTGCCAGGATGGGTGCGAGGTCTGGGCTAGGGTCTAAATGGACGCTGAGGGTGGTCGTCAGGAGCGCGACGGCCGCGCGACGGCCCGCTTCAGATGACCCGCCCAGCGACGGGCCGCAGCCAGCAACGAGGTGGCCATGACCACGAAGAAGATCAGTAGCCAGAAGATTTCGCGGCTGGGGCCGTAAGCGGCTGAAGGCGCTTCGTCAGGCGCGCGAGCACCGAGCAGCCGGCTGACGCCGAAGTACTCAAGAGCGCCGATCGCCGCCAATGTCACCAACAAGGCGCCTACAAGGCGGAGCCACATGATCAAGCGTGCACCCCCCAAATCGACGCACCAAACGACGAATTACCATCGGCCCTGACGGACGCTTCGTCAAATCCGCAGCGCAGTACGATAAGAGAGCTCTGTCACCCGCCGCGCGCTTTGACGTGGCGTTGGAATCGTCTAGAACAAAAAAAGAACTCACAGCTTATCCACTGTCTTTCATGACCTATCCCCGTGCATCGACGACGATAGGGGAGAAGTCAGGAGAAGCGTCGACAGACTGGCTCGCTCGGGAGGCTCGCCTCCCCGTAAGGCACTCTGCTGGCTGCGCCGCAGTTGGACGCGACTTCGGCCCGGGTGCTAGTTGAATGGTCGGACGATTTGACGAGCGGTTTCTAGACGAGATCAAGACTCGACTGCGCCCGTCCGACGTCATTGGCAAGACGGTGAAACTGCGACGGCAAGGGCGCGAATACGTCGGCCTTTCGCCATTCTCGAAGGAAAAGACGCCCTCGTTCTACGTCAACGACGAGAAGGGCCAGTTCTTCGATTTTTCCTCCGGCAAGACCGGCGACATCATCTCCTTTCTGCAGGAGAGCGAACGGCTGACCTTTGTGGAAGCTGTCGAGCGGCTGGCCGCCGAAGCCGGTGTCGCGCTTCCAGCGGTCGATCCCCGCGCCGCCGAGCAGGAGAAGGTCCGCCAGGGTCTTGGCGAGTGGCTGGAAACCGCGTCCCAGTGGTTCGAGGCCGAACTTCGCCGCCCGTCTGGGCGCGAGGCCCGCGCCTACCTCGAAAAGCGCGGCCTACCGGAAAAGGACTGGGCGCGCTTTCGCCTGGGCTTCTCACCCCCTGGGCGTACCGCGCTTAAGGACTACCTGATCGCGAAAGGCGCACGGCCCGGCGAGCTGGTCGAAACTGGCATGCTGATCGCCCCGGAAGACGGCGGTGCGCCCTACGACCGCTTCCGCGACAGGATCATCTTCCCGATTGCCGACGCACGGGGCCGCGTGGTCTCGTTCGGCGGCCGGGCGATGGATCCGCTGGCCCGCGCAAAATACCTGAATGGACCGGAGACCAGCGTCTTCCACAAGGGCCACCAACTCTATGGCCTGGCCGAAGCCCGAAAGATCATCGCCGCAGCTCCAGGAGGCGAAACACCGCCGCTGGTCGTCGTCGAAGGCTACATGGACGTGATCGCTTGCCAGCGGGCTGGCCTGCCGGCAGTCGCGGCCATGGGCACTGCGCTTGGCGAAGACCAGATGGACGTCCTTTGGCGCCACCATCCCGAGCCGACGATCTGTCTCGACAGCGACCGGGCAGGCCGTCAGGCGGCCCATCGCCTGTTGGATCGCGCCCTGCCGCTGCTGAAACCGGGAAGGAGCTTCAAGTTCGTCCTGATCGAAAGCGGAAAGGATCCTGACGAGGTAATGCGCGAACAGGGTTCTGCCGCGCTGAAAGCGCAGCTCAGCCAAACGACGCCCTTCGCGGAAGCTTTGTTCTTACGTGAGCGGGACGCCGAGCCGCTGGAGACCCCGGAGCGCAGAACCGCGCTCAAGGTACGCTTGCGTAAGCTCGCGGCCACCATCGCCGACCCCGATCTCGCACAGGCCTACAAGGAAGACCTACTGAGCCGCTACGAGCAGCTGTGGCCGACCCAGCAGCCGGTCTTCACTGTCGGCGCCGCGGCGCGCGAGATGTCTCGCCGGCGGTGGGACAAGGAAAAATCGGGCATCTCGCAGGCCGGATCGACACCAGAGGCCAAGGACGCTAGCCGCCGGTTGAGGGTCTCACCGCGCCCTCTGGCGGCTGCGCTGGCATTGGCGGCTGTTCGCGACCCAGCCGTAATCGACGAAAAGATCGAGCTGATCGGCGCACGCGGCTTCGGCGACGAAAAGCTTGATGGGCTTGCCCAAGAGCTGGTGCGGTTGAGATATGAAGCCGACGGCCAGGAATTCGACGGCGCTCTCCAAGCCCGAGGCTTCGATCCTGCTATGTTGGCTCTGTTGGAACAGGACGCGCGGCGCGCCGGTGTCAGCGCCCCGTTCCTCCAGGAGAACGGTGAACGCGCCCGCGACCTCTGGCGCCAAGCCTTCGATCTCCTGATGCAGCTCGAGAGTCTAGAGCGCGCGGTGGAGGCCGCCGCGCGCGATCTCGATCGCGACCGCGACTCGACAACGTTGAATTCGCTGAAAACCGAGCGCGACCACCTGCGCAAGCTGCTCAACAGCGACTGGGCGCACCCCGAAGAGACGACCGCGGTTCTACCGCATTGAGGCGTGCGACAAAATAGCCCCATAAAAACAAAGGGACAGCGGGAGGTGCAGCTGTCCAACGCGAACTTCCCTGCCATCCGTCCACAGCTCATCTTGACATCCGCCGCCTACGACGCCATCTGGCCCTTGCGGATTTAGCGCGCTGTTGACAGGCATTCGATCGGGCCGCCGCGAGGATTCGGGCGCGCCCATAACATCAGATGATGCCTCCCTCGATGCGCGGTGATCCCAGTGGTCGCGCCTCTTCGCAGGCTCCTTTCAGGAGTCGGCAGCTCGGGACGACGCCACCGACACCCTTGGGGAGACCTTCGGGGTGATTGGGGTATGGCGCGTAAGGGCTGCCCGGAGATGAAGCGCGGCGCACTGACGCAACGCCGATTACACACGGATCAATTTTGGGTGGGCGGCAGGGAGTGAGGGTTCGTCCCCCGCGCCTGTCCGACCGCCATTAACTTTTCCGGCCTAAGCCTTGCATGCAGCTTGGTGCCGAATTCGGAGATATCGATGAGCACCACAACCGCTGAAGCTGAAGCGCCAGAAACCACTGGCGGCGACGGTCCGCTGCTCGATCTGACGGACGCTGCGGTCAAGAAATTTATCAAACAAGCCAAGGCCCGCGGCTACGTCACTATGGACGAGCTGAACAAGGTCCTGCCGTCGGAGGAAGTGACCTCCGAGGCGATCGAAGACACCTTGGCCATGCTGTCCGAGATGGGCGTCAACGTCGTTGAGGCCGAAGAGGACGCGGAGGGCGGCGGCGAGGTCGCGGTCCGCGAGGAGACCTCGGTGGTCGAGACCACCAAGGAAGCCGCCTATGACCGCACGGACGATCCGGTCCGTATGTATCTGCGCGAGATGGGCTCGGTGGAGCTGCTGTCGCGCGAGGGCGAAATCGCTATCGCCAAGCGAATTGAGGCTGGCCGCGACACTATGATTCGCGGGCTGTGCGAAAGCGCGCTGACGTTCGAAGCCATCATGGTCTGGCGCGAGGAGCTTGGCTCCGGCCGTATCCTCTTGCGTGAGGTCATCGACCTGGAGCAGACCTACGGCGGCGTTAACGCCGCGGCGGCTGAGGAACTGGCCGCCAATGCGCCGCCGCCGGCCGAAGTCGAAGAAGACGCCGAGCCTGAGTTAAACGCCGATGGCGAGGCGATCGCTAAAAGCGACGACGACGATGACTTCGATGACGGGGCTGGCCCCACCATCAGCGCGATGGAAGGTGAACTTCGCGAAGGCGTGATGCTCACGCTTGACGCTATCGCCTTGGAATTCGAAAGCTTCCGCCTGCTGCAGGAGAAGCTGGTTGGTCAGCGCCTGAAGGGCGAGGACTTGTCGGAAAAGGACCGTGCGGCCTACGTCACGGCCACTGGCGCCATCGTCTTGCACCTGAAGACGCTGAAGCTGAACAACAACCGCATCGAGGCGTTGGTCGAGCAGCTCTACGCCATCAACAAGCGCTTGATGGGCCTGGAAGGCCGCCTGCTTCGCCTCGCCGACAGCTACGGCATCAGCCGCGGCGAGTTCTTGAAGGCGTACTTCGGCTCCGAATTGCGTCCCGATTGGACCGATCAGGTGAAGGCGCTGGGCGTGCGGTGGACAAAGTTCGCCGAGAACGACAACAGCCAGATTGGTGACATCCGCACCGAAATCGCCGCGCTGGCAACAGAGACGGGCGTACCGATCGATGACTACCGCCGGATTGTCCAGACGGTCCAAAAGGGTGAGCGGGAGGCACGTCAGGCCAAGAAGGAAATGGTCGAGGCCAACCTTCGCCTCGTGATCTCGATCGCCAAGAAATACACCAATCGCGGCCTGCAGTTCCTGGATCTCATTCAGGAAGGCAACATTGGTCTGATGAAGGCGGTCGATAAGTTCGAGTATCGCCGCGGTTACAAGTTCTCGACCTACGCCACCTGGTGGATCCGTCAGGCGATCACCCGTTCGATCGCCGACCAGGCCCGCACCATCCGTATTCCGGTGCACATGATCGAGACGATCAACAAGATTGTCCGCACGAGCCGGCAGATGCTGCACGAGATCGGCCGCGAGCCGACGCCGGAAGAGCTGGCCGAAAAGTTGGCTATGCCGTTGGAAAAGGTCCGCAAGGTCCTGAAGATCGCCAAGGAGCCGATCAGCCTCGAAACGCCGATCGGCGACGAGGAAGACAGCCACCTGGGCGATTTCATCGAGGACAAGAACGCGGTCCTGCCAATCGATGCGGCCATCCAGTCGAACCTGCGGGAAACCACTACCCGCGTGCTCGCCTCCCTGACGCCCCGCGAGGAGCGCGTGCTGCGTATGCGCTTCGGCATTGGTATGAACACCGACCATACCCTTGAGGAAGTCGGCCAGCAGTTCAGCGTCACTCGTGAACGCATTCGTCAGATCGAAGCCAAGGCGCTGCGCAAGCTCAAGCACCCTAGCCGCTCGCGTAAGCTCCGCAGCTTCCTCGACAGCTGAGACTGGTAAAGGCCCCGCTCGAGCGGGGCCTCTTACTATCGGCCGCTAGCGCCAGCTGTAGTTGAAGCTGATCGAGATGCGCTCGGTCTTGGCCCGGTTGGCGGGCACCTCGTGGCGCAGCCAACTTTCCCACATCAACACCGTGCCGGGCTCTGG
>JAYUBY010000260.1:0-1689 GCA_043740635.1 Alphaproteobacteria bacterium
TTCACTGCCTGCAGGTCGCGTTGCAGCTTGAGAAGGCGCCGCTCGTCGCGTGCTTCCATCAGTTGGTTGACCAGCGCCGCGGCGGTCGTGAACGTCACCCTCGACGAAACGGCGATAGTCTTCGATGCTGGCGAAATCGCGGGTGCCCCGGCGGCGCAGGGCCTGATCGAGCCGTCGCTTCAGGTGACCATTGGGGCTCTCGATCGAGCCGTTCTCATGGGCCTCGCCGCGGTTGTTGCGGGTGGCGCACGTGCCGTAATGTCGGCACAGATCTTCGTAACTGCGGGTGAAATCGCGCTGGGCGTCGGCGTCGAGGTTCTTGTAGGCGGCCCAGAGCAAGTCACTGCGGTGTTCCGCCGGCACGCCGCCCAGCTTCCACAGCGCATCCTGCAGGTGTTCGGACAGGGCGCTGAAGCTCTCTCCGCCCAGAACGACTGCGGCATGTTCCCAGCCACTGTGGGCGAGGCAGAAATGAAAGAGGCGATGATCGAAGCGCTCGCCGGCAATGGTGACGCGCAGCTCGTCGCAGACGGTAAAGTCTGACAGTCCCTGCCGGCCGATCTCGTGACGTTGGGGGAAGAAGATCTCCTTCTCAGCCCCGTTCAGCGCCCGCCAGCGGGCAATCCGGCGATCGAGGGTGCGCCTCACGCCGTCAGGGACGGCGTCTTCCCCGAACTCGTCCTGTACGGTCTCGAAGATGGTGACGGCCAGAATGCCCTCGATCTTGAGCAGCTCTTCCACGCGCGACCACACCTGTTCGAGGGGGTCGGGCCGGGTACGCCAGTGGCGCTCGCGCTTCTTTTGGGATGGCAGGCGGGGATACTTCTCGATCCGACGCGCGCTGCGCTCGCTGATACCAGCCTTGGCGGCCGCGACGGCCTGGGTGTGATGACGACGCTGAACCATAAAGAGATGTGCCTGCTGATCGGGAATGTGGTGGCCAGGCATCGGAACCTATCGTTGCTGTGTTCGATAAGCGTTCCAATACCACCACCCGGCGTCGCCCGATCAGAGCCCCGACAAGGGGCTTTGAAGATCGCCTTCGCCCGTCAGGCCCGCTCTCCGGTCGGGGCTTCGCCCCTCCCTGCGATCAGGCCTGACGGGCGAGCATACCGGCCATCATAGTTGTCGCTAAACCGGCCACCATAATCGCCGCCGCGCAAGCAAGGCGTCTTCGCCGATCTGTTTGGCTTGAAGCTCAGCCAGGGCGCGCTGATGAATATGTTCAAGCGTGCCGCGCCGGTCTTTGCCGCCTGGCGCGAAGATGCGCTCGTGGCCTTGCGTCGCGCACAGGTTGTGGCCTGCGACGAGACGGGCGTGCGGATCGAAGGATGCAATGCCTACCAATGGGTGTTTTGTTCGCCCGATGCCGTGGTCCACACCGCACAGTTCAGCCAGGCAGCCCAGGTCGTGCACGACACGATGGCCGGGCATAAACCCGAATTGTGGATATCCGACCGCTATACCGCCCAGCAGGGCCACGGGTTGCGTCACCAAACCTGTCTGGCGCATCTGGACCGAAAGGCGCGCCCTTCGACTGCCTGCCAAGGCAGGCGCTCAGGAGAGCCTTCGTTGCCGAGCATGGCAGCGACCTCATCGGCATGCGGCTTCAGTTCTGGTTCGACCGGGCCTTTAAGTTCGCCCACGATATCGCCGACCTTGCCGTCGCCACGGTTCAGCAACGAAAAC
>JAYUBY010000261.1:0-2644 GCA_043740635.1 Alphaproteobacteria bacterium
TCCAGGCCGAAGCGCCGGCCTGTCGCGATGGCGGCGGCGAAGATCTGATATCCGCCAGGGATGCGATCGAGCGCTGAGGCCAGCATCGCGCGCCCGCCCGGATCAGCCGCCGCGCAACGCGGCGATGTTGGCCGCGTAGGCGCTGGGGCCGCCTCGGAACACCGCCGTGCCGGCGACCAGCGCGGTGGCTCCAGCTTCGACGCAGAGCTTCGCCGTTTCGGGCGTCACGCCCCCGTCAACCTCAAGCGGGATGTCGCGCCCCGTCGCGTCGATCATCGCGCGCAGCGCTGCGATCTTGCGCAGCTGTGAGGTCATGAAGCTTTGACCGCCGAATCCCGGATTGATGGACATGACCAGGATCAGATCGACCTCATCCATCATCCACTGGATCACGGACGGATCGGTCGAGGGGTTGAACACCACGCCAGCCTTCGCGCCCAACTCACGGATGCGTTTCAGCGAGCGGTTGAGGTGGGGTCCGGCCTCCGGGTGGACGCTGATCATGTCGGCGCCGGCCACGCTGAAGGCCTCTAGAAAGGGGTCTGCCGGCGAGATCATCAAATGGACGTCCATCGGGATCTTCACGTGCGGGCGCAGAGCCTTCACGACGTCCGGACCGATGGTGATGTTGGGAACGAAGTGACCGTCCATGACGTCCACGTGGAGCCAGTCAGCGCCGGCCGCCTCGACCGCCCGAGCCTCCTCACCCAGCCGCGCGAAGTCTGCCGCCAGGATGGAGGGCGCTATGAGAGGAACAGAACGAGCCATGGCTCCGCATAACGTGATGCGCGGTTTCGGACCAGAGGGCGGCTACGCCTTACGGAACCGCGCCACGTAGAACCCATCCATCCCACCTTCAGCTTGCGGCAAGATGCGAAGCGTTCCGTCGGCCTTGACGCTGGCCGCCGGCGCGCCGCCCTCGCCCGGCGTGATCGGATTGATGGACATGCCTGGGGTCCGGGCAAGGAACGCCGCGACCTGGCCCTCGCCCTCTTCGGGCTCCAGGGAGCACACGCAGTAAACGAGGCGCCCGCCGGACTTGGTGCGTCGAGCCGCGGCGTCCAGCAGCTTCGATTGGACGGCGGCGAGGCCCGCGACATCGCTGGGCTTGGCGGCCCAGAGGACGTCCGGGTGGCGACGGAAGGTGCCGGTGGCCGAGCAGGGGGCATCGAGTAGTACTGCGTCGAATGTCCGCTTGTCTGGCCAGGTCGCCGCGTCCGCGGCCACGACCTCGGCGGAAAGCGCCACACGGGCCAGGTTTTCGGCGACGCGCTTCAGACGCACGGCGGAGCGGTCCAACGCCACGACCGCCGCGCCTGCCGCCACCAGCTGTAACGTCTTTCCCCCGGGCGCAGCGCACATGTCGAGTGCGGTTTGGCCAGACTGAACGTCCAACAGTCGAGCTGGGATGGCCGCCGCGGCGTCCTGCACCCACCAGCCGCCCTCCGCGAAGTCGGGCCAGGTTGCGATGTCGCCGCGCTTGGTGGTCCGCAGACTGCCACCCGGCAAGACCACCGCCTCCAGCGCTTCAGCGAGTTCGGTGGCGCGGCGGGGGTCCTTGAGAGAAAGGTCTGTCGCCGGCTCCTGGACGATCGTCGCCGCAATCGCTCGCGCGGCGTCCACGCCAAAGGCTGCGCGCCAGCGGGCATAGAGCCAGCTCGGCGCCATCAACTCCGGATCGTCCAGCTGCGGAGGTTCGCGGACCAGGCCGCGCAGGACCGCGTTAACCAGTCCCTTGAACATTTGCAGGCCCTTGTCCTGCGCTACCAGGTCGACCGAGGTGGTCACCGCCGCGTGGGCCGGCGTCTTAAGGACGAAGGCTTGGGCGACGCCTAACCTGAGGATCTGCACGACCTTGTCCGGCGGAGCCTTCTTCACCTTTGACTGGAGCGCAGAGTCGATGGGGCCAAGGTGGCGAAGGGTCGCCATCACCAGGGCGCGTGCGAAAGCGCGGTCGCGGCCGTCCAGCGCGGCCAAGCCCGGATGACTGAGACCTTCATCCATGCCGGCGCGACCGCTGAGCGCTGCGGCCAGGAGGTCGAGGGCGGCGGCTCGGGCCGGAAGGCCAGCCGCGTCGATGGGGCTTAGATCAGTCACCGGCGCGGCGTGCCCGCATCGGAGCTCCGGCGCAAGACCTGATCGGTCAGGAGGACTTTGCGTCGCGCCAGCTGGACAGCACCACGAAGAGGAACGTCGCCATGCCCAACGCAGCAAGGACCGAGCCCGCAATAACCCCGCCCTAGTACTGCGGCTTGCCGCTTAGCAGCAGGACCAGGAATGGGATCATCACGATCACGCCCGCGGTCGACAGCGCATAGTTGATCCAGCCGAGCCGGCCGCTCTTTCCGGAGAGCTGATAGAAGGTTCCCATCAGGGCCAGACTGGCCCAGCCAACCAAATTCAGCCGGGCGGGCGCAGGCGCGAGCGTGAAGTCCTACTTTGCGCCCATGAACATGCCCCAGAGCATGCCGCCCATGACGCAGGTCGCGCCTGTCGTAAAAAAGCCAAGGTTAGCATTACAGTTGCAGTGACGGGCGACATCTGAATCGATGGGCGACCATGATTCGGAGGTCATGGGATGTCGGGTGCATCGATCGAGACGACGCTGGAGCTTTGGGCGTCTTCGCTGCGAGATGTGAAGGCG
>JAYUBY010000262.1:0-7602 GCA_043740635.1 Alphaproteobacteria bacterium
GGCGAGGTGGTGTGCGACCGGACAGATACCGCATACCATCCGAACGGCTGGCGTGCAACCTCTCACCTGTCGCGTCCCCAACTCTCGATGAAAGGGGCCCTACCCCTCGGACAGGGCCCGCACATGCGCAAGCGCCGACGAGCCCAGAGCCTCAAGGTCGTAGCCGCCCTCAAGCGAGGACACAACCCGGCCCTTGGCGTGTCGATTGGCCACTGAGGCAATGGCCCGTGTCGCCCAAGCGAAGTCTTCGGCCTCCAGCGATTGGCCGCCAGCGCCGAGCGGATCGCGCACATGGGCGTCAAAGCCAGCCGATATGATGATCAGATCGGGCGCGAAGGCGTCGACCTTGGGCATCAAACTTTCGAACGCCTTTCGCCAAATCTCGCGCGAGCCGCCCTCGGGGGCCACCGCGTTGACAATGTTGGCGGAGGTCGGCTCAGACGGGTGACCGGTGCCTGGCCACATTGGCCACTGCTGGATGGAGGCCAGAAATAGACCGTCCTGGCCGTCAAATGCGGCCTGGGTGCCGTTGCCATGATGTATGTCGAAATCGACGACAGCCACCTTGGCCAACCCTGCGGCCTGAGCAGCGTAGGCAGCGATCGCCACGTTGGAGAAGATGCAAAAACCCATGGGCAGGCCAGGCTCGGCGTGGTGACCGGGCGGGCGCACAGCGCAAAAGGCACGATCCGCCTCGCCCGCAGCCACGTCGCGCACGGCGGCAACGGCTGCGCCGGCCGCTCGTCGTGCGGCGTTCAGACTGCCCGCCGACATGAAGGTATCCTCGTCGAGTTTCACCCTCCCAGAACCAGGTTTGCTGGCGAAGATCGCCTCGAGGTAGGGCCCACGGTGAACGGCTGCGAGATCGGCGTCCTCCGCCAAGGGCGCATCGCGGATCATCAGCGAAAGGTCGCTATCACTGAGCGCATCGGTCACGGCCTTTAGCCGTTCCGGGCGCTCAGGATGTCGCTCGCCTGGACGGTGGTCGAGCATGTCCAGATGGGTGTAGATCGCGACAGTCATGCTTCACCTTAGCGCAGATTCTCAGCCTCACCGATGTCCGAACCCTTGATCCGCCGCGCGGCACCGGCCGACGCCGAAGCGCTTTCCGCCATCGGCGGCGAGACCTTTGGCGAAACTTTTGGCCACCTCTATCCGCCGGCCGATCTGGAGCGGTACCTCGCCGAGGCCTACAGCCTTGAGCGAACCCTCGTCGATCTGACCGATCCCGCCAAGGCATCCTGGATCGTCGAGGCCGAGGGCCAAGTTGTCGGCTACGCCCTAGCCGGCCCATGCGGCCTGCCACACGCCGATGTCACGCCTGACTGCGGGGAATTGAAGCGCATCTACTTCCGAAAGGCCTGGCAAGGCGGTGGACTTGGCGCACGTCTGTTCGCGGAGACCATAGCCTGGCTGCAAAGCCACGGGCCACGGGCCGTCTGGATTGGCGTCTGGTCTGAGAACCATGGGGCCCAGCGCTTCTACGTCCGCCACGGGTTCGCGAAGGTGGGCGAGTACGGCTTCGAGGTCGGAGACACAGTCGACCACGAATACATACTGAGGCGAGATGCGGTAAGTTTTTCCTCAAAACCTCAGCAATTTCCGGTCGAAGAACACGATGCGACCTGAAAAACCACCCTTGTCGGTCGAATAAGACGTGCGGGCGACAATGCGGAAGTCGCATCGATTGTAGGCAAAAATGAGGGGCTGAATTCGGACAGTCGTAATGATTTCGGACGACCGAAGCGTTGGATTTCAGGGACTTGCTGAGCCAGTCCAGTCGCATTCATTTCGAGCACTGACAATTTTCTGTTCTTCGCATTCGATGAGAGTCGCAACTGCGCAGGAGTACCTTCCTCGAATTGGTTGCGACTGTCCCCTTTCCTCTGAGCTATTCGCGGCCCCCGTCCGCGCGCTCGACCCGAGTCTTCATCAGGCCAACACGCGATGCCGTGAATTGGGCAGCTATGGGCACGCATTCCGGCGCGAGGGGTGAACCGGTCGGCCCCAACCTCAACAATCGCTGGGCGCTGAAGGTGGTCGCGTTGGCCCGATCACGGCTAGGATCGCTGCTCTGCACGCTATACCGGTATCAGCCGTTGATCAGGGCGTGATTGCTTGAAACAGATTCCTGCAGCCGCCAGGCGTCGCCGCGCCTGGGCCCCAGCAGCACTTCTCGGCTTTGCTGTGCTGCTGACTCTCGCGCTTTTTGCCGTACGTAAGATCGCGGCGCGCGAGACGATGACCGCCTGGTTGCGAGCCCAGGGCGTAGCCTCGACTATCGACGTCCAGGATTTCGACTTCGGACGAATTGTCGGCCGGGTCCGGGCCGGCCGGGCGAAGGCCCCGGATTTCTCGGCGGGCGAGGCGACGGTAACCTACGGCTTCCGCGGGCTGAACTTCGAGGTGCGCTCGGTGACCCTGCGGCGGCCGGTTCTGCACGCACGTCTTCACAATGGGAACGTCAGCCTGGGGGCGCTCGATCCGCTTCTCGACAACCTTCGAAAGAGGCCGCCGCAGCCGGGAACTCCCCAACCGAGCATCGAAGTCCAGGGAGGCGTGCTGGTGCTGGCGACCGACTACGGCCCGATCCGGCTAACGTTCGATGGCTTGCTCAAGCAAGGCAGGCTCGTGAGGCTTTCCGCGCATTCCGAACCCACCAAGCTCAATGGACCCGCGGGCGCGGCCGAGCTGGCGGCGGGCTCTATTGCCGTCCGCGCGACGGGCAATCGCCTTGACCTGATGGTCGACGCGCCTTTTGCACGCATCGAAACGACGGACCTGACGGCGTCACGCGGCAATCTCAATTTGCGCGGTGACGCCCCCTACCCGGATCTGAAGCGCAAACGTCTCGATGGGCCGGCGGCGCTGCATGTGGCTCTGACCGCAGCAGAGGTGCACCACCTCGCAAGCACGCTCGATGAAGTGCGGGTCGCGACGGATTTCCAGGGTCACGCTGCGGGCTGGATCGACAATCTGGTGGTCAGCGGAACTGTCGAGGCGGATCTCGGCAGCGCCGCCGGGGCGGTCGCCGCCAGCACCATCGGCCCCACAGCGGCGAAGGTCAGCGTCGCCGACCTGCGCTGGACTCACAGCGCCGGAGACACCCTGACAGCTACGCCCCGCATAACCTTTTCCGTTCACGACGGCGCGTCTGGAGGCTTGCGGCTGTCGGAGCTTCTCGGGGCCGCGGACGGCGCGATGGCCTTTGGCGCTGCGGGTCTACAGGCGACCTTGACGGCCAGCGCCGAGGGCCGGGGATCCTGGACGGGGTTCGGACCGCTCACGGCCACGGATGCGCCTGAGCTCGCCAGCCTCAAGCGGGCCGCAAGAAGTTTTCAGATTACGTCGCGACGTCTCGCTCTTGGCTTCAAGACTGGGAACTTGCGGCTAACCTTGCCGGAACCCGTGCAGATCCGCGCGCCGGGCGGGGCGTTGCTGACCCTCGCCGGACGCGCTAGCTCGCCCCTCCTGGACCGCGACGGCGGCGCCTTTCGGTTGACGCTTCGGGGCGGCAGCTTGCCAAAACTCGATCTTGATATCCGCCGGCTCCAACGGCGCGCGGGGACCCTGACGGCGCTAGGCGAGGCCAAGGCATCGGGCGGCTTTGGCCCGATAGAGGGCGGATCGGTCGACGCCTTCGGAACCCTGCGGATCGCCGACGGGGGCGCCAGCTTCACGGCCGGGCGCTGCGTGGACCTGGCCGCTGACAGAATCGTCTTCGGCGCCAATGACGTGGACCGCGCCAAGGTCAGCCTGTGCCCCTGGGGTGAACCGATGTTCCGCTTCTCGAACGGGACGTCGCATCTTCACGCCAAAGCGATGGCGCTGAAGGCGGACGCTCCGTTCCTGCAGGCGCGGATAGCGGACGGCGCCGGGAGCGTGAGCGCCGATCAATCGGCCGGACAGCTCTCAGTCCGTACCGTGTTAAGCCAGGCCCAGGTGGTCGACGAAGCCAGTCAGACGCGCTTCAGAGCCTTGCAGATCGGCGGCGCGGCGAACTTCGCGGACGCGCGTTGGACGGCCCGCTTCAAACTCAGCACTCCCGCTGCCCAGCCGGTGGCCGAGGTGGCTCTCCTCCACGACGTCCGCGATGGGCGCGGCGGCCTGACCGTCGACACCGGCGAACTGATCTTCGCCGCCAAAAGCCTGCAACCGGACGAGCTCTCGCCCCTGGCCGTCGCCGTGCGCTCGCCGGTCGAGGGCCGGACGCGGTTCGCCGGTCGCATCGACTGGACGCCCGCAGGCGTCACCAGCGGCGGGACGCTGAGCGTGTCCTCCCTCGATTTTCGTAGCCCAGTGGGCAGGGTGAGCGGACTCAACGGGACGCTTGCATTCCGCAGCCTCGAGCCGCTGATCGCCGAGCCCGGCCAAACGTTCAGCGCTGACAGTATCATCGCGTTCGTGCCGGTCACCGCAATCCGCGCGGGGGTCGGTCTGGACACCAAGGCCTTGACGCTGACCGGCGCCAAGGCGGAGGTGGGCGGAGGCCGCGTGCGTATCGAGAGCCTGAGCGTCCCGATTGTCGCCGATACGGCGATGGCTGGCGTCCTGTCGATCGACGGTGTCCAGTTGCACGACCTGGTCGAGGCCACACCCTTCGGCGATCGGGTGGACCTCGACGCTAAGGTCAGCGGCCGCGTGCCGTTTAGCAGCCAGGCAGGCAAGATCCGGGTCGCCGGCGCGGAACTGCACGCCGTGCAGCCGGGTCGCGTTTCCATCAATCGTCAGGCCCTAACCGGCGTTGCGGCGACGGGCTCGATCACCGCACCGACCGGCGCTGCGGCGGTTCCGGCCAACAACACCTTCACCGACTTCGCCTACCAGGCAATGGAAAACCTGGCCTTCGACAAACTTGACGCCGCCATCGACAGCCGTGCGGACGGTCGCCTCGCCATCCTCGCCCATATCGTCGGCCGCTTTGACCCGCCGACGCATCAGGAAATCAATCTCTCGTTCTTTGACCTGATCGGGCGCAAGTTCATGACCAAGCCACTGCCCCTACCCTCCGACACCGGAGTGGACCTGACGCTGGACACAAGCTTGAACCTGGACGATCTCCTTAAGGATTACTCGGACTACCAGCAGCTGCGCAGTTCACCCCCGGTTCAGCCGACGACGCACACAACTGAAACGAAGACCCTGGAAACGCCCCGATGAACGCGCCGTCCCGATCTTTTGCCGCACTTGTCAGCCTCGCTGTCCTGAGCCTGACCGCTTGTGCGCCGACCTTGCACGTGAAGGTCGATCCGATCACCATCTACGCGAAGTTAGACGCCAACGTCCGCCTCAGCCTGGACCAGGACGTCAAGGCGTTGATTCAAAAGAACCCGAACCTCTTCTGAGGGAGATTTCCATGCAGACCCGAACCCTCATAGGCCTCGGCGCCGGCCTTGCCGCCGCTCTGGCGCTGCCGGTCGCAGCCTTCGCGCAATCGGCCCAGACCAAGGCCACTGTGGATTCCGCCAAGGCCGCGGGCATCGTCGGTGAACAGTCCGACGGACTTCTGGGCTTCGTCACCACCCCTGCCGACCCCGCAATCAGGGCTGCGGTGACCGAAACAAACGCCGGTCGTGCGCAGCTCTATAATGAAGCCGCCGCGAAGAATGGGGTGACCCCAGCCGCAGCGGGCGCTGCCGCGTTTGAAAGCGTCGTGAAGGGTAAGCTCCGTCCCGGCGACTACTATCGGACGGTCGGCGGCGGCTGGACCCGGAAATGACCCATCGGCGGCGAGAGGGCGAAGACCGCGCCGGCCGCCGTTAGGAGGCGTGAGGACGTCGGTGCAAATAACGGACCCCGGATGGGCCGATCGAACGCGCGATAAAATGCTCTACCGATCCCTCGGCCATCCTGTCAGGGGAACACGCTCTTGGATAAGAGCGTTCAACCCGTGGCCGCCAAGAAGAGTCCCATTCGCAGCTGTCGCAAAGGCCGCCCGAAAGCGCCCGCCGGGTAAGACTGTCGTTAGCGGCAGACCCTGACTGGACGCGACACATACTGCCCGTACCAGTTGTAGTAGCCGCGACGCTCGACGAAGCAGCGCCCGCCGTATCCACCGTGCTCCCAGGCTTCGTGGCCGCGCCACTCGTGGCGCTGCCACTGCCCATGTTCGCGCCACTCATGTTCGCGCCACTCATGTTCGCGCCGATCCTCGCCGTCCCGCCAGCCTTCGCGATAGCCTCCTTCATGCCCCCAATAGGGATCTGCCTTAGCCGCGGCGGGAGCCGCGAGCGACACGACCGTCGCGGCGGCGAGTACGATTGATTTGAACGTCATGGCCCACTCCTTAGCCGCGCGGTCAGGATGTCCTGACCCCTGCGGAGGAGATTGAGTACGTGGCGATGAACCACCTGGGAGGAGTGGGTTTATCAGGGGTTCATATAGCTGAACGACTAGCCCACTCCCAGCGGCCAACCTGGCAGCGCGGCGCCGTCGGGCCTGACCCCGAGCGGTTAGGGATTCGCGTCCAGCCGATCATTTTCGGCCGCGATGTCCGCCGGCGGTTCCGGGAAGCTAGCCCACGGCAGGTCTTTGTGAAGTGTACGCGACCAGCGGCTGAGCCACTCGTCACCGTCCGGACCCGCGTAGTTATCGGAGATTTTGTAGGCCGGGTCCTCCATCGCACGGTCGAGCGATATGGCGCGCAGGCCGTTGCGACGCAGGATGCGGGCCAGCCCGTCGAGGCTGTCCGCGTTGAGACGGGTCGCATGCAAGAGGAAAACGAATGAGGGTCTTCGGCCCAAGAGGCCAACCGCCGCCATTCGGTACCAGGCAACCGACTTGGCTGTGTGGTCGAGGTAAGCGCGCTTTATCCGCCTCGCGCTCGCGGTGTCGTTGCGCCTGATGGCGTCGTCATACGGCAGGGCGAACACGTAGTCGGCGTTCTCCATCGTCACGGGTGCGACGCGATAGCCGCGGGCCGCGAGCCAGCCCTCGAAGGAGCGCCGGGCTTCTATGGTCAGACCGGTTTCAAGATAGGGATGACGGAACCAGTCCAAGGGAACGTGGCGCGCGGTAACCAGGGGCCTGAGGATCGCATCCACGTGCGCCACGTCGGCGATGTACTGGTCAACGGGCGTCTTGTTGAGAGAGATGTGCGAATAGGTGTGGTTACCCAGTACCATTCCTGCCGCGAGCCATTGCTTCACCAGGGTCATGTGGGCGCCCCCGCCAGCACCCTCCAACTTTTCCCCTATGACAAACCCGGTGGCCGGAACGTGATGCCGGCGCAGTCCGTCTAGCAATCTCTTTGTGGTGACATCCGCGTAGGTGGGGTCGCCGGTCAGCGCCATGGTGGGCAGATCGTCGAACGTCAGCGCCACCCCCTCAGCCCGCGCCAAAGAAGCCCAGGCGCACGCCACCATCAGGACGGCCGAGAGAATCAGTCGCGGCACAAAGTCACCTGAGGCAACGGTAAGGCTCCTCGCCGAGGCGGAGAATAGCTGGAGGACAGGGAGAGGCGCTCCTTAGGTCATAGTCGATGTTGGCGCTAATCTTAGGGCTCGTTGCGGGTACGATCCACGTCACGATCGAGCTGATCGAGCTGCGCCCGGATTTCCGCCTTCTGCCGCGCTTCCAGAGCCTGAATACGGCGGAGCTGAT
>JAYUBY010000263.1:0-2580 GCA_043740635.1 Alphaproteobacteria bacterium
CTGACGGCTAGCAAGGCGGCCGAGGCGGCGCTCGCTCAAAGCGACCAGCGCTTCCGCCGGCTCGCGGTCAACGCGCCGGACATAATCGCCGAATGCACCCTTGAGGGCGTGATGACCTATGTCTCGCCAGCCAGCCTGGCGATCACGGGTTTCCTCCCGGAGGAGCTGGTTGGGCGCACGTTCTCCTCGCTGATGCATCCGGACGATGCGCTTAAGGTCTTGGCGATGTGCCAGGCGATGTTTGCATCGAAGGGTGTGCTTGCGCCTTCGCCCGTGGAATTTCGCGGCAAGCACAAATTGGGTCATGAGGTCTGGCTTGAATGCAAACCGACGCTGACCAGGGACGCTGCAAGCGGAAAGTTCACTGGCTTGACCGATATCATCCGCGACATCACGGGACGCAAGGCCTTAGAGGCTCAATTGCGCCAGGCCCAGGTGGACGCCGAAGCCAGCGCCGCCGTCAAGGGTGAGTTTCTGTCCAACATGAGCCACGAATTGCGCACGCCGCTGACCAGTATCGTCGGCTTCACGCGACTGGCCGCCGAGCAGGCCGACCTCCAGGGCCTGACGCGCACGTACGTCGAGCGGGTGGGAGAGGCGTCCCGCGCGCTCCTCTGCACCGTCAACGACATCCTCGACTTCTCGAAGCTGGAGGTCGGCCAGGTCAGCTTCCAACCCAGGCCGACATCGCTCGCGAAAATCAGCCGCGCGACGCTGGAGCTGCTCATGCCTCAGGCCGAGGCAAAGGACCTCGACCTCGTGCTTGACTGCGACCCAGCCAGCGACGTGGTGATCTCACTCGATCCCGACCGCATTCGGCAGATTTTGCTCAACTTGGTGGGAAACGCCGTCAAGTTTACAGACGCCGGCCAGGTCACGCTGCGAACCCGTTACGACCGGGCTAGCCAAACGCTTGGCATCGAGGTCATCGACACCGGTCCAGGCATTGCTCCAGACGGACACGATCGACTGTTCAAACGTTTTTCGCAGGTCGATGGCTCGTTGACCCGGTCCCACGGCGGCACCGGGCTTGGCCTGGCGATCTGCAAGGGCCTCGTCGAGGCCATGGGGGGCGAAATCGGCGCGGATAGCCGGCTGGGCGAGGGAAGCCGGTTCTGGTTGACGATCCCCGCGTCCATCGCGGACGCGCAGAGCGTCCTCACCGAGGGTCCCAACGCCGACCAAACTACCTTCGCCGGTGTCCGCGTCCTGGTCGTCGATGATCATGCGGCCAATCGAGAGTTGGCGCGCCTGATCCTGGCCGGCATCGGCGCCGAAGTCTCGGAGGCCGCCGACGGCGAAGCAGCGGCGCAGCTGGCGGCAGAGTGGCCCTATGACGTCATTCTCATGGACCTGCGAATGCCCAAGCTGGACGGTACGGGCGCTCTTCAAAAGATCCGTGAGGGGGCCGGGCCGAACGACGCCACCCCGATCTTGGCCTTCACCGCCGATGCGGAACCGCAGACCGCCGCCCGTCTGGCCGCCCTGGGCTTTCAGGACGTGATCGCAAAGCCACTTGAGCCCGGAACCCTCATCGCCGCGGTGGCTCGGGCCACAGCGTTCGAGCAGGATCGACAGGACCGGGATCATTCCAATGTCACATAGCCGTCGAATCCTGGTCGCGGAGGACGACGCCGGTGTTCGCGATCTCATCCGTACTCGCCTGAACGCCGCGGGCTACGACACCCATACCGCGCACGACGGGCTCGAGGCGGTTCGACGGATCCTCGAGCTGAGGCCGAACGGGCTGATCCTTGATATAAACATGCCCGGGCTGGACGGTTTCGGCGTGCTTGAGGCCATCAGCGCCGACGCCAACCTCATGACGACGCGCGTACTTGTCCTGACGGCGCGGCATGCGGCGGACGACGTCAAGCGTGCGGTGGCGCTCGGCGCGAAGGACTTCCTGACCAAGCCCTTCAACGAGAACCAGCTCATCGTACGGGTCGCCCGGCTCCTGCGCGCGCCAATCGCCGTGCCGGCCAATGGCAATGACTTGCTGGTTTGAACAAGTCTGGCGTCCGGCTTAGGCGGCTTTTGACTTCCGCCGGATGATCCATCAGCCGGCAAGGGCCGAGCGACAGGCCCCGGCGCCTGTTTCCGCTCACAAGACCGCCGCCCGCTGGCCTCAAAGGCGGCCTGCGGAACACTGGATGGAGCCCCGGACGTCTCGCCGCGAATTGAGCGCGCCCTCTGTGCCAACGACGATGTGGTGCTGACTTGGACCGAGCGTGGCGGCCCAGCCGTGGTCGGCGCGCCAACGTCAGACGGGTTCGGCAGCGCCCTGGTCCGCACCACGGTGGCTGGCCAGATTGGCGGTACGCTTCACCGCGAATGGGATGCGCAAGGTTTGCGCGTCACGATCCGGTTTCCACTGAGCAAGCTTGTTCAGTAGAGCGGCGTTGTGGCTCGACGCCAAACGAGCGCACTCGTCGATAAAGTTGGGATAAATCTCAGCTAAAAATCGTTTTACGGATTACTAACTAGGGCCTGTCGTCATTTGAGGGGTTCCCTCGGATAGCAAATCTCGATTCATGGGGTGTCAGCGATTTTGGAGCTGACCCTGATGCCGCCACCGAG
>JAYUBY010000264.1:0-5227 GCA_043740635.1 Alphaproteobacteria bacterium
CGCAAGGACGCACAATGCAACGCCGGGCCTGCTCGGGCGACGACCACAACCTGACGCTAGGTCATGCTTTTTCACCCTCGGCATGGGGCGTATGTTGACGTGCGAGGAAACCTACTAGGCCGGGAAAACCGGCAGGATCGGCAGCGAATGAACTTTGATTTTTCCGACGAGCAGAAATTCCTGAAGTCCGAGGCGCGGAAGTTTCTGGACGCCAACTGTGGTCCCGACAGGGTGCGCAAAGTTCTGGACGATGACGCCAAAGCCCACGATGACGCGTTGTGGAAGGGTGTCGCTGCGCAAGGCTGGCTGGGTGCGGCGATTCCTGAGGAGTACGGTGGCCTGGGTCTGGGGCACTTGGAGCTCTGCGTCATCGCCGAAGAGCTGGGCCGCTGCGTGGCGCCGATCCCTTTTGCTTCGACAGTCTACATTCTTGCCGAGGCTGTGATGCTGGCAGGCGATGACAAGCAGAAGATAGATATTCTGCCGAATATCGCCGCGGGCGAACTCATCGGCGCGCTGGCGACCTCCGAAGGGCCGGGCGTTCTGTCCGCTGCAACGCTGAAGGCCACCGTCTCCGGTGGCAAGCTCTCAGGCATAAAGATTCCGGTGACCGACGGCGACATCGCCGACCTCTGCATCGTGATTGCCAAGGAGAACGGCCAACCCGGGCTCTTCCTGGTGCGCCTGAACGGCGCCGGCGTCGCCCGCGACGCGGTCAAGACACTCGACCCAACCCGGGACGCAGCAAAACTCACCTTCGACGGCGCGCCGGCTCAGCGGCTGGGCCCGGCGGGCGAAGGCTTCGCTCTGCTGGAGCAGGTCCTCGACCGCGCGGCGATCCTGCTGTCATTCGAACAGTGCGGTGGGGCCGACAAATGCCTGGAAATGGCCAAGGCCTATGCACTGGAACGCTATGCCTTCGGTCGGGTCATCGCCTCTTACCAAGCGATCAAGCACAAGCTCGCCGATATGTACGTCAAGAATGAGCTTGCCCGCTCCAATGCCTACTACGGCGCCTGGGCGCTCAATACCGACGCCCCGGAAATGCCTGTAGCCGCGAGCGCCGCGCGCATCGCAGCCTCCGAGGCCTTCTGGTTTGCGTCCAAAGAAAACATCCAGACCCACGGAGGCATTGGCTTCACATGGGAGATGGACTGCCATCTCTACTATCGCCGGTCGCGCCAACTCAGCCTGGTGGCTGGCGCGCGCCAAGGGTCTGGAAAGAGCGGCTGGTCAGCCACCTTGAACGTCGTAACGCGGCCTAGGAGCGGACAGATGGACTTTAACGACACCTCCGAAGAAGCAGCCTATCGCGCCCAGGTTAAAGCTTGGCTCGAGGTCAATGCGCCTAAGCGCTACGTCGCCGACAATGACGGCGAGGGCGGCGGCTCGATGGCCGCATCGAAGGCCTGGCAGGCCAAGAAGGCCGCGGAGGGCTATGCCCAAATCACCTGGCCCAAGGACTGGGGCGGCCAGGGCGGTACACCAATTCAGCAGGTGATCTTCAATCAGGAAGAGTCCAAGTACCCGGTACCGCCGAACCCCTTCCAGATCGGCCTGGGCATGTGCGTGCCGACGGTCGCCACCTTCGCCGACCAAGCTACCAAGGACCGGTTCGTGGGGCCGGCCCTGCGCGGCGAAGAGATCTGGTGTCAGCTGTTCTCAGAGCCTTCCGGCGGCTCGGACGTCGCGGCGGCGCGGACCAAGGCGGTGCAAGCGCCGGACGGCTCTGGTGACTGGATCATTTCGGGCCAAAAGGTGTGGACGACGGGGGCTCAGTTCTCGGATTTCGGCATCGTTGTCTGCCGCACCAACCCCGACGCGCCCAAACATAAGGGCCTGACCATGTTCTGGCTCGACATGCACGACGCGGGCGTTGAGGTGAAGCCGATCCACCAGATGTCCGGCGGCTCCGGCTTCAACGAGGTGTTCTTCACCGACGTCCGCGTGAAGGACAGCCAGCGTGTCGGCGCGGTCGACGACGGTTGGAAGGTGAGCCTGGTCACGCTGATGAACGAGCGGCTAGCGGTGGGCGGAGCGTCCGGCGCAGGGTGGCAGGAGTTCATGGAGGCCGCGCGCAGCGTCCCCGGCCTCGACGGTCGGGCCGCCATCAAGGACGCCAGTTTGCGCGAAAAGCTCGCCGACTGGTACGTCCAGGCCGAGGGTCTGAAACATACGCGAAATCGCACAATGACTGCGCTCTCGCGCGGACAGACGCCTGGGCCGGAAAGCTCCATCGGCAAGATCGTCTCCGCCCTGCAGATGCAGGATTTGGGCAATACCGCTGTCGAGATGCTGGATCAGTTCGGCATCATCAACGACCCCGACCTCGCGCCCCTCCACGCGGCCTTCCATACTTCGGTGATGTTCGCGCCGGGTCTGCGGATCGCAGGTGGCACTGACGAGATCTTGAAGAACATCATCGCTGAACGGGTTCTGGGCATGCCCGGCGATATTCGCGTCGACAAGGACGTAGCGTTTAAGGACATGCCGACGGGGAGGTGAGGATCGAGGGGTTCAGGTCCCTTTCCGCGGGACAGCAGCGTCTCCTCCAAGGGTCTTGCAAAGCGTCACGTAGTTCTGGAATCGATTGAGCCGATTTTGCTGGAGTGCATTTTCTGCCTGACGCCGGGTTTCCTGGGCGTCGAGCCAGATCTGCAGCGGGATCGAGCCGGCGCGATAGCGGACCTCGTCCAGCCGCTCGACGGTGCGTGCGCTCACCAGTGATTGCTCTTGCGCATAGCCTTGCGCGGCCAGTTGTTCCCGGGCCGAGAGCGCGTTTTCAACTTCGCTCAGCGCTTGGTAGAGCGTCTGACGGAATTGCACCGTCGCAATCTCGTAGTTGGCCCGTGAAACGCCGACAGCAAGCCTGACTTGGTCGTATTGTAGGAACGGCAGCGCGATGTTCGTGCCGAATGTTCCGACCGGATGCTGCATCAGGTTTGCCAGTGTTGTACTGACGCCGCCGGCCGAACCGGTGAGACTGAGCACCGGGTAGAAACTCAACCGTGTACGATCGAGATCCGCCAGTTTCTCCCGCAGTCGCAGCTCCGTCGCCCGCAGGTCGGGCCGCCGGGCTAGCAAGTTTGCAGGCAGGCCAGCATCGACCGCCGGCAAGGGGACTTCCGGCAGGCGCTGGAGCTCGTCCGTGGACGCCGCGGTTTCGCCGTTCAGCAGGAGATCGAGCGCGTTTCGGGCCTCCACACGCTGTTGCAGCAAGTCGTGCAGGCCGGCCTGCTGGCGCGACAGGTTGCTCGTGGCTTCCGCCACTTCCAACGACGATGCCGAGCCTGCTCGCGCCTGTACGCTCACCAGGTCGAGCGCCTTTTGGGCATAGGCGACGCTCTGCAGCGCCTTGGAAATGCGGTCGTTCAGGTAGCCCACAAGGAAGTAGCTATCGACAGTCGCTGCGATGAGGGACAGGCGCGCGCTTTCCAGGTCCTGGGCCGTCGCCCGCGCTTCCCAAGTTGCCGAGTCTTTTTGTGCGGCCAGTGCGCCGAAGAGGTCGATCTCATAGCTAGCCAACAGGGACGCAGACTGGGTTCGGCTTGAGGCTTGCGGTGCCCGAAGGGTGGTGGTCGATGCAGTGGTCACCGACGAACCGATCACGGGATTGATCACCGCGTCGCGCCGTTGGAGCTCTGCCCGGCGCAGGTTGATAGCGGCCACTGCCAAATCGTTGTTGCGGGCCAGCGCGCGGTCAACCAGCCGGTCCAACTGCGGATCGCCGAATCGACGCCACCACGCCTCGCCCGTCGTCTGCGCAACTGTCGGCGCTTGCCGCCATCGAGACGCCTCGCTGATGGTCGGCGTGACATAGGGCGTGCGAAGGATGGCGCAGCCACTCAGCGCCAGCGCCAGCGTCATCGGCGCTGCGGTGCGGAAGGTGGGGCGCATCATTCGCGGGCCAAGGCCTCCACCGGATCGAGACGGGCGGCGTTACGCGCTGGCATGAACCCAAACACCACGCCGATTAGCGTAGAAAAGCCGAAGGCCACAACGATCGAGAGTGGCGAAATCACAACCCTGAGGTTTTCGCCGGCGACGCGGTTGATCAGGGTCGCAAGACCCAACGCCAAGCTGACGCCAAGTGCGCCGCCGATCAGGCAAAGCAGGCAAGCCTCGATCATAAACTGGCTCATGATATCGCTGCGGCGCGCGCCGACTGCAGTGCGCACGCCGATCTCAGTCGTCCGTTCGGTGACCGAGACAAGCATGATGTTCATTACGCCGATGCCGCCGACCACCAGAGCGATGGCGGCGATCATGGCGATCAGGCCGGTGAGCGCCGCGGTGGCCTGCTCGACGGTCTTGCGAATGGTGTCAGTCGAGAACGTGAAAATGTCCTGCACGCCGTGCCGGGCTGCCAGCAACTTGACGATGGCGGTCGCGGCCACATCGCCTGGCGTGCCGTCGGCAAGTCGCACGGTGATGTTTCGAAGGTAGGCTTGGCCCAGCATGCGCCCCAGGACGGTGGTGTAGGGGACATAGACATTGAGGGTCGATCCGTTGCCGAATGCGCTGTCTTTGTGCGCAGCGACGCCGATCACGCGGCAGGGCACGGAGCCCAGCAGTATGACCTGACCCACCGCGTCAGTGTCGCCGAACAGTTTGCGCTTGGTGTTGTCGTCAATGACCACCTCCTGCGAATTCTGGCGAACCGCTAGGCGATCGAAGACTTGGCCCTGCGCCATCTCCATGTCGCGGACCCGAAAATACTGTTCTCCAACCCCGTTGACAGTGCCGGTCGCCGAGACGTTGCGATAGCGCAAGGTGACAGACGTCGTGGCCGTCGGTGTGACGCTGTCTACAAAGCTCTGGGTCGCGAGTGCGTCGGCATCGGCCGCGGTGAGCGTATGGATCGAACTTGCCTTCTCGTCGCCGAAGTCCTTGCCTGGATAGACATCGACGGTGTTGGTGCCGATCGAACTGATCTGCTTGAGGATGACCGCCCGGGAACCTTGACCGAGGCCCACCACGGACACCACCGAGGCGATCCCGATGATGATCCCGAGCATGGTCAAGAAAGATCGCATGCGGTGGGCGTTCATGGCCATCAGCGCCATGCGGAAGGCTTCTGACAGCCGCTGAGCGATAGCGAACGCTCCGCCGTGACCTGGATCGGGAGCTGGACGCGACGTCGGCGCGGGCGCGGGTTTCCCCGTCTGCCGATCGGCGATGATCTCGCCGTCGCTGATCTCGATCACCCGCCGGGCGTGCTCAGCGA
>JAYUBY010000265.1:0-2839 GCA_043740635.1 Alphaproteobacteria bacterium
CTGGCCTTGCGCCAGCGGCGCGCCCACCGAATGCACGGCCGGCACAAAAAAGCCGTCCTCGCCGAGCTGGTCGAGGGCGGCCTGCCCCATGCGGGTCATGATCTTCATCGATACGGCGACATAGGCCGAATCCGTGATCTCGACGCCTATGGCGCTGATTTTCGAGCCGAGCGGGCCCATGCAGAACGGCACGACGTACATCGTGCGGCCCTTCATGCAGCCCTTGAACAGGTCCTTCAGGTCGGCCCGCATCTCGGTGGGGTCGAGCCAGTTGTTGGTCGGGCCCGCGTCCTCGGGCTTTTCCGAGCAGATGAAGGTGCGACTCTCGACGCGCGCCACGTCGCGCGGGTCGGAGGCGGCGTAGAAGGAATTCGGACGCTTGGCGGCGTTGAGGCGCTTCAGTGTGCCGGCGGCGACCAGTTCATCGGTCAGCTCGGTCCACTCGGCGTCCGAGCCGTCGCACCAGCGGATCGCGTCCGGCTCCGTCAATTCGGCGACTTCACGAACCCACTTCAACAGCTTCGCGTGTTTCGTCGGCGCGGGATCGAGTCCCGGGACGAGGCGTTGGCTCATACTTGGACGCTCCCTGGCCCCACCAGCCACTGGGAATCATAGATCCCGGCAGCCAATTTTGAACAGTCTCATAGATGCAGAAAGCCTGCCTGCATACCACGGGCCAGTATTTCTGCCCGGCCCGTGGCCTGAACGCATTCAATTACAAAAGGATCGCCGCTTAGGACACTCCGGGCGATCACTTTGCCGTTCGCGGGATTTGAAGTCGGGCGCCTGAGGTGGCACAGCCGTCCCCGTGACATGGAGCTTTTGACGGCATGACCACCTTGATCACCGGCTCGGCCGGCTTCATCGGCTTCCACTTGGCGCGCCGCCTCCTCGAGCGCGGCGACGAGGTCGTGGGGCTCGACGATCTCAACAGCTACTACGACCCGAGCCTGAAGGCCGCGCGGCTGGCGGTGTTGGAGACCCTGCCAGGCTACCGCCACGCGAAGATCAACCTCGCCGACAAAGACGCGGTCGGCTCCCTCTTCGCCGAGGCCAAGCCCGAGATCGTGGTCAACCTCGCCGCCCAGGCCGGCGTCCGCTACAGCCTGGAAAGCCCCCGAACCTACGTCGACTCCAACGTCGTCGGCTTCCTGAACATCCTGGAGGGCTGCCGGGCGGTTCAGCCAAAGAACCTGGTCTTCGCCTCGACCAGTTCGGTCTATGGCGCCAACGGCAACCTGCCGTTCAACGTCCACAATGGCGCCAATCACCCGATCACCCTCTACGCCGCCACCAAGCTCGCCAATGAGGCCATGGCGCATTCCTACGCCCACCTGTTCGGCATCCCGGCGACCGGCTTCCGCTTCTTCACCGTCTACGGCCCGTGGGGTCGGCCGGACATGGCGCTCTTCAAGTTCACCGAGGCGATCCTGGCGGGGCGGCCCATCGACGTCTACGGCGAGGGCAAGATGCAGCGAGACTTCACCTACGTCGCCGACATCGTCGACGGCCTGGTCGCCGCGATCGACCAGCCGGCGACGATCAACGCCGCCTGGGATCCGCAACATCCCGATCCGGCGACCAGCGGCGTCGCGCCCTGGCGGGTGCTCAACCTGGGCGCCAGCCGGTGCGTCGAACTGATGCGCTATATCCAGGTGCTGGAAGAGAAGCTGGGCAAAAAGGCCACGCTGAACCTGATGCCCATGCAGCCCGGCGACGTGGCCCGCACGGAGGCCGACGTCACCGAGACCAAGGCCGCGATCGGCTATGCGCCCTCCACCCCCATCGAGGTCGGCGTCGGCAAGTTCGTGGACTGGTACCTGGACTACTATGCTGACAAGGCTTGAGCGTCGCTAGGCCGATGGCGGCTTGAACACCAACTTGCGGGTCCCAAGGTAGTTGAACAGCAGCCCCGCGCCAGATCCTATGACAACGCCGGCGTAGGGCAGCAGCGCGAGTTGCCGTGAGTCGAGCGCGAAGAGTTTTGGGGTTAGGCCGAGGACCAGGGAATAGAGTAGGAAATTCGCGGTGAACCCGACAACGGCAACGCCGAGAAAGCGCGCGTATTCCACGAACAGGTTGTAGGTCCGCGGCCCTTTGAAGGTGATGTTGCGATTGAAGACCCAGGTGAAGGTCGCCGCACAAAGGAACGAGAAAACCCGGCCAAGGTAGGGATTGGCCCCAAAGAAATGCAGCGCCACCCACAGGGCGCCCATGTCGACGAACGTCGCCGTTCCGCCGATCGCCGCGAACAGCAGGAACTGCCGATGCCGGGTAAGAAGCCGAAGCAGCAAGGTCTTCACCGTTCGCCTAGAGCCGCAGGTCCGCCGCGCCGAGGGGCAGCATGCTCTTGATGTCGAAGAGCACCGCGCCGGGGCGACCGAAGCTGCGGATCGCCTCGGCGCCAAGTTGGGCGAATTGGCTGTGCGCCACCGCAAGCACCGTGGCGTCATACGCGCCGGCTTCTGGGCCTGTGGCGAGTTCCAAACCGTATTCGTGGCGCGCCTCGTTCGCGTCTATCCACGGATCCCAGACGTCCACGCTCGCGCCCGCTGTCGATAGCGCGTCGATGATGTCGATCACCCGGGTGTTGCGCAGGTCCGGGCAATTTTCCTTGAAGGCGAGGCCCATGACAAGGACCCGTGCGCCCCTGGCGGGTCGCCCTCGGCGCGCCATCTCGGCAACGAGCTCGTGCGCGACATAGGCGCCCATCCCGTCATTGATCCGCCGGCCGGCGAGAATCACCTCCGGGTGATAGCCCACAGCCTCGGCCTTATGGGTCAGGTAGTAGGGATCCACACCGATACAGTGGCCGCCCACCAAGCCTGGCCGGAAGTTC
>JAYUBY010000266.1:0-14500 GCA_043740635.1 Alphaproteobacteria bacterium
ATGGCCCGGTTCTGCCTCGGCGAAATAGAGCAAGCGCTTGCTGTCCGGCGACCACCGAGCGCCGCTGCCCTTCGCCAGGAAACGGTTCTGAGAACCATCGGCGTTCACGATCCAGATCGAAGGCTCCCACTTATCCTCGAGCCGATTGACCTGCTGCCGGGCGTAGACAACTCGGGCACCGTCCGGAGAGATCTGTGCGTCGTTTATCCGCTCGAGGTCGAAGTAGTGGTCGGTCGTCAGACGAGTTGGCGAGAAAGTCTCCTGGGCACGCGCCGAGGTGCCAATAGAGATCATCGCTATCAGAATGAAATATTTGAACTTTTCCATATGGCGCCCGCCGCGGTGTATCGGACAGATAATCAGAGAATCGGCCGATGGAACAGCTCGCTTGGATGACGGCCTTTGGTGGGAGCGGGACTAGGGTCGCTCGGGTCGGTCTAGCCGTTCGGTCAGGGTCAGAAGGTCGGCCCAGACCCGTTTCTTCGCTGCCGGCTGGCGCAGTACGAAGGCCGGATGCAGGGTTGGCATAGCAGGTAATTCCAGCGTGCCATCTGTAGAGCGCCACTCATGCCAGCGCCCGCGAAGCGAAAGGATACCTTCTTCCTTTTTCAGCAGCGCTTTCGCCGAAGCGCCGCCCACCAGGAGCAGCATCTTCGGCTTCACCAGGGCGATGGCGCGCTCGACAAAGGGAGCGCAGACCGCCTGTTCTTGGAGGGTCGGTGTCCGGTTGGCGGGAGGACGCCAGAAGACTGTGTTGGTGATCAGGACGCGTTCGGTGAGGCCCGAAGCCGCCAGCATCTTGTCGAGCAGTTGTCCGGCGCGGCCGACAAAGGGTTGGCCCTGCCTGTCTTCGTCCTGACCCGGGCCTTCGCCGATCACCATCAGTACCGCGTTCGGGGCGCCGCGATAGACCACGGCCTGTGACGCTCCGCCCTCGGACTTCAGTGAGCAGCCGTCGAAGCCTGCGATAGCGGCGGCAAGAGCCTCCAAGCTGTCGGCGCCCGCGGCCAAGGCCTGGGCGTCGGCAAGGGCTTGCGAAATGTCCGGGGCCGCCCGGGCAGGCCCCGGAACGGGAACAGCGGCGGCTTTTTTTGCGGCCGACTGCGGAGGGACGATCCGGCCAGCGGCAATCCGGTCGATCGGCTCGTCTAGCAGCATCGCATCCACGCCGCTATCCGCCCAAAAGGCGAGCAGGGACTCGGCGGTCGCAGCGGCGGAAACGGGGATCGTCACAGCCCACAGTCTTGGCCGCCCCAGCTTCGGTTGTCAGCAAGCAAACTTGCGCCGGCGGCCAAGCCGGGTCTGAATGCCCGCAAAATGTGGGGAGAACGACATGCCAGACGGGTCAGTAGATCTCAAAGCCGAGGCTCGGGCGCGGGTCTACGGCCAGCCGATTGAGACGGTTGATCCCGCCCAGCCAGATCTTTTCGCCCAGGATGCCTTCTGGCCGATCTTCGAACGGCTTCGGGCCGAGGATCCGGTGCACCACACCGATTCGCCTACCTATGGACCGTTCTGGTCGATCACCCGCTGGGACGACATCATGGCGGTAGACTCCAACCACCAGGTGTTCTCGTCGGCCGATGGCATCACCTTGCAGAGCCTCGAGTCGAAGGCAGAGACCGCAAAGCGCGGAACGAGGCCGAGCTTCATCTCCATGGACCCGCCGCGCCACGACGAGCAGCGCAAGACGGTAAGCCCCGTGGTGGCGCCTTCGAACCTCCAGATCATGGCGCCAGTGATCCGTGAACGGGCGGGCCAGATTCTCGACCGTCTGCCGATCGGCGAGGAATTCGATTGGGTGGAGAACGTCTCAAAAGAGCTGACGGCCATGACCTTGGCCACGCTCTTCGATTTCCCGCAGGAAGACCGCCAGCTCCTGCCTTACTGGTCCGACATGATGACCAACTCGCCAGGGCACGGGCCGGTGAAGAGCTGGGAGCACAAGCGCGAAGTCCTTGACGAGATGATCGGCCGCTTCATCGGCTTGTGGAACGAGCGGGTGAACGCGCCGCCGGCGGGGGACTTGATCTCCATGCTGGCGCACGGTGCCTCGACTCGAGACATGGATCGGGCTGAGTACGCCGGAAACCTCGCCCTGCTGATCATCGGCGGCAACGACACGACCCGGAACACCATCTCGGGCTCTGTCTATGCATTGAACAAGAACGCGAGCGAATACGCCAAACTGCGTGCCGATCCCTCTCTGATCCCTTCGATGGTGTCGGAGACCATCCGCTGGCAGACGCCGCTGGCGCACATGGCTCGAACGGCCACCGCTGACTTCGAACTGGGCGGAAAAACCATCAAGGCCGGCGACCGAGTAGTCATGTGGTACGTCTCGGGCAATCGCGATGAAGCGGCGGTGGCAGAGCCGGACCGCTACGCGATAGATCGCGAACGGCCACGCCATCACATGTCCTTCGGCTTTGGCATCCACCGCTGCGTCGGTAATCGGCTCGCTGAGTTGCAGCTCACGATCATTTGGGAGGAAATCATGAAACGCTTCCCGGCGATCGAGCTGGTGGCTGAACCCTCGCGCACTCACTCGATCTTCGTGAAGGGCTACGAGACCCTGCCGGTCGTCATTCCCCGTCGCGCCTAGACGAGGCCCCTGTTGGGATTGATCAGGTATTTTTCGCCTGTCGCGCGTCGATTGTAAGCGGCGGCCACAGAGGGATCGAGCACCTCGGCCAGACCGATTTCGGCGGTATAGTGGCTGGCGAACGTGGTCTTGAGTTCCGCCGCGACCCGTTCGCGCAGCTTCTGGGCCTCAGCGGCGCCGATCTTCACTAGGAAAGGCGTCAGAAGCCAGCCGCCGAGGCCCCAGGCCATTCCGTAGCTGCGGGCGAGCTGGGTCGGCGAGGTGTCGAGGCCGCCGTAGATGTAGACCTGCTTGTGCACGCTCGAGCCATAGCGGCTGTAGACCGTGGCGCGTTGATTGATGGCGACCTCCATGCATCCCAAGATCTGGCCGGCCAGTTTGCCGCCGCCGATGGCATCGAAGGCCAAGGTCGCGCCGGTGTCGGCGAGCGCCTTGGTGAGGTCATCTAGGAAGGTCTCGGATGTCGTGTCCACGACGTGGGTCGCTCCTATGTCGGTGAGGATGTGCGACTGAGCGCGGCTGCGTACGATATTCACCAGCGGGACGCCGTCCTTGAGGCAGATTTTGTTCAGCATCTGGCCGAGGTTTGAAGCTGCTGCGGTGTGAACGAGTCCGGTGTGCCCCTCGCGGCGCATGGTCTCGACCATGCCGAGCGCTGTCAGGGGATTTACGAAGCAAGATGCGCCATCAGCGGCGGTCGCATCCGCCGGTAACGGAAGGACGTCGGCGGCCTTTAGCGTGCGGTACTGGGCGTACATGGCCCCGCCGATGCCGGCGACAAGCTTGCCAATCAGGGCCTGGGCCGCCGGATCGGAGCCCGCGGCCACCACCACGCCGGCGCCCTCGTTGCCCACCGGCATCGACTGGTCCACGCGGCCCGCCATGGCGCGCATTAGCTGCGACGGAACGCTTGCGGTTAGGACTGGACCTGCAGAGGCCTTGGCGGTGGAAATGTCTGCCGCGCCAAGCAAGAGCCCAAGGTCGGATGGATTGATCGGCGAGCCTTCAACTCTGACGAGGATCTCGTCAGGCGCGGGATCTGGAATATCGACGGTGGCCAAGGACAGCTCCAATTCACCGCTGCTCTTGATCAGCGAGCGCAGTTGAAGGCCGGAGCCCGGATTGCCGTTGGCCATGATATTCGTCCTCGTGTCGTCGTTTGAAGCGGCCGCACACAACCGCGTCCGGTGCGTCGGGGCAATACAGAAGCCTTCGCGGCGCCATTAGCAGCCCTTAGGGTCCAGCCATGACTGACACCCCGCCCGACGGCGCGCGCAGCTCGCCCTCCACCGCGCGCAACCGCCAACCGATCCTCGAGGTCCTTCGCCCTAGACTGCCTGACGGAGCAAGAGTGCTCGAGATGGCGAGCGGGGCAGGCGAGCATGCTTTGTTCCTCGCCTCCGGCCTGCCGGGCCTGAGCTGGCAGCCCACGGACCGTGACCCAGAGGCACTGGCAAGCGCAGCCGCTTGGCGAGCCTCAGCCGGGCTTGCGAATCTGGCAGCCCCGATCCGGCTCGACGCCGCAGATCCAAGCTCGTGGCCGGATGGACCGTTCGAGGCCGTGGTTTGCATCAACATGATCCACATCTCTCCCTGGGCGACGGCAGAGGGCCTAATGGCTGGGACGGCGCGAGTTCTCACGAAGGGCGGTCAGCTCTTTCTCTACGGACCCTATCTGGAGGCAGACATCGAGCCCGCGCCCAGCAATCTTTCCTTCGACGAAAGCCTGAAGAGCCGCGATCCGGCCTGGGGTCTACGCGACTTGGATACCGTGAAGGAGTTGGCGGCGACCAATGACCTGACGTTTGCCGAGCGGATCGCCATGCCGGCCAACAACCTGATCGTGGTGTTCGAGAAGCGCGACTAGGACTTCAGGTCCGGGCGCGACGCGAGGAAGGAGGCTCGCTCGGCAGCGGTCAGCACCTTGCCCTTCTTCTGGCGCGAGACCTTGGGCGTCGGCGGTTGATAGACGCCGGGCGGTGAAGGCGCCGGCTTCAGGTCGGCGAAGCGCTTGGGTGGGGGCTTCCCAGAAGAGCTCATGGTGGCGTCCTAGCGTTTGCGGAAACGGCTGGCCTCGGCGGCCAGGGTCGAACCCCAAGGGTCGGGGCGATCGTCGTCGGGCTGAAAGGGCAGCGCGCCGGCCACGCCGCGAATGGCGAGCCAGAGCTGTTGGTTGAAATGACCGAGGACCCGCAGGGGCCGCCGCTTGTCATCGGTGACGTCCCAGCCCTCGGCCTCAAAGGCTGCGACCTGGGCCATAATCGGCAGGCGCTCGGGCTTGTCCCAGCCGCTCGGCCGGGGAAGATCTTCGGCCTGCTCAGCTGTAAGGCCAAGGTTCGCCAGCGAGCATTCGTCGATCTCGGGATGCTCGGCGCGAGCCTCAGGTTCTGCGAACTCGCGCTTCAGCAACGCGCGGTACTCCAGGTCCGCGACGCCGGGCAAGTCGATCAGTCGGCGAAGCACGGGCGGTCGATCCATCGGTCTGGCCTATCGCGGTTTGGGACCATTAGGGTGGAAAAAGGAGAGCGGGCCTGTCGGAACCGCACTGACTTACTCGTCCTTCGGTTCAGTTACCGCTCAGGGAGATATATATGCCGAAGGTTCACCCGTTCCTGTGGTTTGACACTCAGGCCGAAGAGGCTGCGAACTTCTATGTCTCGCTGTTTCCCAACTCAGAGGTGCATTCGGTGATGCGCAATCCGCCGGGCACGCCCGGGCTGGAGGGCACGGTGCTGACTGTCGACTTCGAGCTAGACGGATATCGGGTGACGGCGCTCAACGGCGGGCCGATTTTTCGGTTCTCGGAGGCGGTGTCCTTCGTCATCGATTGCCAGGACCAGGCAGAAGTTGATCTCTACTGGAACGCGCTCACCCAAGGAGGTGCGGAGAGCAGGTGCGGCTGGCTGAAGGACCGCTTCGGCTTTTCCTGGCAGGTTGTGCCCAAGCAGCTGTTTGAGACGATCGGCGGACCGGACGCGGAGGGACGCAAGCGGGCGGTGGCCGCAATGATGCAGATGCACAAACTCGACGTTGCCAAGCTTGAGGCGGCCTACGCGGGCTAGCGGATCGGCGGTAAGGCCCGGAATTGGGTGTGTCAGCGGGGCATTGCGGCGGTCTAGCGGAACAGCGCCAAGTCGATGGCGTCGCCCATCACTCGGTAGCCCAGGTCATTCGGGTGAAGCCAGTCGCCGGACTGCAGGTCGGCGCGCATCCGCTCAGGTTTCGCCGGATCGCGGATCGCGGCGTCCAAATCGATGACGCCGTCGAACTCATGGTTCGTGCGGATCCAGTTATTGATGAACTGGCGGACCGCCTCGCCTGGATCGCCATAATACGCCGCGCCCCCGTAAGGTAGAATCGTTGCGCCGATGACCTTCAGGCCATGGGCATGGGCGCGGAAGATGAGCTGGCGATAGCCGCTGATGAGGGACTCGGCGCTGGGCGGCGCAGTCTTGCTTGTGCCCAGATCGTTGACACCTTCCAGCACGACGAGATGGGTGGCTCCGGGAACCGACAGGACGTCGCGGTCGAAGCGGCTGAGCGCACTCTGACCGAAGACGGCGATGGCCCCGTCGCTGAGCACGCGGTTGCCTCCGATGCCGGCGTTGACCACGCCGAAGGGTCTCCCGGGCGTCCCTTCGGCGAGACGCTCGGCGAGCCGGTCCGGCCAGCGGTGGTTCGTTCCGTTTGTGGACCGGGCGCCGTCGGTAATGGAATCTCCGAACGCCACGATGACGAGCGCGTTCGACGCAGCCGTCTCGACATCAACCTCGGACAGGAAAGCACGATAGTTGGCAGGTCCCTGAATGGGGGCAGTGTCGTGGGTGGTATCACCCGGTGACACCTGGACAGCCTCAGACCCGCTCATATGGCAGGTGCAGCCGTTAGTGTCGGTCGGCAGGTAGGTGCTGATGCGCAGGCGGGCGAGCGACTTGGTCGGCAAAGAGATGGGGTCGCTGAGTAGAGGCGCTCCAGGCGGCAGGATTGCTGCTGGGGCCAGTGAAAAGTGGACAGTCCGGAGGCTGCCGGCCACTACCGAGCCATGCTCATCAACCAGGGCGACGCTGGCTGCGCCGATCGACAACGGCTTGGCTCCAAATTCATTGGTGAAGCGCAGGCGAAACGCCTGGCCGCCGGCGCTCAGGCGCACAATCTGGGTAACCGTCTGGTTGTTGAAGGTCGGCGTGCCTCGGGACGGGTTGTCGGCCGGCGCTGCCATGGGTGGAGCAGGAGATGCGCCCCAGCTTCCGACCCAGTGGGTGGCGGCCCCGTGAGCCTGAGAGGCGGTGAGCGCAAGGGCGCAGATCAGGGCTGTCAGGCGCATCTTGGTTTCCCTCGGTGAGCGGTTCATGCTTGACCGCCGCCACGTGACCTTCCGATAAGTCGCCGCAGGGATCAACGGAGCGCCGGGGCAATGAGCGAGCAAGTCGAACGCGAGGCGATGGAATATGACGTCGTCATCGTGGGCGCGGGGCCGTCGGGCTTATCGGCCGCGATCCGCCTGAAGCAACTGGCTGCCGCCGCTGGAAATGAAATCACCGTCGCGGTCCTGGAAAAGGGATCCGAGGTCGGCGCTCATATCCTGTCAGGCGCTGTGATCGATCCCAGCGGTATCGAGCAACTCCTGCCCAATTGGCAAGAGCTGGGCATTCCCCTGGAAACCAAGGTCACCCGCGACAAGTTCGTAATGTTAGGTCCGCAAAGCGAGCTCGACCTCTCATGGCTGCCATTCCCCAAGTGGATGCTGAACCACGGGAACTACATCGCGTCCCTCGCCAACGTTTGCCGATCGCTCGCGCAACACGCTGAGGCCCTGGGCGTCGAGATCTATCCCGGCATGGCCGCCTCGGAGGTGGTGTACAACGAAACCGGCGCAGTGAAGGGCGTCGTCGCCGGCGTATTCGGGATCGGCAAGGACGGGCAGCCCACCGCCGACTACCAGCCCGGCATCGAACTCCACGCCAAGTACACATTCATCGGTGAGGGCGTCCGCGGCTCGCTGGCCAAGCAGCTGCAAGCGAAATATAGCCTGGCCGAGGGGCGTGATCCGCAGAAATTCGGCATCGGGATCAAGGAGTTGTGGCAGGTTCCGGATGCTGCTTTCGAGTCCGGTCTGACCCAGCACACGTTCGGGTGGCCGCTGGACAACGCCACCGGCGGTGGCTCGTTTATGTACCACTTCGGGGACAACTACGTGGCCATCGGCTTCGTGCTGCACCTGAACTACAAGAACCCCTGGCTCTCGCCGTTCGACGAATTCCAGCGCTTCAAGACGCACCCGTCGATCAAGCGCTATCTCGAAGGCGGCAAGCGGATCGCCTATGGCGCGCGGGCAATAACCGAAGGCGGTGCGCAATCCCTGCCGCGGCTCTATTTCCCGGGCGGCGTTTTGCTGGGCTGCTCGGCCGGCATGGTCAACGTGCCGCGCATCAAGGGCAGCCACAACGCGGTGAAGAGCGGAATCTTGGCGGCAGAGGCGGCGTATTCGGCGATCCAAGGCGGCCGCTCCGGCGACGACCTCATCGCCTACGAGGAGACCTACCAGAAATCGTCCATTGCCAAGGAGCTGTGGAACGTCCGCAACTTCAAGCCGCTGTGGTCGAGGTTTGGCACCATTCCGGGCATGCTTCTGGGCGCCACGGACGCCATGATCGCGACGATCTTTGGCGGCTGGTCGCCCTTTGGCACCCTGAAGCACGGCAAGAGCGACGCTGACACCACTGGCCTAGCCAAGGATTACAAGCCCATCGCCTATCCCAAGCCAGATGGGGTTTTCAGCTTCGACAAGCTCTCGAGTGTCTTCCTGTCGAGCACGAACCACGATGAGAACCAACCTGCCCACCTGAAGCTCAGCGATCCGGCGGTGCCGATCTCAATCAACCTGCCAAAATTCGGAGAGCCGGCGCGGCTTTACTGCCCAGCGGGCGTCTACGAGGTGCTCTACGATGAGAAGGGCGAGAACCCGAAGTTCCAGATAAACTTCCAGAACTGCGTCCACTGTAAGACCTGCGACATCAAGGATCCGTCGCAGAACATCACCTGGACGACCCCTCAGGGCGGGGACGGTCCGAACTATCCGAATATGTAACGGTCTCCTGCTTTCGTGACAGCATGCCGCCTTGCCGCGGCCATCCTTAGGTCCGAAGGTCTGCCGATGCGCCTTTCTCTTCTGCTTGCCGCCGCCCCGCTTGTCCTGCTTGCCGCCTGCGCGAGTTCGCCTGGCTCGACGGGCCCGAGCCAGACCACCGGGGCCCTTGCGGCAAAAGTCTCTCCCTACGGCATGTTCCTGGCGGGCGAGTCGGCACTGAACAATGGCAAGAACGGCGACGCGGCGCGGTTCTTCGATCAGGCGCGGACCGAAACCGGCGACGCGATGATCGGCGAAAAGGCCTTCACCGCCGCCTTGCAGTCTGGAGACGTACAGAAGGCGGCCCTTCTGGCGCCAACCGGTGATGACGCCACCGAATCAGACAAACGACTAGGTAAGCTGGTAGTCGCCGTGGAGGCCCTGGCTGAGGGTCGGGGCAAGGACGCGCAGGCCCTCATGGCCCGGGACGCAATTCCCTTTCCGCACAACATGGCCACTGCCTTGCTCTCGCCCTGGGCCGCGGCTCAGGCCGGCGATTTGGAAGGCTCCCTCGTGCGGCCGCAGGTGCGAGGTGACCGCCTGGTGGACTATTTCGGGCAGCTCGGCCAGGCAGCCCTGTTCGAGCGCGCCAAGAAATTCGACGAAGCCGAGACGGACTTTAAAGCCCTCGTGTCGTCGGGCACGCCAACGGAGATGGCCGTCCTGGACTATGGTGGATTCTTGGAACGGCGCGGCCGCAAGGTCGATGCTTTAGCGCTCTACGGCGACCAGTTGGCGCGAGAGCCTGACAGCATTGCCGTGAAGGCCGCTCAGGCCCGCGCTTCATCAGGCAAAGCCCCGCCGCCGATGCCGACGATCCGCGAGGGCGCCGCCAAGGGAATGCTCGCCCCGACGGCAACGATGGTTGGTGCGAAACAAACGCTGTTGGCGCTGGACTACCTCAGACTGGTCATCCGCCTAGATCCCCAGCGGGATGAGGCCTGGGTCATGGTCGGCGACCTCATGCAGGGGTCCGGCGATGTGGAAGGCGCGCGCGCCGCTTACGGCCACCCCAAGCCCGGTTCCTTGGAATACTCCACCGCCCAGGCAAAGCTGGCGTGGACCTACCAGAGCGCCGACGACAAGGAGACCGCGCTCAAGCTTGCCCGCGCAGCGGCCGCCGGTGGCAACACTGACGCACGGGTGACACTGGCCGATCTGTTACGGTCCGACGAGCAGTTCCCAGAGGCTGTGCAGGTGCTGAACGGCGTAATCTCTGAGGCCAAGATCCCAGACTGGCGACTGCTCTATTCTCGGGGTGTCGCCTACGAGCGCATGAACCGTTGGCCCGAAGCCCAGGCCGATCTGCAGGCGGCGCTGAAAATCCGCCCTGAGGATCCGGAACTGCTGAATTATCTGGGCTATTCCTGGATCGACCGCGGCCAGCATCTCGACGAGGCGCGCGCGATGATCGAAAAGGCCGTCGCCGCTGACCCGCGCTCCGGCGCCATGATAGATTCCCTCGGCTGGGCCTTCTACCGGATGGGCGACTACAAGATGGCCGTCGAGAAGCTCGAGGAGGCGGTTGAACTCGAGGCGGGTGATCCCGAGATCAACAATCACCTTGGTGACGCCTACTGGAAAGTCGGCCGCAAGGACGAAGCGCAGTTCCAGTGGCGCCGTGTGCTGACTTTGAAACCCGACGACAAGACCAAGGTCAATGCTGAAGCCAAGCTGGCTTCAGGCCTGGGCCCCGACGGACCCACGCCAAAGCTCGCCGGAAGCTAGTTGTGGCGCGCGCGGCCTTCGCGCCCGCCAAGGTGAACCTCTTCCTGCATGTGGGCGCCCCGCAGGACGGTTTTCACCCCATCTGCAGCTTGATGGTCTTCGCCGATATCGGCGATCGGGTTTCGACGTTCGACGCCGGATCTTTGGCTTTGCGAGTGGCCGGGCCGTTCGCACGAGACCTGACGGCGGAGCACGATAATCTCGTCCTTCGCGCGGCCAGAACGCTGATCGCAGAAGCGCGGCGTCCGGTCGCGCCGATCGGGCTCAGCCTTGAGAAGCTTCTGCCTGTCGCCTCCGGCCTCGGCGGCGGCTCCAGCGACGCCGGCGCGACGATGCGACTGCTGCGTGAGACCCTTGAGTTGCCGATCGACAACGATCGTCTGGAGGCCCTGGCGGCCTCGTTAGGGGCCGATGGCGCGGCCTGCCTGTGGGGCGCGCCAGCCATGGCGCAGGGACGGGGAGAGCGCCTGTCCTCGGCTCCCGGATTGCCGCCGCTGGCCGCGGTGCTGGTCAACCCTCGGGTCGCCGTCGCGACGGCAGAGGTCTATCGACGCTTCGATGTGGAGGGCCGGTTTAGTGACGTGGTCCCGCCCGCAGCGCCGGATGCTTTTGAAGATGCGATCGACCTTGCCGCCTGGCTTGCCGTCCAGCGCAACGATCTGGAGGCGCCGGCGGTTGCGCTTGCGCCTGCCGTCGGGACCGTTCTGGAGACCTTGGCTGCCGAGCCCGAAACCCTGCTCGCCCGCGTCTCCGGGTCTGGCGGCACCTGCTTCGCCCTCTGTGTCAGCGACATCGAGGCAGAAAGCCTCGCCGAGCGGCTCGAGGCTATGGCGCCCGGATGGTGGGTTCGGCGTTGCCGCCTTGGCGGCCCCTGGCCGGACCCGGAGTAGCCCAAACGAAAACGGGGGCCCCGAAGGACCCCCGTTCCGCAGGCTTCGCTCTCCAGCGCGTGCTTAGCCGTGCACAACTTCGCCGTGGAGGTTGATGTCGAGACCCTCCACTTCGACCTCTTCGCTGACGCGCAGGCCGATCGTGTACTTGATCACCAGCAGGATCACGAAAGTGACGATGCCGCAGTAGAGGAAAGTTGCCCCGACATCGTAGAACTGCAGCACCATCTGGTGGGGGTTTCCCTCCAGCAGGCCGCCCTTCGGCGCGGACCCGGGGTTAATCAGCTTGCTGGCGAAAACCCCAGTCAGGAGGGCTCCCAATGCACCGCCGACACCGTGCACGCCCCAGCAATCCAGAGCGTCGTCGTAGCCGATCATCTTCTTCACATGAACCGCCGAGATGTAGCAGACCACGCCGGCCGAAAGGCCGATGATCAGCGCGCCCATCGGATTGACGAAGCCGGAGGCTGGAGTGATCGCCACCAGGCCCGCCACAGCTCCTGACACCATGCCCAGCACCGACGGCTTCTTGGAGATGATCCATTCCGCGAACATCCAGGCCAGGGCCGCCGCAGCGGCTGCGATCTGGGTCGCGGCAGCCGCCATACCGGCGTTGACGTTAGATGTCACAGCCGAGCCGGCGTTGAACCCGAACCAGCCGACCCAGAGCAGGGACGCGCCGATTACCGAGTAGGCTAGGTTATGCGGCGCCATGTTTTCGGTGCCGAGTCCCTTGCGCTTGCCGAGCATGAGAGCCGCCACCAAGCCCGCGGTGCCGGCGTTCAGGTGCACGACCGTTCCGCCCGCGTAGTCCAGCGCGCCCATCGTGCCGAGCCAGCCGCCGCCCCAGACCCAGTGGGCGATCGGGCAGTAGACCAGCAGTAGCCAGGCGCCCATGAAGGTGAGGAAGGCCGAGAACTTCATCCTGTCGGCCAACGCGCCGGCGATCAGGGCCGGTGTGATGATCGCGAAGGTCATCTGGAAGAACATGTAGACAGATTCAGGAATCGTCGGCGCCAGCATGCTCGTGGCGTTCAGCCCCATTGGTCCGAGGAGCAGGTATTTCACGCCCCCGATCAGGGCGTTGTTCTTGCCTCCATCCGTGAAGGCGATGGAGTAGCCGATCACCATCCAGAGCACCGTGATCAATGCGGTCGCTGCGAAGCTCTGGGCCAGGGTGGCCAGGATGTTCTTCTTGCGCACCATGCCGGCGTAGAAGAGAGCCAGGCCCGGGATGGTCATCATAAGGACAAGCACGGAAGATGTGAGCATCCAGGCCGTGTCGCCGGTATCGATTTTCGGCGGCGCCGGCGCTGCAGCGGGAGCCGCCGCAGCGGGCGCAGCCGCAGCGGCGGCAGGAGTGGTAGCGTCAGGCGTGGCAGCCGGTGTCGCCGCAGCGGCCGGCGCTGCGGCGGCCGGCGCCGGCGAAGCCGGGGCGGCAGCAGTCTGTGCGATCGCGGAGCCGGCGAGCGGGCCCCCGATCACGGCGGCGGCGAGCGCGAGCCCGGCCAGCCTTTTCAATCCGATGAGCTTCATTTCAAATGTCCCCTTGTTCTTGATCGCTAAAGCGCCGCGGCGCCGGTCTCGCCGGTCCGGATGCGCACGGCGTCCTCGACGTTGAGGACGAAGATCTTGCCGTCGCCGATCTTGCCTGTGGCCGCGGCGGCCTTGACCGCTTCCACCGCCTTGCCGACGGCGGCGTCGTCGACCACCGCCTCCAGCTTTACCTTCGGCAGAAAATTCACCTGGTACTCAGCGCCCCGGTAAATCTCGGTCTGCCCCTTTTGCCGGCCGTAGCCTTTGACTTCCGAAACCGTCAGCCCCTCGACGCCGGCGCCCACGAGCGCTTCGCGCACGTCGTCCAGCTTGAAGGGTTTGACGATCGCCATGATCAGTTTCATCCGCTCGCTCCGCGCAGTCCTTGAGGCTGGACCGGCCATCAGTGTTGAGTTTCCACCGCCGCGAATTGTCCCCATCCTCGTCTCGCGCCGGCCGACTGACGCTATCGACGTGATCGACGGCCGCGTCCGCATGGGGTGGGTCAGCTGAGCAAGAAGGCGTCGTGCGCCCGATTCCTAGGCGACCCTGGAGGGCCATGCCTGAAATTTGGGCGATTGAGCCGTCCAGGCGGAATTTTCTAGGTTCGGAACTGCATGTTCACGGACCCGTTGTGTGGAAATCTAGGCTCTGCGACGCGTAGACACCGCGAACTCTGCCGATGCATACGTGTGGCGGAGTTGTTCGCCTTCAAATCTGAGGACCTGATGCCGTTCCATCGTTTGCTTATTGCGGCCGCGGCCGTTTCCCTGATCGCTAGCGCCGCTGTAGCGCAGACGCCGGCCCCGACCGCCCTTGTGGCCGCCCCGACCAACCCGGCGCCTGTGCCGCTTGCCAGGCCGCTGGTCGCCAACACTGACAGCATGGCCACGCTGCGGCTGAACGGCCAGTTCACCAGCCTGGTGAAGGCGCTCGACGGCGCCAATCTCTCTGCGCTCTTCCAGGACAGCGCGCGTCACTTGACTCTCTTCGCGCCGACCGACGCGGCCTTCGCCGCCCTCCCGGCTGGCCAACTCGACAAGATGATCGCCGACCCGACCAAGGCCGATCTGCGCAAGTTGTTGTTGCACCATGTCATCAACGCCGTAGTCCCCTCCAGCAAGATCAAGGGCACGCGTGGGCCATGGCCTACCGGCGCCGGCGACCATGTCGTGCTCGACGGCAGTCAGGACGGCGTGCTGAAAGCCGACAACGCCTTCATCGTCCAGCCCGATGTCGTCACCTCCAACGGTACCATCCAGGTCGTCGACGAGGTAATGATCGCCGGATCCGTGCCCGAGGCCAACCCGACGCCGCCGGAAGAGCCGGCTGCAGCGCCTGCGCCGACCACCCCGGAGCCCACCGCCAAGCCGCCCGCCCGCAAGAAGAAATGAACCTTCACCGGCGTGGAACGCTTTAAGTGCCAACAAAGGCATTTGGAGGCCCCCGCCATGAAGATCGCTCACCTGCTGACCGCCGTCGCCGCGACCGCCCTCATTGGCGGCGCGGCTTATGCGCAGTCGACCACAACCACGACAACAGCTGTGCCCGCGCCATCGGCCACAGCCGCGACCTCAACGAATGCCGCCCTCACGGGCACGGCGGTCGCGACGT
>JAYUBY010000267.1:0-4142 GCA_043740635.1 Alphaproteobacteria bacterium
TTCAGCCCGACGGCGCCCTAAAGGGCCAAATCTGCTTCCACGGCGGAGACGAAGCCAACTTCATCGCCCGCCGCGAGACTTCTTCAACAGCCTGTTAGATCTTTTGCAGTGGGGTGGTTCCCATACATTGCAATGTAGAGTGAAGGGTGCCCGTTGTAGCTCCTGCCACAGGCTTGATGCGGTGAATGAGCTGCTTTTTCACCGCATATTCTGCGGGAATTACTCTTTAATCTGCGGTGGATAATTTCGACGCCGCCGCTTTGGCGCTGCTCTTCCTGGCGTTTTCCAGAAGGATCCCTTTAGAGGGGCTTTACGGGCCTGGAAGTCATTCGACTGGGACGTGATGGACCGGTTGCATGCGAAGGGTCTGATCGATGATCCGGTCAGCAAAGCCAAGTCGGTGTGGCTCACCGAGGACGGCGTGAAGCGCGCCGAGGCTGTGTTCGATAAGCTCTTCAGGCGGCCTGGGACGCGACCGGCGCGTAAGCCCAAGGCAGGAGCTGATCGATCTGGCTCTTAGGATGGCCCTGCTGACAGAACCGCGATGGCCAAAACAAGGGCGGCCGGGGCGCAGGCATGAATCCGATCTCGTTCAAACGGTGCCGGTCTCCGCAGGGGGTCATCCGCACGCGGTCTGGCCCTATTTGCTTCACGCTGAGACCCGTGAAGTCGAGGAGCTGTTGGCCCAGCGCGGCATCGTAATCAGCCGCGAGGCGGTGTGCTGCTGGGTGATGAAGTTCGGCCCGCTAATCGCGGGCCAGATGCGTCGCCGCCGGACTGCGCCGACCGGCCGCTGGCATCCGGACTAGATGGTCGTGAAGATCGGCGAGCGACGCATGTAACTGTGGCGGCCCGTCGACGATGACGGCCAGTTTCTGGATATCTTGGTTCAGAAGCGCCGCAACAAGCCCGCGAACTGTTGAGGCGGCTGCGGAAGAACCAGGGCATTCATCCCGAGACGATCACGACTTCCTACCGCGCGGCGGTCAGGGATTTGGGCATTGCATCGGTTTTGGTATATTCGACGGTGAATGACTGAAGCGCCTTTAGCCCCAATCGGGCCTCGGTCACGGCTTCTGCCGGTAGCGGTGGTAGGAAGCTGTATCGTCTTTCTTCTCGCGACCGCCGCGCTCTCCAACGCGGCCCTGTCGTCGACGCCCATCCCGCGTAATTTGCGCAGCACAGCAGCCATTGCCCATCTTGCGACAGTGCTGCTGGCGTTGCCGCTCGGCATCTCACAGCTGGTCTTGCCTAAAGGCATACTCCGCCATCGAACCGTTGGTTAGGTTTGGTGTGGGCTGATGACCATCACAGCCCTCGCCAGCTTCGCGATCCACGATATCAATCCCAAGGGGCTCAGCCCCATTCACCTCTTTCCGGTTCTGACCCTGGTCCTGATTGCCCATGCTCAAATGGCCTCTTCGTCACCATTTCCGAAGTAAGGCCATGCGGGCGCTTCGTCGCTGATTTCCGCCAACCGCTTCTCCGCCTCTGCCCATCCCGCGCGAGGTTCGTGCTGGGCTGGCGACTGGGGCGGGCGCCGCCCCGAGAGATCGGAGATGGACCGTCGTCGATCCAAATGGTCGCCTATAAGCCGGTTGCGGGGAATTCCAGCACGCCAGTGTCGTAGCCAAGCGCCTTGGCGCGAGCAACCAGCGGGGCGATTTCGGCCTGGGTAGGGTGGGGGTTGCGCGAGTAGATCCACAGGTCGTGGAAGCTCGGGTCGGCAGAGATGAACCAGCTGTAATCGTCCGCGTGTTCCAGCACCCAGTAGTCGCGCGGGATCGGAAATACCCCGAAGAAACGATAGCTCACATGCAGCTTGGCGTTCGACCCCAGATCGACGATGTGAGCTTGGCCCCCGATGGTCTTCAAACCGCCTGCGGGCGATCCATTGTGGCAGAAATCCAGCACCTTCACCCGGCCGCCACCTTGTGGCGTATAGGTGGTGCCGCCTGCCACGCAGCCGTCGGTAAGCGCCATGGGCCGCCTTCCGATTTCGTACCATGTACCTGTGTAGAACCGAGCCGCATCGATTGTCGCGGCGGGATGCAGCGGGATAGGGGGGGAGCCCATATTAGCGCAACCGGCTAGGGCGAATAGGCTGGAAGCGATCAGTAGTCCGCGCATGGGTGTCTCCTTCGGGTGTAATAAATACGTTCACATGCGCCGCGCAGTTGCACTCTGACGGACATGGCCCTCGGCCCGTCTACTCCTCATCGCCCAGCTAGAGGCTCAGTTGAGGTCCAAGGGCCAAGCGATGGCCAGGTACCTCAGGCGGTCCGCCAGGAGCGCCTCGTCCAGGCCAAGATTGCGAAGGATATACTCCTGCGAAGCTAGGGATATCTCGGGCGTGATGCGCAGGGCCTCTCGAATGGCTTCGTGGGCTTCTTCTACCCGCCCCTCAGCAGCGAGCGCCTCTCCCAGAATAAGCGCGACCCGGGAACTTCGTGCGTTGCCCGCGAGCGATCGACGCGCCCAGCTTTCCGCCTCTGCGTAGCTTCCCAGGGAAAAGTGAATTTGAGCCATCTGGAAAGCATAGTTGGGCGCCAGTGGATCGCGGGGACTTAGCCGCAGCACTGCTTCCATCTCCCCGAGTGCTTCCGCAGGGCGGCCGACATAGGCGAGCGCCCGAGCCAAGAACATGCGGTAGACCACTTCATTGGGATTGAGATGCAAAGCCTGCTCAAGGTAGGGCACGGCATCCCTGGGTTGGCCTGTTATGATCGCGAAGTTGCCTTGGAAGGCCAAAACGTCCGGATCGCCGGCTGCAAGGCTCACCCCTCGTTCGATGCAGTAGCGCGCTTCTTCTCGATTCTCATTGGCATCGGTGCCGGGCTCGACGATCCAACGCCAAGCGACGATGCAGCCGAGATAAACCCAAGCTACCGCATACTTTGGGTCCTTCCTAATCGCCCTGCGCAACAAGACCTCGGCGGTCCGCCGGCTCGCCGCGTCGAAGTTACTGAGGAAGTGAGCGCGCGCTCGGTGGCAAAGCTGCCAGGCGTCTAGGCTGTCCGGCCGCGCTCGCGCGACTTCGGGCGTGACCGCATGGGTAAGATGTGCAGTTAGGGCCGCGACGATGCCGGCGGTAATTTCATCCTGAATCTCGAAGATTTCAGCGAGCGGCCGGTCTAGGGCCTGAGCCCATACGTGGACGCCATTTCGAGCGTCGACAAGCTGCGCGGTGACGCGCAGGCTCTCGCCGATGCGCCGCACGCTGCCTTCCAGCACATACCGCACACCCATCTCGCGACCGACGTCCCGGATGTTCGGCGCTTTGCCTTTGTAGCTGAAGGTCGAATTGCGGGCGATCACGAACAGGCTTCGGCTGAGCGACAGCCCGGTGATCACATCTTCGGTCATGCCGTCGGCCAGAAATTCCTGCTCGCGGTCGTCGCTGATGTTGGTGAAGGGCAGGACGGCAATGGAGGGATGGTCCTCGAGCATTGGTGGTGGCGCAAATGCGGTGGGCGATGCGATTCCGCGCCCTGCCAGCATCTGCCGGCGCCGTCCCAGCAGGACGCGAAGTCCATGCCCAATAGGAGAAAAGACCACGCCGGCAATGACAACCATTGCCGCGAGCCCCGACAGCAACTGCTCGTGCCTGGTCACCCAACTGAAAAGGGTTGGAAATCCGTCCACCTATCGCCACCGCCCTACCCACCGGAAGATTTTAGGGGGCGGTGAGCGGATCGCCTAGGTGTGCACTGATTTTGATGGATCATCCTCGATCGTGAATCGTCAGGACGGGAATGGGCTATGGGAAGCGTTCGTCACCCAGCGCCCCAAGACGATGCGGGTCCGATCTGCGCTCCAAGCGTCGCAAGAGAGCAGCCTTAGCCTTTGCCGAGGCCAGCTAAGGGTTAGATCCAAAGATCGTGCTACGACACCGTCAGTCGACCCTGCCTATGGCCCTCGCGGGTAGCGAGCGAGCCGGGCCCCGATCCCGTTTAGCCGAGCAGCTCGCCAGTCTTCAGCCAGTGCGCGCAATCAGGCGTGAGGTTGGCGGCGGCGACCTCGTCACTTAAAGCGATCTCTTCCGGTGAAAGGACGTCGCGCCAGCGCCCGTTGGTGCCCTTGTTTACGAAGGTTCCTCCTCCGCCGTCGAACATCTGTTCAAGAAACTCCACCTGGGCGGC
>JAYUBY010000268.1:0-7250 GCA_043740635.1 Alphaproteobacteria bacterium
GGCGGTCGATCAGGAGGAGCGTCGCGCCGTGCAATACGGCGTCCGCCAGGACGAACTTGACCGCGAAGTTGCCGAGCTTCGCGCGCAGGCCCAGTCCGCTGTGGCCGGCAGAGCCACGCGGCGCCCGGCCCAGATCGCTGATGAGATTGTAGGCTCCCTGGGCGACCAAGAGGTGGTCACCAGCCCTGCCGACGACCTCACCTTCCTTGAGACGATCGTAAAGGGACTAAAAGCCGAAACGGTGTCAGCCGCATTGAGGGCCGCCTTCGCCGGCGAAGGCCCTCTGGTCTTCATGTCCTCTCCCAAACCCGTTCCCGGCGCCGAAACCGCAGTCCTCGCCGAGTTTGCCTCCACACAAAAGGTCGCGGTCGCCGCGCCCACCGCCCCGCACGAGGTCGCCTGGCCATATTCAAGCTTCGGGACCCCGGGCAAGGTCGTCGAAAGCAAAGAAGTCAGCGACCTCGACACCGTCTTTGTTCGCTTCGAAAACGAAGTGCGCCTGACTGTGAAGTCCACCAAGTTCCGCGACGATGAGGTGCTAGTTCGGGTCAACATTGGCGACGGCCTTCAGGATCTGCCCAAGGACCGCCAGAGCCTGGCCTATTTCGGCAATGCCTTTATCGAGGGGGGTCTCAAGCAGATCGACAACGAAGACACCGAGCGCGTCCTCGCCTCCAAGGTCTATGGCGCACGATTCAACATCGGCGAGGACGCGTTCGTACTGTCCGGCTCAACACGCACCGGCGACCTGCCGACCGAGATGCAAGTGCTCAGCGCCTACGTCTCCGATCCGGGCTGGCGCAGCGAAGCCTTCAAGCGCCAACAAACCGCCGGCAAGACTGTCCACGATCAGATGGAAGGCACCGACGGCGGCGTGATGGGCCGGGAACTCTCCGGCTTGCTGCACGCCGGCGACCGCCGCTTCACCTTCCCGAGCCGCGAGGACATCGCAATGGCGCAGCTGACGGATCTTCAGGCGCAAGTGGCGCCCCACCTGGCCAGCGATCCCATCGAGGTGGTGATCGTGGGCGACGTCACTGTGGACAAGGCCATCGACGCGGTGGCGCGCACGCTGGGCTCGCTCCCCGCCCGTCAGGCGGCTCACCCGACGCCCGCCGCCCAGCGCCAAGTCGGCTTCCCTGCCGCGAACAGCAAGCCAACTGTGTTTACTCACAAGGGGCGCGCCGACCAGGCGATCGGTTATGTGGCTTGGCCGACGAACGACCTTTGGGCCAATCCGCAGCAGGCCTTGGACAACGACATCCTGGGCGAAATCATGGACCTTCGGCTGATCGACGAACTGCGCGAGAACCAAGGCATCACGTATTCGCCCTCGGTCAGCTATGCGCACAGCCTTACCTGGACCGGCTGGGGTTATCTGGCCGCCAGCGTCGAGGTGCCGCCGGCCAAACTCGATGGCTTCTTCCGTGATGTGGGCAAGATCGCGGTCGACCTTCGCACCAACGATGTGACCCCAGACGAATTGACCCGCGCCAAGAAGCCACGGATCGACAAACTCGAGAAGGCCCGTGTCACTAACCAATATTGGCTGCAGGAACTCTCCGGCGCCCAGTCCGATTCCCGACGCCTCGACTTCATCCGCCACATTATTCCCGGCACCGAGCGGATCACGGCCGATGACGTAAAACGCGCCGCCCAGCTCGTCCTAAAGGACGACAAGGCTTACAAGCTGGAGGTCGAGCCGCAGGCGAAGTAGCCAGCCGGCTGATCGGTCTTTGGTCGGGAAAGGCGCAATAATCGCAATAATGGAGTCGTCAGTAAGCCGCGATTCACCATCAGCCTGGATGCTTCGGCGATGGGAACAACAGCTTTGCCTTTCTTGATCGGGAACCGGGCGCCTGAATTTGTCGGCGCCGCAGCCTCGGGACGCTTCTTCTCATTGGACGCTCAGGCCGGGCGCCCGGCGTTGATTGTCGCGCTTGGCGCGGTCGAGCCTGAGGCGGCGGCCAACCTGTTGAGGCGTCTGATCGCGATGCAGCCTGAGCTTGCGGTGTTGGGCGTCGATCTCGTACCATTGGCACCGGCGACCATGCCGTTCACCGCGCGGTTTGCGACAGATCCCACTGTCACTGACTTGCTGATTTATCTGACGAAGGAGCCTGAGGTGGCGTTGCGTCACCTCGATGGCGCTGCAGTGGCGGTACTGATCGACCGCTGCGCCCGGGTCGTCGAGGTTTTTGCGCTAGGCGAGTACACGGACATTTCGCAGGCCCTGGGGTCGTCCATCGACCGGGTTTCCTCGAGTGCTTCAACGATTCGCTCCGCGACAGCGCCCGCCTTGATCATCCCCAACGTCGCCTCGCCGATGCTCTGCCGCGCGCTGATCGACCATTTTGAGGCCTCGCCGCACGAAGCTGGCGTGATGGCCTCGTTCAGCGATGGCTATGCCCACGCTAAGCTCGACGAGTCCAAGAAGAAGCGCCGCGACATGGAGCTCACGCCTGACAGCCTGTTGCACGCCGAAGTCGTGAACCTGCTGGGCGCGCGAATTGTCCCCGAGATCAAGCGCGCCTTCCAGGCCGACATCGTCAACGCCGACCGCATTTTGATTGCACGATATGACGACACCGGCGGCTATTTTAGGCGCCACCGCGACAACGCCGCCCCCCACACCGCTTTCCGCGAGTTTGCCCTGTCGCTGAACCTGAACACCGACGAATACGTAGGCGGTGAGCTGATGTTCCCAGAGTTTGACAACGATCGCTATAGCCCACCCACCGGCGGCGCGATCGTCTTCTCTGCGGCCCTGCTGCATGAAGCTGCACCAGTGACCAAGGGCAGCCGCTATGTGTTGCTTACCTTCCTAGGCGGCACCGAGGCCCAGGCCCGCCTCGCCGCCTGGTCCGAAAGCCAAAATACTAAAGCGTCTTAACCATCAGGCAGCTTGCTGGCCGTAGCTTCGCGTCAACCTCCGCGGAGCCCCCTTGCAATGCTGATTCGCCGTTCAACCTACGTCCATCTAACCCCACTCACCGAGGACCGCGTCCTGATCGTGCATGCGATCAGCCATTTGCGCTTGGTGGTCGATACCGAGGTCGCTGGCATCGTGGCGTGGTTCGCAACGCCCCGGGAGATGCCAGGCGATCTTGCGGAATTGCGCGAAGGCTTGACCATCGACGCCGACACCCTCGCCGGCTGCCTGGCGAGCCTGATGGAACGAGGCGTGCTGACCGCCGACGATGAAGCCGCCGAAGCCGCAGCGGTTGCCGAACGACTTGCTGAGCTGCATGGGCGCGACCCTGGTGAGGCGCTTGACCAATTGCGCCGGCAAGCAGGTGAAGGTTCGAACCCCTATTGGTCCGTGACGACAGCCTTGGGAGCCGATGACCTCGGCGGCGCCAAGTGCCATCGATGGGATGTCCTGCTGTTCGGCGACTGCGATCTGCAGATGGAAGCTGACTTCCTGCGCCGCGAAGCCGCCACCCGGGATATCGATCTGCGCGTAGCTGCAAGTTTCCCCGACGACCTGCGGCTCGCCAGCGAACGACAACATCAGGCGATCTTCATCGGCGCGCTGCGCTCACGTCACCTGGTTGCCCAGGGCTCTTCCGCGGACCACGCTGGCGACCCGGCGGCGGTTTATATCGCTGAGGCGCGTCACGTGATCCAAGGCCTGCGCGCTCACTCCGACGCCCCCATCCTGATCGATGGCCTGCCAGAGCCCACGGTCCAGCCGCTGGGCCTCGCCGACCGTGGCCCACACGCCCACCGCAACCGCTTCCGCGCCGTGAACGCCGGCTTGGAGGCGCTGGCCGACCAATTCAGCGGCGTCTACGTGGTCGATATCGCCGCCACGCTTTCCGCAGAGGGCCTGAACCAGCTGATGGATGACGGCCTGGTCGGCTTCACCCACTTCGGCTCACCAGGTTGGATGCTGCAGCGGCCGGCCAGTGAACTCGCCGCCGTCCACAATGCTTTCCCCGATTCCGCGCCGCTGGCCGCCTTGGTCGGCCCCGACCTCTACCGCCGCGAATCGGTCGCTGCCCGCGCCCACATGGATCTCCTTGCCGTGGTCATGGGCCTCGGCCGCAAGAAGTGTGTGATCCTCGACCTCGACGGCACTCTGTGGCCGGGCGTCCTGGCTGAAACCGGCGCTCCCTTTGCGTGGACGCCGGAGATCAGCGGCCACAATTCCTACATCGGCCTCTACTTCGGTTTCCACGAAGCCCTAAAGGCGCTGAAGCGTCGCGGCATTCTGCTGGCCTGCGTCAGTAAGAACGACGAGGCCCTAGTCCGCGAGCTCTGGACCTATCCGGATCACTATCCGCACGACCGCCTGCTCACACCCGACGACTTCGTCACCTGGCGAGTGAACTGGCAGGACAAGCCCTCCAACATCGTATCGATCGCCGAAGAGCTGGGTTTTGCGCTCGATGCCTTTGTTTTCATCGACGATCATCCAGTGGAGCGAGAACGCGTCCGCCAGGAACTGCCCGCAGTCGACGTCCTGGGCGAGGACCCGTTCGCGCTACGACGCATCCTGCTTAACGATCCGCGCTTCCAGACGCTAAAACTTACCGAGGAGTCCGCGGCGCGAACGGACCTGGTGAAGGCCCAGCTGGGCCGCGAGCGCGAACGCGCCACCTCAGGCGACGATTTCCTGGTTTCGCTGCAGGTCGTGACCACCTACGAGCGTCCAACCGACCCGGCGATGCTTACCCGCGTCGGTGAACTCTTCCAGCGGACTACCCAGTTCAACACCACCGGCCGAACCTTCTCGGAGAACGAACTCGCGCGGTACGCCGAAGCCGGCCAGGTCTTCGTCGCCCACTGCCGCGACCGATTCGGTGACTATGGCCTCGTGGCCGCGGCCGTCCTGGACGGCGCCCAGATCGCCGCCTTCGCCATGAGCTGCCGGGTCATCGGCCTGAAGGTTGAGCACCAGTTCCTGGGCTTCATCCTCGACGCCGTCGCCGACCGGCACACCGAGGTCCTGGCGCAGATCATCGAGACCTCACGCAACGGCCCGGTTCGTCACCTCTACGCCGACAACGGCTTTAGTCTCGCAGATGGGACCTGGCGCAAAGCCCTCTGATGAGCCTTGCCCCGCCAAGTGGGGATGAGCCGAGGTTGGGTTAGGCCGCCTTCAGCCCGTCGCCATAGACCGGTACGTCGTCGGGCGACAGGAAAGCCCTGCCCTGGATCGCATCGGAGATCTTCTCGGCGATCATGATGGTCGGCGCATTGGTGTTGCCGCCGACCAGCGTGGGCATGACCGAAGCGTCCACAACGCGAAGCCCCGCGATCCCCTGCACCCGGCATTGCGCGTCCACTACCGCCATCGGATCGCCGTCCGCGCCCATGCGGCAGGTGCCGACGGGATGGTAGATCGTCTCGGCGTTCTTCTTAATCCAGGCGTCGATCTCCGCATCGGTTTGCACTGCTGTGCCGGGTGCGTATTCCGACGTGCGATAAGGATCGAGCGCCGATTGCTCTGCCACCTTGCGCATCATCTTCACGCCCTCACGGAGCGCGCGGCGGTCCTCCTCGGCGGCCAGGTAGTTGGCGAAGATCGCCGGATCGTCGAACGGGTCGGCAGATTTCAGACCCACTCTTCCGCGACTTTCGGGTCTGAGCTGGCAGACGTGAAACGTGAAGCCGTCCTTATCGACCTGCACCTTGCCGTGGTCTTGCATGATCGCAAGTACGGTGTGGATTTGCAGATCGGGTCGATCGAGATCTGGTCGGGAGCGCAGGAAGGCGCCCGATTCCAAGAATTGCTGCCGGCCGATCCCCTTGCCGAACAGCATATAGGAGAGCCCGACGCTGAGGGTTTTGATCACCCCCTTGCGCAGGGAATAGAGTGTGATCGGCTTGGGGCACACCCACGACATGCAGACGTCCAGGTGATCTTGCAGGTTTGCACCGACACCCTTCAGCGCCTTCACGACCTGGATCCCGTGAGCCGACAGTTCATCCGGATCGCCGATCCCGGAAAGCTGCAGGATATGCGGCGACTGAACTGCGCCTGCGCAGAGCAGCACCTCTGCGTCCGCGTAGATGATCCGCCTTGTCTTGATCTTCTCGTCAAAAATCTCGACGCCGGTCGCTCGACCATCTTCGACCACAATGCGGGTCGTCCGCGCGCCGGTGAGGCAGGTCAAGTTCGAACGGTCGAGCACCGGATGCAGATAGCCTCGCGCAGCACTCCAACGTTGGCCGTCGTGGATGGTCAACTGGTAGGGCCCAAAGCCCTCCTGCTGGAAGCCGTTGAAGTCCTTGGTCAGCGGATGGCCGGCCTGAGCGCCCGCCTGAATAGTCGCCGAATAGATCGGGTTGGGAGAAGATGCCTTGGAGACCTTGAGCGGGCCCTCACTGCCATGCCAGGCGTCGCCGCCGCCCTCCAGGCTTTCCGACCGCTTGAAATAGGGGAGCACGTCCGCATAGCCCCAGCCCGGCAGACCCATCTGACGCCATTGGTCATAGTCGCGCGCGTGGCCGCGGATGTAGATCATGCCGTTGATCGAGGACGACCCGCCCCAGCCCTTGCCTCGTGGCCACCAGAGCTTGCGGTCGTTTAAGTTCGGCTCCGGCTCGGTCCAAAATCCCCAATTCTGCGGACCTTGCTTTCCGATCAACCCCCCAACACCCGCTGGCATCTTGATCATCAGGGAATTGTCCTTACCGCCGGCCTCCAGCAGCAAAACGCGCTTGTCCCCATCTGCCGTCAGTCGGTTGGCCAATACGCACCCGGCCGAACCCGCCCCGATGATGATGTAGTCGTAGCGATCCATATGCCGAACGCGCTTCCCTGAACGGTGATTAGTTAGGGGGCGAACCTGACGCGGGCGTCAGCTTTAGGCAAGTGCTGCTCGATCGAGCAATTGCGGCATCTTGCAATACTGATCGGCGCACACCAGCCGACTTGCCGCAGTCAGACCGTAGGGGTTCCCTACACGCCCTCCATCAACGCCCCTTCCATGCCGGCGCGCGCTTCTGAGAGAACGCCAGCGGCCCCTCAACGAAATCCTCGCTGCGATAGAGCGCGGCAATGGCCGGATAGCGGTTCTGGCCCTTAAGCGCAGCCTCAAGACTTGGTTCGTCCAGTCCCTTGTAGACCGCCTCCTTCGACGCCCGGATCGACATTGGGCCGAGTTCGCATATGGCCAAGGCATAGGTCCGAGCCATCGCCATCAGGTCTTGCGGAGCGGCAACCTCGGCAACGAACCCGAGTTCCTTGCCCTCTGCAGCTGACACGCGCCGCGCCGTCAGGATCATGCTCATCGCCC
>JAYUBY010000269.1:0-3760 GCA_043740635.1 Alphaproteobacteria bacterium
CGATCAGGTCGAAGCCGCCGCGGTCGCGGTATGGCCCGTCGAGGCCGAAGCCTGAGACGGAGCAGTAGATCAGACGCGGGTTGATCTCGGCGAGTTGGGCGAAGCTCAGGCCCATCCTGTCCAGCGATCCGGGGCGATAGTTCTCCACGAAAACGTCGGCAGTCTCGGCGAGCTTGCGTAGCGTTGCTGCGCCGCGCTCAGTCGTCAGATCGAGCGCGATGGCGCGCTTGTTGCGGTTGACGAAATCGAAGGCTCGGAAGGCGGCGCCCGGATGGCCGCGCGTCGTCTCCCCAGCCGGGGGTTCAATCTTGACCACATCAGCGCCCAGGTCTGCCAAGACCATCGAACAATAGGCGCCGGCGATGACGTGTGTGCAGTCAAGGACCTTCAGACCTGACAGCGCACCCATCACGTTCTCTCCGTTTTTCAGACTTTTATGCCTAGAAATTCACGCGTCGGCTGATCGCACCGTCGACCAGCATATTGATACCCGTGGTGAAGGCTGATCGTGGCGAGGCCAAGAACACCGTCGCAGCTGCAACCTCTTCCGGTGTCGCCATGCGGCCGGTCGGATTACGCTTGATCATGGTCTCGAAGAAGCCCGGCATGTTGTTCTTTACGTTGCCCCAGACGCCGCCCTCGAAGAATACGGTGCCCGGCGAGACGACATTGCAGCGGACTTTCTTCGGTGCGCTTTCGCGGGCCACGCCCTTGGCGTAGTGGATCAGCGCAGCTTTCATGGCGCCGTAGGAGTTCGGGTTGTCGGTCTCGGCGCCCGACACTGAGGACGTAATGATGAAGGCTGCGTCGCCGTTCTTCTGGCCGGCGGCTTCCAGGAAGGGCTTGGCGGCCTCGAAGCCGCGGACCGCACCCATCATGTCGATGTCGAACATTGCCTTCCAGGCGTCTTCGGCGTTGCCCTGAACCAAGGCGCTGGCATTAGAGACCAGGACATCGATCCCGCCGAGTTTTGCGCCAGCATCTTTTATGAAGGCCGTGAGCGCGCTCCCGTCGGCGATATCCACCACTGCGCCCCAGGCCTTCACACCCTTCGCCTCCAGGGCTTTGACTGTTTCGGCGACCTGCTCGGCGTTGCGCGCACAGATGGCCACATTGGCGCCCTCGTCGGCGAAGCATTCGGCAATCGAGCGACCGATGCCGCGCGTACCGCCGGTCACCACTGCGGTTTTGCCCTTGAGCTGCAGATCCATGCTGTTCCCTCGTGTTGTTTTCAGCCTGTGGCGAACAGCCCGGCGTAGCGGTCGCGTAGCAGGTTCTTCTGCACCTTGCCCATGGCGTTGCGTGGCAGCTCGTCGACGAAGACGATGCGCTTGGGCGACTTGTAGGGCGCGAGCTGGCGCCGGCATTCGGCGATCATCGCCGCTTCGTCGCCCGCGCCGATGACCACGGCCACCACACCTTCGCCGAAGTCCGGATGCGGAACTCCGACCACAGCGCTTTCGGTGACACCGGCCAGCTCATCGAGCACCAGCTCGATCTCCTTGGGGTAGACGTTGTAGCCGCCCGAAATGATCAGGTCTTTTGCTCTCCCGCTGATCCAAACCCGACCGTCCGGATCCCGGCGCCCCACGTCGCCGGTAATGAAGAACCCGTCAGGGGTGAACTCCTGGGCGGTCTTTTCCGGCATCTCCCAATAGCCGCCAAAGACGCTGGGTCCGCGGATCTCGATGACTCCGTTCTCTTCGCCGCCACCGATACGAAGATCCACACCCGGCAGCGGATAGCCGACGCTTCCTGGGATGCGCTCGCCAACTAGGGGATTAGACGTGATGATTACCGCCTCGCTCATCCCGTAGCGCTCCAGGATGCGCATGCCAGCGCGCTCTTCAAACTCGCTGAAGGTGGATTCCAGCAAGGGCGCGGAGCCGCAGATGAACAGACGCATGTGCGCCGCCCGCTCGCGGATGAAATTCGGATTGGCCAGGAGGCGAGTGTAAAAGGTCGGCACGCCCATCATCACTGTGGATCGGGCGAGGCCCGTCATTACCTGCGCATCGTCGAACTTCGTCAGCCAGACCATGGGCGCGCCGCTCAGGAAGGCGCAGTGCAGAGCCACGAACAGCCCGTGTACGTGGAAGATCGGAAGGGCGTGCAACAGCACGTCATCGGGGGTGAACCCCCAGACCTCGTGCAATGCCCTCGCATTTGCGGCCAGGTTGCCGTGGCTCAACATGGCGCCCTTAGACCGGCCAGTGGTGCCGCTGGTGTAGATCAGCGAGGCTAGGTGGTGGTCGGCGCGTTCTGCGGACTTTAGAAGCGGATCAGCAGCATCCGCTTCAGCCCGGAATGCCTGCGCGTCTGTGACGAAGACCCGCGGCGCCGCATCGCCGATGAAGTAATCCACCTCGGCGTGGGTGTAGGCGGAATTGAGGGGCAAGAAGACCGCGCCGGCCTTCAGGACACCCAGGTAGATCATCACTGCTTCGACCGACTTTTCGGCCTTAAGCCCTACACGGTCGCCGGGCGCGACCCCCGAGGCGACCAGGTGCCCCGCGATCTGCGCAGCCCCCGCCTCAAGCTCGGCGTAGCTGACCGCCGAACCATCGATCAGCAGGAAGACTGGCTTCGAGCGGTCGACGGGAAAACCGGCCGCGAGGATGTCGTAGAGATTCGCCATCAGCCCTTGCCGCCACCCGACTTCCATTCCGCCAGCAGTGCTGTTTCGCGCTCCGGCGTAAGACCGCACCGCAGTTTGGCCTGACGCTCGGCAGGCTGGGTTTTAAACCAAGCGAGTGTGTCCGCGGCTGTGACTGGCAGGGGGCGATAGGTCAGTCCACCCTTCAGGGCCCGCGCGATACTGCGATGGTGGAAACCCGCAGTTTCGCCCTGCCCCGGCACCCAGACCGGCTGATCGCTCCAGGCCTGTACTTTGTGATCCTCCAGGAACTTGGTGGGGACCCAGTTGAGCTTCGCGTCAGCGTGAACACCGGCGGCGACGTCCCCGAGGAAGGCCTTCATCGCCACAGGCCTGACAGGGCCTGTCCCATTGAAAGTCCCAGGGGTTCCCGACTCCGCCATCCGCACGATCCACGCGGCAAGATCGCGGGCATCGATGAATTGCACAGCATCGGCGCCATCGCCGGGCGCCAAAACCTTCCCACCGCGCGCCAAGCGAACCGGCCAGTAGGTGAAACGGTCGGTCTCATCGCCCGGACCGACTATCAGCCCAGGACGGATCACGGTCGTCGCCGCCTCGCCGAACTGCCGGCGCGCTTCGGCCTCGCTGATCGCCTTCAGCTGACCATAAAGCAGCGCGCTCTTAGCCAGGGTCGCCTGCGTCTCGGCCATCGGGTCAACACCCTTGTAGACTGCCAGAGCAGCGGTCTCGTCCGCCGGCTTGTCGTTGTCGGCATAGACCGAGATGGTCGAGACGAAGACGTAATGCTTGACCTTGCCCCTTAGCACCTTGGCCGCGTCGCGCACCCAGAACGGCAGCGTTGTCGGGTTGTCGATGCAGACGTCCCACTCGCGCGCCTCCAGCGACTTCAGGTCGCCTGTGTTGCGGTCGCCCAGCAGCTCTTCGACGTGACCCGGCCAGTCTTCCTTCTGGCGACCGCGATTGAAGATCGTCACCTCATGCCCGCGCGACAATGCGTAGCGGACCTGATGCGGGCCGATGAAGCCTGTCCCGCCGAGGATCAAAATGCGCTTCGTCTTGTTGGTCGCAGGGGTCGCGCGAACGCGGGGGGCGGCCAGCGCCAGGCTAGCCGCCGCCGCCGCCGAGAGTCCGAGATAATTG
>JAYUBY010000270.1:0-19640 GCA_043740635.1 Alphaproteobacteria bacterium
GACTTCTTCTCCAACTCGACCTTCCTCGTCGGTCGCGACGACATGCTGATCGACCAGGTAGAAGTCCTGCTGGGTCCCCAGGGAACGCTCTATGGCCGCAACGCGGTCGGCGGCCTGATCAACACCATCTCTAAGCGCCCAAAGGAAGACTTCGGCGGTGAGTTCCGCGCTGTGGTGGGCAACTTCGGCTATACCAAGACCGAAGCCACGGTCACCGGCCCTGTCGCCGGCGTCGACGGGCTCACCTATCGGCTGAGCTACTACGACCTCAACCAAACACAGGGTTACTTCAAGAACCTGACGGGCCCGACCGAGGGCGACGTCCGCCACGACCCTTATTTCGACGCCCAGCTCCAGTACAAGAACGACAAGAACGAGATCTGGTTCGACGCCTACACCCTGTGGTTCAACAAGGATCGCGGTGGCCCGGGCGGCCTTTTGGGCATTCCGACAGCCGGCCACTACGACACGTCTGAGACCCAGCCCGGACAGTTGGTTTTTAACCCGAACTTCCCGTTCGGCGGCGGCGCGGCGCCTGGATCGGTCGTGGGTATCCCCACTGGTCTGACCGACAACCCAGCGCTGAAGGACATCCGTAGATTTGCCCACGCGCAGCCGACCAACATCGACCTGAATGCGACCTATACATTCACCCTACACTACACTCATCACTTTGATGGGTTCGACATGAAGTATATAGGCGGTTATAGCCAGTATCACTATAATCTACATACCGCCTACTTCAATAACGACAACTCACCCGTCACATCCTACCAGATCCCGATCGCGCCAGGTGGTGTCTGCTCGACACTCGGAGCGAATTGCGGACCTCTGACGGTGCGACCGAGGCAGATCTTCCAGTATGAGGCGCATCCGAACTGGTCGAGCCACGAGCTCACCTTCGCCTCCACGACCGACAATGCGCTGCAGTGGATCGGCGGCTTCTATCGCTACGACGAATTCGACAATAATCCGGAGACTTTCCAGGAGCCCGACCAGCCCCAGATCGGCTCACCGCTAGCGGCCCTTCCGCTGTTCGGCGCAGGCGCGCAGGTCCCCGCGCCGGCCAACCCCAGCCTGAATTATCTAGTCCTCAACTATCAGGACCACATCTCGAGCACCGCCGCCTTTGGCCAGCTGGACTGGAAGGTCACCGACCAGATCAAACTGACGGCCGGCCTGCGCTACACCTACGACGAGAAGCACGGCCAGGAAGAGGCCCGCTACATCGTCTTCCAAGACCTCTCCCCTGCGCTCAGCGCTGAGAACCTCGGTCGCCTCATGCCGGCCGTCGACATCACGCCCGTCCAAATCAGCATGGCGCCTGGCAAGGGCATCTGTTCGACGCCTTCCTTGCAGGCCACGGGTAAGTACGCCGGTGACTACGTGCGGTGCCTGAAGGACCACTCCAGCGCCTTCACCGGCACGGCCGGGGTTTCCTGGACGCCCGACAAAGAAACCCTGGTCTATGGCCGCTACAATCGCGGCTACAAGGCCTTCGGCCTCAACGCTGGCTTCATCGGCGCCCAGGTCGAGGCGAGCCCGGAATACGTCGACGACTTCGAAGTCGGCCTGAAGAAGACCATGGGGCGCTTCGTCATCGACGCTGACGCCTTCTACTACAACTACAAAGACGCCCAGATCCCGATCGGCGTGCCGGTGGGCGCAGTGACGGTCACGGAGTTCATCAACATCCCGAAATCAGTCTCTAAGGGGATTGAGTTCACGGCCATCTGGAACCCGATCGACAACCTCAACCTGAGCTTGGTCTACGGCTTCGACGACACGCGAATTCAGTCGGGTTGCGCGTTGGTAGGCGGCGCCGCGACGGGATCTTGCTTCGTGGACATCGCTGACCCGGCCGCCATGGCGCTTGGGGCCCGGCCGGTTGGCGCCACAGGCGCGCAAGCCGTCAGTGGCGATCCTCTGCCGCAAGCTCCGAAGAACAAGATCGCCTTCAACGCCAATTACACCTGGAAGCTGATGCCAGGCGACTTGACGCTGTCGGGCACCTACGTGTGGAAGGACAAGTCATACGACTCGATCTTCACACGGTCCTACGACGAAGCGCCAAAGTGGGACCAGGTCGACCTGCGCCTCACTTGGGCCGGCAACCACGACAAATACGAAATCGTGGGCTACGTGCGCAACGTCTTCAACACGCTTGGCTACGACGCCGCTGCGGCGGCTTACCCGATCGCAGCTCCTGTCGGCGGCGGCGCCTTTACCCAGGGCCCTGCGTACGACCTGACACCGCCCCGGACCTATGGCGTCGAGGTGCACTACAAGTTCTAGCCACCGCCCCAGCGGTGATCGAGCTGGCCACCCCTTTCGAGGGGTGGCCTTTTTCGTGGGCGGCGGGGTCAGATGGGTGTGAGGACAGCGATCCGCGCCAGAAGCTCGGCCCAGGCCGTGTCCACCTCGGGCGTCCAGGCTTCGCCCATGAGGTCCCGGCAACTCTCCACGAGGATCGGGAAGAACCGGCCGAATACCTCGTGCGGCACGCCGACGCCTTCATGATTGATCCGTTCGGCGGCAATCAGGTGGGGCGCATAGGAACCGGTGGCGCCAAGGTCGAGGATACATTGGAACGCCACGGCCAGCATCTCGCCACGCACGGCTCCTGTCGAGTCGCGCACGAACAATGCCTCCATCTCCGGATAGGCTGCGAAGAGTCGCGCATAGACCTGGGGCGCCGGGTCGCCGACCCGATCGGCGAGGAACTCCAGCGAGTTCGAAACGATCTCGGCCGAATTGTTCATCCCCTGCCCTTCGCCGCCGGCGCCTACCCTGCCTATAGTCGACGCAGCAGCACAGAAGGAACGCCACGGTGACATTTCACGATATCGCCTACTCCGTTCAGGACGGCATCGGATCGATCACGCTCAACCGGCCAGCCTATCGGAACGCCCAGAGCTACCGGATGCTGGATGAAATCGACCAAGCTTTCGACCGGGCAAGGGCCGACGGATCTGTAAAGGTCGTGGTCGTTCGGGGCTCAGGCGGGGTCTTCTCGACCGGCCACGATCTCGGCACCGATGAAGGTTTGGAATACCGCAAGGCGCTGGGCGCAAAGCCGGGCATCCAGACGTATGACCAGTTTAAGAAATATAATCTCGACCTGCTGTTGAAGTGGCGGAACTTCCCCAAGCCGACGGTCGCCATGGTCGAAGGCTACTGCATCTACGCCGGCTGGATGCTGGCCGCGGCCATGGACGTTGTCTTCGCCGCGGAGGACGCAGAATTCCTCGCCGGCATGGTCGAATATATGTCGATCCCCTGGGACATCGGTGTGCGACGGGCCAAGGAGTTAATCTTCGAGAGCCGCTTCATCTCCGCCAGCGAGGCTGCCCAATATGGCCTTGTGAACCGGGTGCTGCCGAAAACCGAACTTGAGCGAGAGACTTTTGCTTGGGCCGCGCGCGTTGCGCAAAACAGCCCGGAGGTCCTGCGAATGGCCAAGGTTCAGATGAACAAGGCTCAAGACGCCCAAGGCTTCTCTCAGGCTGTCGAGGACACGCTTGGCGACTACTGCGCGATGATGTGGATGCCGGGCGTCAGCCTTCGCATGGAGAACGAGAACCGGTTGCTTGCGGTCGACCTCGCTGTGCGCGGCCGGCGTGGGCAGCGCTTAGAGAAAGCAGCTCCGGCCGCAACGCAGGGCGCCTAGAGCGCTACCCGATCAAGTCAACCGGGCGAGAGACCAGCAACCAGGTCAGAGCGCCTTGTCGATCGCTGCGATGATTTCCGGCGCTTCCGGGTCGGTGCGCGGCCCGAAGGCCTCGATCGCTTCGCCGTGCTTGCCGATCAGAATCTTGTGGAAGTTCCAAACGGGCACGGCCGGCTCGCCGAGCGCGGCTTCCGCCCACTTGTAAAAGGGATGCGCTCCGTTGCCCTTCACCTCGACCTTGCTGGTCAGGGGGAAGTCGATGTTGAAACGGGTCTCGCAGAAAGTCTTGATCTCGGCTTCGGTCCCAGGCTCCTGCCCGGCGAACTGGTTGCAGGGCACGCCCAACACGACCAGGCCCTTGTCCTTGTAGTCGCTGTAGAGCTTCTCCAACCCATCGTACTGAGGGGTCAGGCCACAGGCTGAGGCGGTGTTCACCACCAGCACAACCTTGTCCTTGAACGTCGTCAGCGGTAGCGGCCCGCCATCAATCGTCTGAAACGCAAAGTCATAGGCATTGGCGCTCATTTCGCGGTCTCCAAGATCCAGCCTATCGCCGAACCCATTTCACTCCAACCCGCGAAAGCCTCCCCACCGCGTTTCAATCGAATTTCCAACCCGTAACCAATGAGCTTTTGCTCTCTCGAACGAAGTGCTACGTTTTGAGGAATCACCGATATGTTCCTATTGTGGTGGCTCACGATTTGCGGTCAGCGGCTCCTCCCCGGGCACGCGTCGCTAAAAAAATAAATGGACCCCTAGCAATGCTAGTGGGCAGACGGGGAGATCAGGACTGTGGGATTCAAACTTAACTTGATGGTTGGCAGCGCGCTTGTTGCTAGCGTTTTTGCTGTAAACTCACACGCACAAACGCGACCTACCTCGGCTGCGGCCGTTGCCACCACAATTGAAGAACTCGTCGTAACCGCCGAGAAGCGTGAACAGAGGCTGCAGGACGTGCCGATCGCCGTATCGGCCTTTACTGCCAACACGCGTGAAATTGTCGGGATCAACTCGATCCAGGACATGACCAACTTCACACCGGGCCTGTCTTACAATTCCTCGACCGACCGCATCTCGCTGCGCGGCGTCGGCCGCCTGACCAACGTGCTGACCGCCGACTCCTCAGTGGCAAACTACAACGACGGCATCTATGAGACCTTCGCCGTGCAAGCCGGCCGTTCGACGCTGTTTCTGGACCGCGTTGAAATCCTCCGCGGCCCGCAGGGCACGCTCTACGGCCGGAACGCCATCGGCGGCGCCATCAATGAAGTCTCTAAACTGCCGACCGAGGACTGGTTCGCCGAGGTGCGGGGAAGCTATGCCAACTACGATCATGCCACGGTCGAGGGCGCGATCAGCGGCCCGTTCATCATACCCGGCATGCAGTTCCGACTGGCCGGCGATTGGGATCGCCAAACCAAAGGTTGGGTGAAGGACATCGTGCCTGGCGAGCCTGGCCTGGGAGGCGTGATCAACGAGTGGTTTGGAGAGGGCCAGCTGCAGGGCAAGTTCCTCGGCGACAAGCTGGATTTCTGGGCCAAATACGGCATGGGCGTCTGGCATAACGGCACTGGCGGCCCAGGCGCTCAGGCGGACTACTGGACCAACGGCCCCTACCCGAACTACGAGTTCGCCGCGAGCGGCATCCAGATTAACCCCGGCTACGCCTGCAACCCGGCGTCCGGCGCGACGAACGTGGTCAACGTGTCGCCGCTGGGCTGCACTAACCCGTCATACGATCCCAACGGCCTCTCAACAAAGGCTGCTCGCACGGTGGCGCGCGTTAATGGCTACAGAGTAAACTTGCCACTCTACAACACCGAGGCGATCCACCTCACTTGGCACGCCAAGGACTTCGACATCCGCTACCTGACCGGCGGCGTGAACTATCACTACCAACTGGACGGCGAGACCTCGGGCGCGGGGGGCACAGTAGCGAATAGCGCCGACGCGCCGGTCCTAGCCTTCAACCTGGCGACCGGCCTTCGAGTGCTGCCGCAAGAAACATTCCGGTATAGAGAATTCAACAGGTTCTGGAGCCACGAAATCAACATCGTGTCCACCTGGGACAGCCCATTACAGTACGTTGCTGGCATCTATTACTTCAAGCAGCATGTTCGGCAACCGGTGAACACCGAGCTGATTATGCAGCCGCAGTGGAACGGTCCCTTCGCCGTTCCGTCCGTGTTCTGCTCGGCCTCCGGCGGGGTCTGCGCGCCTGAGACCGGCTTCCACCGATATGACAATCAGCCGCAATCCCAGTCCACGTCCTATGCGGGCTATGGCCAACTTGACTGGAAGATGACGCCGGAATGGAAGCTCACGGCCGGCCTGCGTTATTCGCACGACCAGAAATCCGGATCGGAAGCCGTGAGGATTCTCTGCTTTGGCACTCCGACTTGCGGCCTCGGCCCTGCCGAACTCTACGGAGCGGCGGGTCCGCCGGCGGATGACATTACTATCTTCGCGGTCTCCAACCCGCCGGCTGGCACCCCTCTGGCGCCCGGCATCACTACGCCGGTCACCGTCAGCCCCACCACGGGCCTAGCCTCGCGAAGCTACGACGCGAGCTGGCAGGCGACGACTGGCACCCTAGGCGTCGAGTGGCAACCCAACACGGAAACCAACGCCTACGCCAAATATAGCCGCGGCTATCGGTCGGGCGGTTTCTACGTCGGCATCTTCACGTTCCTCGCGCCGAACGCCAAGGCGTCCGAGGAAACTGTCGATTCCTACGAGATAGGCCTCAAGAAGGATTTCGGTCCCAAACTGCAAACCAACTTAGCCGCTTACTACTACAGCTATAACAACCTACAGGTTCCAATTGGCGTGATCAGCCCCTCGGGTATGGCGTCGACCAACTTCTACAACGTACCGAAATCGATCTCGGAGGGCATCGAAGCCGAGATCACCTGGCTGCCTCCAATCGACAACCTGCAGTTTTTGGTCAGCTATTCCTTCAACCACACCCGCATAGAGAACGGCGTGGCTGAAGACTTGACCGACCCGTCAGCGATCCAGCCGGGCGCCAAGCCCCTCCAGGCTGCTAAGGCCTGCGGGGCGGCTGTGGCCGGCGATGCCCCCTGCGATGTCTTTACAGGCATACTGCAGCGGACCCAAAGCCTTGCGGGGCAGCGGCTGCCCAACGCCCCGGAAAACAAGCTGGCGATCAACGCGAACTACACCCTGCCCGATATCCACGGCGGCTCTCTTGTGGGCTCGGTGAGCTACGTCTACCGCGACGTCCAGTACGGCACGCTGTTCACGCGCAGCTACAACAAGGCGCCGGATTGGGATCAATGGGATGCCCGCCTGACCTGGACATCGCAGAACAGACGCGACCGGATCATTGCCTTTGCCAAGAACATAACGAACAGCCTTGGTTTCGACGCCGGCGCTCTCGGCGCTCGCTACGCCGGCTCGATCATCAATCCCGCGACACTAGCAACGACGCTGGTCAATCAAGGCATTTTCAAGAGCTACTCGATCACGCCGCCGCGCACGTTCGGCATTGAAGTCCAGCACAAGTTCTTCTGAGAAAGCCAGTCGGCGGACCCACTTCAGGGTCCGCCGACCTCGGCAACCTAGCTGGGATCGGCGAGCGCCTGTTCGATCGCCAGGGCGAGATCCAACGCGCGGATCGCCTCATCCACCGTAACAATGGGCCGGGGCGCTTCGCCTCGCACAGAAGCCAAGAAGCCCGCGACGCTGGCGCCTAACGGATCTCGTCCGGCCTGGGTATCAGCGTAGTCGGCGTTCAGGGCGAAGGGCGTCGTGTTTTTCAACGTCCGGGCCACGAAATCGATCTCTACCTCCCCGGACGGGTAGACGATCAACATGGTCCGCCTGCGTGCGGGCGCCTGTCGGGAAACGTCGAAGGTGGCCGTGAAGCCGTCGTCGAAACTAACTTCGGCGCGAGCGACATCCCAAACGCCATCATCACTTCGTTTGCCCTCGCCTTCCGCCGTTACCGGATCGGCGGCGGAGATAGTGAGCGCCAGATCGATGTCGTGGATCATCAAGTCGAGGATGGCCGAGACGTCGCGACTGCGATCCGAAGGCGGACCATGCCGCAAGGCCTCAAGCCGCAGCGGCTGTTCCGGAATATCCAGCAGACCCATTGCGCGAGACTGGACCCGCTCCTGGTGTCCGCAGGCAACGACTAAGCCCTTGGCCGCCGCCGCCGCGCGGATCTTTTCGCCGTCTGCGACGCACTTGGCGATGGGCTTTTCGATATAGACGCTCTTGCCGGCGGCCAGCGCCGCCAGGGCATGCTCGGTGTGGAAGGTTGCCGGCGAAGCCACGGTGACAACGTCAACGGCCTCCAGAAACGCCGCCATGTCATTGAACCCACGTCCGCCCAAAGGCATGGCAACGGCCGCCGCCCTGTCTGGGTGGGTATCGAGCACGGCCGACAACACGACGCCTGGCAGCCTGGCATACTGGTTCGCGTGATAGCCGCCGAAGACGCCTGCACCGATCACGCCACCCCGCAGGGACTCAGCCATTGAAAAGCTCCGAATTGGGCCCGCCGCCTATCAGGTCATGGCCCTCGACGCCACCCGCAGACCTAAGCTAAACAAGTGTTTGAACAGGCCGTCAGGGTCTGCGGGAGCCCGAACGCCATGACCACCTCGCGCGAGATTCGCCTGAAGAGCCGCCCTACGGGCCTCCCGACCCACGACAACTTCGAACTGGCCACCGTGGAATTACCCGCTCCGGGGGCCGGCGAGGTTCAGGTCAAGAACCTCTGGATGACGGTTGACCCCTACATGCGCGGGCGCATGAACGACGTGAAAAGTTACGCCCCTCCCTTCCAACTCGGCAGGGCGATGGACGGCGGCGCGATCGGGAAGGTGACAGCCTCCAACGACCCGACGCTGAACGTGGGCGATCTAGTGCAGTCAGGCTTTGGCTGGCGCGAAGCGTTCAACGCACCTGCCGCTTCGCTCCAGAAACTCAATCCGGGCGCCCTGCCCGTCCAGGCTTTCCTCGGCGCAGCGGGCATGCCCGGGCTGACAGCCTATGCTGGCCTCTTGAAGGTCGCCGCGTTGAAAGACGGCGACGTTGTGTTCGTCTCAGGCGCAGCTGGCGCGGTCGGCGCAATGGTTTGCCAGATCGCCAAAGCCAAGGGTCACATGGTCATCGGCTCGGCGGGCGGAGCGGAAAAGCTCGCCTGGCTGAAGTCCATCGGCGTAGATCACGTGATCGACTACAAGGCTGAGAAGGACCTCAACGCGGCCGTGACGCGGGTCGCACCGGACGGCATCGATGTCTATTTCGACAACGTGGGCGGCGCACACCTGGAAGCCGCGCTCAATTCCGCCAAGATGTTCGCGCGTTTCGCGATTTGCGGGATGATCTCGATCTACAACGCCACAGCGCCGGAACCCGGACCGTCCAACCTGGCCCAACTGATCGGCAAGAACATCCGAATGGAGGGGTTCATCGTCTCCCACCATTTTGGGATGATGCCCGCCTACATCGCCGACCTTTCCAAGTGGGTCGCCGAGGGCAAAGTGAGCTGGAAGGAAACGGTCTTCGAAGGGCTCGAAAACGCACCCGACGCCTTCATCGGCCTCTTCAAAGGCGAGAACCTCGGAAAGATGCTGGTGAAGCTCGCCTAACCCGCCATTGGATCGTCACGGCCGAAGGGTTAGAACCCTGCGTCGTTCTCAACTCTCGATATGTTCTCGGAGCCTGCCGTGCCGCGCCTATTCAGCGCCTATGTGATTGTCGACTGGAGCGCCGCTTCCAAGCCGACCACCGGGGCCGACTCCATCTGGATTGGCGTGCTGAAGCGCGACGTGCGTTTCCGGCTGGCCTTCGAAAGTTTCAACGAAGCGACCCGTTCGGCCGCCGAGGCACGGCTAAATACCGTTCTGGGCGACTTCAAGAAGCGTTCGGAGCGCGCCCTGGTGGGTTTCGACTTCCCGCTGGGCTTCCCGCGAGGGTTTGCCGAGACGCTGAAGCTGAAGGGCGATCCTTGGCGCGCGGCCTGGGACGAACTCGGCAAGCGCGTTGTCGACAAGCCCACCAACGTCAATAACCGCTTCAACGTGGCCGCCCAGCTCAACAGGCTGCTAACCGACGGGCCATTCCCCTTCTGGGGCGCGCCGCCAAAAGACGTTCAGACGACACTCGCCGCCACGAAGCCGCGGCCTCATGGGCCTGGTGACATTCCCGAATTTCGGCACGCCGATCTCGTGGCCAAGGGCGCGGCATCGATCTGGAAGACCTATTACAATGGCTCGGTCGGCGGCCAAGCCATCATGGGCATTCCCCTGGTTCGTCGGCTGAAGGACGCGCGGGGCGAAGCCGCCAAAGTCTGGCCGTTCGAGACCGGCTTCAAAGGCGTCACCGAGGCGGACCTTGCCGGCGTCGATGTCGTATTCGCTGAGGTCTATCCGTCGTTGCTCAAGGGCTCGGCGCTACCAGGCGAGGTGAAGGATCTGACCCAGGTCCGCGTCACTGCTGAGCACTTCGCCAAGCTCGATGAGGCGAACAAGCTCGGCGCTATCTTCGGGCCACCTAAGGGCACAGCCGCCGACACGGTGCTCGACGCCGAGCGTGAAGAGGGCTGGATTCTCGGAGCCGGCTAGTCCCGCCGGCTCAACATCCAAAACCGCGCCAGCAAAAGTGCGGCCGAGACCAGGCTGGCGACAATCACCGCCCAGACCATGCCGATGATCCCCATGCCGCGGGGAATCGCCAGCCACCAAGCAAGCGGCATCATCACCAGGATGTAGCTCGTCAGGTGTGTGCCGGTCGGCAGCCAGACATCACCACGGGCCCGGAGCGACTGGGCGGTCACCACCTGCAGCGAGTCCGGAAGGTACATGAGCGCCGAAAGGGCGAGCGCCGGGATCGCCATGGCCAACGTCAACGGGTTGCCAGTGTAGGCGGAGGAGATCAGCGCCGCATTTGGCCAGATGAGAAACGACACCAGGCCGCCGAAGAGCCCCGTCACGCCAAACGCGATCAACCCTGCGCGGACGACGCCCGCCGGATCTCGGGCGCCATAGGCCCGACCCACCCGAACGGCGGCTCCCGTGGAAAGACCAAGCGGCACCATGAAGACGATGGCCGCAACATTCAGCACGATCGCCCAGGCTGCGACCGCCAGGCCGCCGATCCAACCGGCGATGATGTTCATACTGGAAAAAGCCGCGACCTCGAAAAAATTTGAGGCGCCCGCCCCAAAGCCGATCCGGCGCTGCTCAGCCTCAGCCGCGCGGTCGCGTTCGGGCGTATCGAAGACGCCTAGCGCCCGCGCCTCCGGCATCAAGGCGATGTAGACCAACATGAATACAGCCAAGAACGTCCGGGCCCCGGTCGTCGCCCAGGCCCCGCCCATGGCGCCTAGCGCCGGCAGACCAAGGTGGCCCGGCACCAGGACGAGGTCGACAGCTAAATTGACGGCGTTGGCGATCCACATCCCCCAGGCTCCGGGCCCCGGGCGTGACAGGCCTTCCATCCAGAAGCTGGCGCCAACGCTGATCGCATAGCTCGGTAGCGAAAGGCAGAAAACCAACAGTACGCGGCTCGCCCCGTCTGCCAGGCTCTTCTCCAGGCCGATGACATGCAGGAACGCTGGCCCGCTCACCGCCAGGATTCCAGCGGAGATCAGGCCGATCCAAAGGCTGTAGCTGAGGCCGCGACGCAGCACCGCGCCGGTGTCGTGCAACCGCCCCTCGCCAATCGCGCGCGCGGTCATCACCTGCACGCCGGACAACAGACCGATCGCCATCGTTACGATCACACTCGTCGGCGCCCAGCCCAGCGCGTGATAGCCAAGCTGCGTCGCCGAATAGCGCCCGACCACGATGGCGTCGGTAAGGCCCATCGCCATGATGCCCAGGCGCGAAATCACGACCGGCCCCGAAAGCTTCAAGAGCTCGCCCAGTTCAGTGCGGATGGGGCGCAAACGCCCTCCCGCAACGGAGGACGCCTGGGCCGTGGGACGGTCCATGACGCAGAAGCCCATTTTTTAAAGAGAGACGGACACTGGCGCCGTGAACTCGCTACGGCAACCGAAGCTTGGCCGGCACTGCGGCTACAGGTCGCCAGCGTGACGTGGAAGGCACATTCAAATGCCGGTGTTCAGTCGCATCATGATCACACATCGGAGGACGTTAGATGATCAAGATCATCGATAAGCGTGTCTGCCCGGAGATGAAGAGCGGTTTCGTCGTCTTTCTGAACGGCATGCGGGTGAACAAGCCCTGGAAGATTCGGAAGTGGCTGCCTATGGCGAACGCCATGCCGAGGATGCTAGTCGAGCTCGCCAAGCATCCAGAACTGGGCCTGCTGCACGCCGAAACCCAGTTCAGCTTTCCGAACGTAACCGTCACACAGTACTGGAAGAGCTTTGAGGCGCTGGAGGCCTATACGAAAGCGCGCGATCACGCCCAGCTGCCGGCGTGGCAGGCCTTCAATAAGGCATGGCGTCTAACGGCGACGTCGGCATCTGGTACGACCTATGTCATCGAGCCAGGCAGGTTCGAGAACATCTACAACAACATGCCGCCCTATGGCCTGGGCGCGGTCGGCGAGATCGTCGACGCAGTCGGCGCGCGACAGGCGGCAAGGCAACGGGTGAAAGCGAAGGTGGCTTGAAGATCTTCCTACCGCAGAGCGGGAGAAAAGGCTTAGCTGCTCGCCACCGCCCGCTTCGCAGCGTCGAAGCGTTCTTCCTTCAGCTTCTCGGCGACCAGGAACGCAAGTTCCAGGGCTTGCTCACCGTTCAGGCGCGGATCGCAATGGGTGTGGTAGCGGTCTGCGAGGTCGCCCTCAGTGACTTGCCGCGCACCGCCAGTGCATTCGGTGACGTTCTGGCCAGTCATCTCCAGGTGGACGCCGCCTGGGTGAACGCCCTCGGCTTTGCAGATTTCCACAAAACTTTTCACCTCGGAGAGGATGCGGTCAAAGGGTCTGGTCTTGTAGCCATTGTTGGCAGTCAGTGTATTGCCGTGCATCGGGTCGATCGCCCAGACCACTGACGTTCCGGCAGCCTTGGTTGCGCGCAGAAGAGCCGGCAAGCGCTTCTCGATCTTGTCGTATCCGAAGCGGCCGTAAAGCGTTAGACGACCGGGCTCGTTGGCCGGATTGAGCGCATCAGCAAGCCGCAGCAGGTCGTCTTGCTCCATCGTCGGGCCGCACTTCACACCAATAGGGTTCTTGATCCCCTTGAAGAACTCGACGTGAGCCCCGTCGAGGTCGCGCGTGCGCTCGCCAATCCACACTAGGTGTGCCGAGGTGTCGTACCACTGGCCCGAGGTGCTATCGATCCGCGTCATCGCCTCTTCGAGGTTCAGCAGCAGTGCCTCGTGACTGGTGAAGAATTCGACCTGGTGCAGCCTCGGATGGCTTTCCGGCGTGACGCCGATGGCCTCCATGAAGGTCAGAGATTCTGAGATCTTTTCGGAAAGCTCGTGGTAGCGATGGCCCTGGGGGCTGTCGTTGACGAAGCCTAGCGTCCACTTGTGGATGTTGTGAAGGTCCGCGTAGCCGCCGGTTGCGAAGGCGCGCAGCAGGTTCAGCGTCGAGGCCGATTGGCTGTAGGCCTGGATCAGTCGCTGCGGGTCCGGTATGCGCGTCTCGGCATCGAACTCCATCGCGTTGATAATGTCGCCACGGTAGGAGGGCAACGTCACCCCGCCGACCGTCTCCGTGGGCGCCGAGCGCGGCTTGGCGAACTGTCCAGCCATGCGACCTACCTTCACGACTGGTTTGCCGCCGGCGAAGGTCAGCACCACTGCCATCTGCAGGATCAGGCGGAAGGTATCGCGGATGTTGTCAGCGTGGAATTCCTTGAAGCTTTCGGCGCAGTCGCCGCCTTGCAGAAGGAAGGCGCGGCCTTCGGCAACATCGGCCAACAGGCTCTTCAGCCGGCGCGCTTCCCCTGCGAACACCAGCGGCGGCATTCCACGCAGCGTCTGCTCAACCTTGGTAAGAGCCGCCAGGTCCGGATAGTCGCCGGGCATATGCTTGGCCGGCTTCGAGCGCCACGACGCCGGGGTCCACTGTTCGCTCATCGCTGCAACTCCACGCCCTTTCCGTGGTCGGCGATATGACCTGGCCACGAAACCGCGCCTTCTACGCCAAGATGGGGTGAAAGGTCGATGCTTACGGGACTCTAGGCCTGATGAACGTCTGGTCGCGCGTTCATCACCGCCAGCATGGCGACCACAGCCCCCAGCGATAGCCACCACTCCTGCCAGACGCCAAAATTGACGCCGAAGAGCAGATAGACTGCAGCACACCCGGCCGTCGCAGCCATCGCAAGGCTCGGCTTAGAGCGCACCAGTCCCCTCAGAGTGACGACCCAGAACGCCGCCGCCGCGACAGCGCCAACCACGCCAAGCTCCATCCAGATCTGGAGCGGATTGTTGTGTGGATGCAGCCTGATCCCAGGACCGAACATGCGGCTCGCGTCCAGGCCCCAGCCGCGAAGCGGCCGCAGGATTATCCAGTCGATAGCGTGGCTCCAATAATCCAGGCGCATGGAATCGGTCTCAGGCAACGCGTTCTGGAGCGCGGCGTAGTCAAAGAAATTCCGAACCGCCCAAACGACGAAGGGCATTCCCAGGATCAGTGCGGCGGCCACGCCCGCCATCAACTTGGGACCACCGCTTGGCCAGCGCCAGACGATCACGCCCGTCATCGGCGCCAACACCAGACCAAGGACCGGCGCGTCAGATCCAAAGGCGATCGCGGCGGCGCCGGTACCCACGAACATCGCGAGCGCCAGCCAAGGGCGAACCTGACGCTGAGCGCCACAGGCGGCTAGAGGCCAGATCACTCCAAGAAGATAGGTGGAGTGGCCAATCTTTGATTCCGCCAGATCGGCGCGCATCGGGCCGTAGACTTCGCGCAATCCCTTGTAGAGCGCACCTCGGGTCGCTGCCTCGACGATGAACACCAGCCCGAATAGTGCGCAGCCCCAGGCAAGGATGTGCAGCGCGCGTCGGCTCAGCACCGGATCCGCCCGCCGGGCCGCCAGAACCGCGCTGCCGTAGAGCGGCAGCTCGAATGCGAGCTTCAGGATCGTTGAGTTCCCTGGCTTGGATGGATGGAAAGGGCTCCACATGGTCGAGGCTGCAGCCCAGATCAGCGCAGCGAACAGGATGATCGCGACCGGGCGATCCTCGTCTCGGAGCTTCACGGCTGGCAGGCAGAGGAGTCCGACCAGTGTCGGTGCGATCCAAAATTCGCGGGGGAATAGCCACCCGAGCAAGGGAATGACAGCCGCCGCTCCGACCAGCACCCAGCCGCACCAACTTGCGAGCCGGTCCCTGGATTCTGCCGCGGCGAGGCTTGCGCTCATGCCACCTGACCCAGGCCCATCGGCACATGCTTCTCGCGCATCGTCACCAATTCCTCAGCCAGCGTCGGATGGACTGCGCAGGTGGAATCCCATTGGGTCTTGGTCACGCCCATCTTCATGGCGATGGCGGCCATTTGGATCATCTCCGGCGCATCGGGCCCAACGACATGGCAGCCCACAACCTTTTCGGTGGTGCAGTCCACCACCAGCTTGAGCAGCGAGCGCTCGTCGCTGCCGCTGAAGGCGTACTTCATGGGCTTCAACCGGGCTAGATAGATGTCCACTTTGCCGTATTTCTTGCGCGCGTCTGCCTCGGTCAGGCCGACCGAGCCGATCGGCGGCTGGGAGAATACGGCGGAAGCCACCATCTCATGATCGAAGCTGGTCGGCGTGTCGTAGAACACCGTCTGGGCGAACGCCTGGCCCTCGCGGATCGCCACCGGAGTGAGGTTGATCCGGTCAGTGACGTCGCCCACAGCCCAGATGTTTTCGACGTTAGTGCGGGAGAACTCATCGACAGCCACGGCTCCCGTCTCGGACAGGTGCACCCCGGCGGCTTCCAGACCGAGCCCCTCGACATAGGGCTCACGGCCGATGGCGAACATCACCACATCGCTCTCGACAGCATGCCCATCGTTGAACGTGCTCTTCAGGCCGCCAGCGGTCTTCTCGATGGCTGTGTGCTGCGTACCCAGGACCACAGTGATTCCGCGCTTCTCAAGCTCCTCAGCCAGATGGCTCCGCACATCGTCGTCAAAGCCGCGAAGCAGGTTGGGACCGCGGTGAACCAGGGTCGTGTGGACGCCCAGGCCGTTAAAGATGCCCGCGAACTCGACGGCGATGTAGCCGCCGCCTGCAATCACGATGCGCTTGGGAAGTTCGGGAAGGTGGAAGGCCTCGTTGGACGAAATAGCCAACTCACAGCCCGGCAGCTCCTTGGGCATCCACGGCCGCCCGCCGGTGGCGATCAGGATTTTTTCTGCAGTGCGCCTGCCGATCTTGTCGATTTCAACCGTGTGGGCATCGATCAGCCTGGCCTTGCCATGGGCTAATTCGACGCCAGCGTTTTGCAGATTTCTTACATAGACGCCGGAGATTCTGGCGATCTCCTTATCCTTCTCGGTCAGGAACTCGTCCCAGTCGAACGTCGCCTTCTCGATCGTCCAGCCATAACCCTTGGCCGTCTTGAAATGATGAGAAAATTCCGCGGCGTAGACCATAAACTTCTTGGGAACGCAGCCGCGGATCACGCACGTGCCGCCAACGCGATGTTCTTCAGCGATCGCCACCCTTGCGCCGGACATAGCGGATAGTCGGGCCGCGCGCACACCGCCTGAGCCTGCGCCAATCACAAAGAGGTCGTAGTCGTACTGGGCCACGCCGGGGCCTCCTTCATGATTGCTTAAGGGTCGAGGGATTTGACGCCCTCGGCCGTGCCGATCAGAGCCTGGTCGGCCAAATCAAGGAAGAGGCCATGCTCCACGACCCCTGTGACGCTCTTCAGCGCAAAGGCCAGAGCCGCCGGCTCCTCGATCCGTCCGCAAGCTGCGTCATAGATGAGGTTTCCACCGTCGGTTCGCACGGGGACGCCCTCTTTCATTCGCAGACGAGGCGCAGCGCCGATGTCGCACTCACTCAGCGCGTCGCAGATCCGCAAGGACGTGGTCTTGTGCCCGAACGCCACCACCTCGATCGGCAAGGGGAATTTCCCCAACGTTTGCACTGACTTGGCGGCATCAGCGATGACGATGCATCGGCGCGATGCCTCCCATACCAGCTTCTCGCGGAGCATGGCCGCCCCGCCACCCTTGATCAAGGACAGTCCCGGCCCGATCTCGTCGGCGCCATCGATGGTCAAGTCGATCGGCCGGGTCTCGCCCAGTTCTCCGATCTTCATGCCGAGGCTCGCGGCGAGGTCGGCCGTCGCTTGGGACGTCGCCACGCAGGTGATGTTGAGCCCGCGAGCGCCCAGCGCCTTCACGAACCAAGCCGCTGTCGAACCGGTGCCCAACCCCACGACCATGCCGTCTTCGACCAGAGCCGCGGCAGCTTCGCCGACCGCGCGCTTCTGGGCGTCGGCGTCGCTCAAGACTTAGCCTTTTTCGCTGCGCGCTCGCTCAGCTTGCGCTCGCGGAACCGCGCCGCCCAGCCGGGGCTCTCCAGTTGCTTGCTGCGTTCCAGGGCGAGCGCGTCTGCAGCCACATCCTTGGTGATCACCGAACCCGAACCGGTGAAGCCGCCAGCGCCGACTGTGACCGGGGCCACCAGCGCGGTATTCGACCCAATGAAAGCGCCCTCGCCCACATGGGTCTCCCATTTGTCGAAGCCATCGTAGTTGCAGAAGATCGTTCCGGCGCCGATGTTCGCGCCCGCACCTACCGTGCCGTCGCCCAGATAAGTCAGGTGGTTGGCCTTCGCGCCTTTGCCAACAGTTACCTTCTTAACCTCCACGAAATTGCCGATGTGGGCGTCCTCTCCGATATCCGAGCCAGGCCGCAGTCGCGCGTAGGGACCGATCAGCGCGCCGGTCCGCACCGTCGCGCCCTCCAGATGGCTGTAGGCGCGGATCATCGCGCCAGTTGCGATCGAAACACCCGGAGCAAAGACCACGAACTGCTCCACCGTGACGCCTGCCGAAATTTGCGTATCCCAGGAGAAGTGAACGGTTTCCGGCGCCATCATGACCACGCCCTCGGCGAGGAAATGCGCGCGGCGGCGGTCCTGATAGATCCGCTCGGCCTGGGAGAGCTGCATAGGCGTGTCGCAACCCATCACAGAGCTCTCCGGCACAATCGCGGCCTTGGTGAGCACCGCGTCGGCGGCGGCTAGGGAGACGATCTCAGTCAGGTAGTACTCGCCCTTGGCGTTCTTGTTCGAGGTCCTGTCGAGCCAGCCGAACAGCCGGCTTTTCTCTGCGCAGAGCATGCCCGCATAGCAGGCCTTGATCGCCATCTCCTCCGGCGTCGCCTCCTTGGGTTCGACGATCCGGCCGACGATGCCATCAGCGCCCGTAACCATCCGACCGTAGAGCAGCCCGTCGGCGGGTTCGAAGCCCAGGAGCGCCAGATCCACTCCTTCACCGCGCAAATTGAAAAGCGGTTCCAGGTCGGTGGGCGTCAGCAGCGGGCAATCACCGTTCGTCACCAGGACGTCGCCGTCGAAACCATTAAGCGCGCCCCGGGCGGCCATGACAGCGTGGCCCGTGCCCAACGGCGTGTCCTGGACGGCCACCGCTCCTTCTCCCAGCCGCCGGACGACCAAATCGCGCACGGCTGAAGGACCAGCGCTGACCACGACGACGATCCGCTTGCAGCCGGTGCCTTCGACCGTGTCGATCACCCAGTCCAAGAGGGCGCGCCCGCCCACCTTGTGAAGCACTTTGGGCAGCGGGGACTTCATCCGCGAGCCCTGGCCGGCGGCGAGGATTACGGCGGCACGGGCGGTCATCGTGGGCATCCTTGAGGCCGAGTCATCAAACTTGCTACGTGGCTTACCAAGCCTTGGCGCCGGGGGCGAGAAGCGGCTAGCGTCGCCGACTTCCTCGGGGGGTCTTTCATGAAATATCGCATTGGTCTTGCCGCCCTTCTTTCCGCCTGCGCCGTCGGCGCTGTTTCGACCGCCTGGGCCGCCCCACCAATCCCCATGGACACCAAGACACTAGAGGCGAAGTTCGACGCCCTGATCGACCCGGCAGAAATGGGCGGCTGGCTGAAGTTGCTCGCCGCCGAGCCCAATCAGGTGGGATCGGTCCACGACAAATCCAACGCCGAATGGATCGCCGCCCAACTGAAATCCTGGGGTTGGGATACCAAGATCGAGACCTTCGAGGTGCTCTATCCGACACAGATCAGCGAGGCTCTGGAACTGGTTGGAGGCCCCGGCGCGCCCTTCAAGGCGACGCTGACGGAGGCGCCGATTCCGGGCGACCAGCCGACCTACACCAAGGATGCGCTGCCGGCCTACGTGGCCTTCCAGGGCGACGGCGATGTCACCGCACCGCTGGTCTACGTGAACTACGGCATGCCCGAGGATTACCTGGCGCTGGAACGCATCGGCATCTCGGTGAAAGGCAAGATCGCTATCGCCCGTTACGGCGGCGGCTGGCGCGGCTTGAAGCCCCTGCTCGCTCAGATGCACGGCGCGGTAGGCTCGATCATCTATTCCGATCCCAAGGACGACGGCTACGCCACCGACGATGTCTATCCCAAGGGTGCGGCGCGACCGAAGCAGGGTTTCCAGCGCGGCTCAGTCGCCGACATGCCGATTTATCCCGGCGACCCGCTGACGCCGGGCGTAGGCGCGACCAAGAACGCCACGCGGCTCGACCGCAAGGACGCGCCGGTCATCTTGAAGATCCCGTGCCTGCCGATTTCCTACGGCGATGCCCAAGTGCTTCTGGCCTCGCTGGACGGTCCGGTGGCGCCCGCCAATTTCCGCGGCTCGCTGCCGATCACCTACCATGTCGGCGGCTCGGCCGCCGGCGGCCAGATCCACCTGGCCGTCAAGTCCGACTGGTCGCTAAAGACGCTCTATGACGTGGTCGCGACGTTGAAGGGGTCGGAAGCTCCAAATGACTGGATCGTGCGTGGCAATCACCACGACGGCTGGGTGATGGGCGCCTCCGATCCGTTGAGCGGCCAG
>JAYUBY010000271.1:0-2082 GCA_043740635.1 Alphaproteobacteria bacterium
CCCGATAGCATTCCTGCCGGGTAGCCACCTCTTCCGGCGCCAACCCACCCCCGCCGAGATGGCTGACCTGATTGACGAAATGGTCCCCGTGATCGCCCCGGCCGGTTCGGCGGTCATCTGGCCCGCCAACACCTGGCACATGGCCTTTCCGCGCACAGTCCCTGGCCTGCGGCTGACCCTGCTTTACGATTTCTGCCGTGGTCACCTGCAGACCCAGTCGCCTTTCCGCGCTGACGTCACGCCCGAGGTGCTAGCGCGAAACCCGCCACGCTTCGCCCAGTTGATGCACGTCAACGGCGTGTTCCCCTTCCGCGAAGAAGACATCACTGCCGAGAGCCGAGCCGCTAGCCGCCGCCAACACAGCCTGTTCGACTGTCCTCCGATGTGGACAGCATTCTACGGCCTGGACGGGGGCGGGGTTACTGCGTCGTGACGCCCTAGACGTGGTGGGCGCTGCAGCGGGACGACTGGATCTTCGGAGCCGGCGAACCAAACTTTTCTACGCCTTGGGCTCCATCGCCTTCGGCGTGAAGGACAATGGCTTCGGCGTTTTCCTGCTGCTTTACTACAATCAGGTGCTGGGCTTGCCAGCCGGCCTCGCCGGGACTGCGCTGGTTGTCGCCCTCTTCGTGGATGCCTTCATCGACCCCCTTGTCGGCCATCTGTCAGACAATCTGCACTCTCGTTGGGGCCGTCGACATCCCTTCATGTATGCCGCCGCTGTGCCGGTCGCGGTGGTCTACGCTTTCCTGTGGAACCCACCTCACCTTGGCCAGCAGGGCCTCTTCCTCTACCTGCTATTCGGCACGATCCTCGTGCGCACCTTGATCACCTGCTACGAGATTCCGAGCGCGGCGCTGGCTGCTGAGCTCACCGACGATTACGACCAGCGCACCGCTTACATCAGCCTGCGCTGGTTTTGCGGCTACAGCGGTGGGCTCCTTGTAGGCTTAATCGCGCTGCGGTTCCTCATGCACCCCAGCGCACAGCAGCCGGTCGCCACGCTGAATCCGGAAGGCTATCGGCTCTACGGCCTGATGGCGGGAGCGATCATGCTGACGGCGATCCTTGTCTCCTCAATCGGCACTCACCGCGCGATCCCCTATCTGCGGCAGCCGCCGCCAAGGAGCCGGCTCGGCGTGCTCGAGAACGCGCGGATCATGGTCCGCACACTCTCCAACCACTCAGCGTTAGTGCTGGTCGGCTGCGGCTTTATCTGGGCAATCGCTACCGGCATGCTCGGCACCCTGGGCCTCTACCTTCAGACCTACTTCTGGGAACTCACGGCCACGCAAATATCCGTCGTCGGGCTGGGGACCTTCGCGGCCTACGGGCTGGCGCTCCAGGCCACTTCCTGGGCCGCCAAGCGATGGGGTAAGAAAGGTGCGGCGATCTTTGGCGGCATCGGCTGGATCGTCTTGGGTCCGCTGCCGATCTGGTTACGCCTCTGGGGTCTGTTCCCGACGAACGACTCGCCCTGGCTCCTGCCCACCTACATGGCCTTCAGCATCGCGCACACCGCCATCGGCGTCGTGTCGGCCATGGTGATCGGCTCGATGATGGCCGACGTCGCCGAGGACGTGGAACTTAAGACCGGCCGACGTTCGGAGGGTCTGCTGTTCTCGGCGAACGCCTTCATCGCCAAGGCCACTTCGGGGGTCGGCTTGTTTGTGTCCGGCGCACTATTGGTGTTCGTGAAATTCCCCGCCCATGCGCAGCCTCACCACGTGGCGCAGAGCGTGCTAAACCGGCTCGCCCTAACCTATAGCATAGGCCTCCTGGTCCTCTATTCCGCCGCCATGCTGCTGCTCGCCTCCTACAGCATCACTCGCGCTTCACACGCGGCGGCCCTGCACACGCTGGCGCAGAGGCGCGCCACAGAGCGACCGGCATGAACTCTCAAGCCACCATCGATCATCTGGAAGCGCACGGCTACGCCATTGTGGAGCGCGCGCTGGATCCCGGCTTCTGCGACGAGATCGTGGCCGAGATCGAACGACTGGAGGCCAGCTTCGAGCCTTCGCTGAAGGGCAACGCCTTCGTCGGCTATAAGACCGTTCGCTACTTCGACCTGCTAAACCA
>JAYUBY010000272.1:0-7782 GCA_043740635.1 Alphaproteobacteria bacterium
CCCGATAGCATTCCTGCCGGGTAGCCACCTCTTCCGGCGCCAACCCACCCCCGCCGAGATGGCTGACCTGATTGACGAAATGGTCCCCGTGATCGCCCCCGCCGGTTCGGCGGTCATCTGGCCCGCCAACACCTGGCACATGGCTTTCCCGCGCACAGACCCGGGCCTGCGGCTGACCCTGCTTTACGATTTCTGCCGTGGTCACCTGCAGACCCAGTCGCCTTTCCGCGCCGACGTCACGCCCGAGGTGCTGGCGCGAAACCCGCCGCGCTTCGCCCAGTTGATGCACGTCAACGGCGTGTTCCCCTTCCGCGAGGAAGACATCACTGCCGAGCGCCGAGCTGCCAGCCGCCGCCAACACAGCCTGTTCGACTGTCCCCCAATGTGGACAGCATTCTACGGCTTGGGCGGGGGCGGGCTTGCTGCGTCGTGACACCCCAAACGTGATCGGCGCGGCAGCGGGACGACTGGATCTTCGGAGCCGGCGAACCAAACTTTTCTACGCCTTGGGCTCCATCGCCTTCGGAGTGAAGGACAACGGCTTCGGCGTTTTCCTGCTGCTTTACTACAACCAGGTGCTGGGGCTGCCAGCCGGCCTCGCTGGGACTGCACTGGTTATCGCTCTCTTCGTGGATGCCTTCATCGACCCCCTTGTTGGCCATCTGTCAGACAATCTGCACTCTCGTTGGGGCCGTCGACATCCCTTCATGTATGCCGCCGCTGTGCCCGTCGCCGTGGTCTACGCTTTCCTGTGGAACCCCCCTCACCTTAGCCAGCAGGGCCTCTTTCTCTACCTGCTATTCGGCACGATACTCGTGCGCACCTTGATCACCTGCTACGAAATTCCGAGTGCGGCGCTGGCTGCTGAGCTCACCGACGATTACGATCAGCGCACCTCCTACATCAGCCTGCGCTGGTTTTGCGGCTACAGCGGCGGCCTGTTCGTAGGCTTGATCGCACTGCGGTTTCTCATGCACCCGAGCGCACAGCAGCCGGTCGCCACGCTGAACCCGGAAGGCTATCGGCTCTACGGCCTGATGGCGGGAGCGATCATGCTGACCGCGATCCTTGTCTCCTCAATCGGCACCCACAGCGCGATCCCCTATCTGCGGCAACCACCGCCAAGGAGCCGGCTAGGCGTGCTGGAGAACGCGCGGATCATGGTCCGCACTCTCTCCAACCACTCAGCGTTGGTGCTAGTGGGCTGCGGCTTTATCTGGGCGATTGCTACCGGCATGCTGGGCACCCTGGGCCTCTACCTTCAGACTTACTTCTGGGAACTCACGGCCACGCAAATTTCCGTGGTCGGGCTGGGGACCTTCGCGGCCTACGTGCTGGCGCTCCTGGCGACCTCCTGGGCCGCCAAGCGATGGGGCAAGAAAGGTGCGGCGATCTTTGGCGGCATCGGCTGGATCGTTTTGGGTCCGCTGCCGATCTGGTTACGCCTCTGGGGTCTGTTTCCGACGAACGACTCGCCCTGGCTCCTGCCCACCTACATGGCCTTCAGCATCGCGCACACCGCCATCGGCGTCGTATCCGCCATGGTGATCGGCTCGATGATGGCCGACGTCGCCGAAGACGTGGAACTTAAGACCGGTCGACGTTCCGAGGGTCTGCTGTTCTCGGCGAATGCCTTCATCGCCAAGGCCACCTCGGGGGTCGGCTTGTTTGTGTCCGGCGCACTACTAATGTTCGTGAACTTCCCCGCCCATGCGCAGCCTCACCACGTGGCGCAGAGCGTGCTAAACCGGCTCGCCCTGACCTATAGCATAGGCCTCCTGGTCCTCTATTCCGCCGCCATGCTGCTGCTCGCCTCATACCGCATCACCCGCGCTTCTCACGCGGCGGCCCTCGACACACTGGCTCAGAGGCGCGCCACCGAGCGACCGGCATGAGCTCTCAAGACACCATCGATCATCTGGAAGCGCACGGCTACGCCATTGTCCAGCGCGCGCTGGATCCCGGCTTCTGCGACGAGATCGTGGCCGAGATCAAGCGACTGGAGGCCAGTTTCGAGCCTTCGCTGAAGGGGAACGCCTTCGTCGGCTACAAGACCGTTCGCTACTTCGACCTGCTGAACCATGGGGAGGCCTGGCAGCGGGTGGCGGCCCATCCTGATCTCCTTCCGGTGCTGCGAGGCGTCCTGGGCGCCGACATGCTGCTGTCAACCATGGGCACTGCGGTCATCGCGCCGGGTGAACGGGCCCAGCCGATCCACCGCGATGACGAGCTCTATGACCTGGCGATGCCGCACCGAAACCTAGTGTGCAACACCATGTGGGCACTGACGGACTTCACCGAGCAGAACGGCGCGACGCGCATCGTGCCGGATACCCATCGCCTGATCGAGGCGGCTGACCCGCGGAAGAACTACCCATCGCTTCCCGCAGTGATGCCGAAGGGGAGCGTCTGTTTCGTCCTGGGGACCTGCTATCACGGCGGGGGCGCTAATCTGGGCGATCAGCGGCGATGGGCGCTGACTATCAACTACTGCGGTGGCGCCATGCGCCAGCAGGAAAACCTGATGCTGGCCATCCCGAGGGACCGGGCGCGCGGCTTCTCCGAAGAGCTGCAGGGCCTGATCGGTTATCGAATGAGCGCCCGCAACGTGGGCCACGTGGACGCGCGCGACCCCCGCCGCCTGCTCCGACACACTGACGTCGCATCCGAGCCATAAGGCTCACGTGTAGACACAAAAGTGACTATGGTGGGCCGGGAGCGCGCTAAACCGCCGCTTCCGATGCGCCGTAGTAGGCGTCCCGCAACTCGCGTTTTAGAACCTTGCCGATGTGGCTGCGCGGCAGAGTATCAAGAATCCGCAGATCTGCGAGGCGCTGGGTTTTGCCCAGGCGGTCGTTCACCCACGCCTTCAAGGCGGCTGCAGTCAGCGCCTCGCCCGGCCTGATGACGACGAAGGCTACAGGCGTTTCGCCCCAGCGGTCGGATGGGATACCGACAACGGCGACTTCCAGCACGCACGAATGTTTGACGATCTCAGCCTCGAGATCGCTCGGATAGATGTTGAAACCGCCTGAGATGATCATGTCCTTCTTGCGGTCTATTAGAGTTAGGAAGCCGTCTTCGTCAAAGCGGCCCACGTCGCCGGTTCGAATGAAACGCAGGCCGTCCGGACTCCACCACTCCGCCTCGGAGGTCTTGGCCGGCTTGTTGTGATAGCCGACCATCATGGCGCTGGACCGGCCGACTACTTCGCCGATCTCGCCCTGAGTAACCTCGCGGCCGTCCTCGTCTATCAAACGCATGTCGTGGCCAGGGATCGGGGGCCCAACGGTGTGCAACTTGTCGGGGTGCTCATGCGCCAGCAGCATGCAGGACCCGCCACCCTCGGTCATGCCGTAGTATTCGATCAGCCCGCCCGGCCAGCGGCGCAGCACCTCGGCCTTCAAGGCCGCGGAGAACGGCGCAGAGGTCGAGTACTTCAGTTGGAAGGACGACAGATCGTAGTCGTCGAAGCGCGGGTGTTCCATCAAGCGACGGTACTGCACGGGTACCAGCATGGCGTGCGTCACGCGATGGACCTGGGATAGCTCCAGGAATTTGTCAGCATCGAACTTTGGCATCATGACCACCGTCCCGCCATTGGACAGCGCTGGCAGGAACGACACCAAGGTGGTGTTGGAATAGAGCGGCGTCGAAATCAGAGTCACGGCGTCCGGCGGGTAGTTTCCGCGCGCGATCTGCGGCCAGCGCATCATGTGCGGCTGCACGATGCCCTTCGGCGTGCCCGTGGTGCCAGAGGAGTAGATTATGTTGAAGCCCTGCTCGGGATCGACTTCCACCGGCTCGGGCTTGGATCCGGCGGGCGCCATCCACTCGGCAAGCAGCGCGCCGGCGTCAGACCCGTCCAGGCTGACGCGCTGAGCCTTCACTTGCCCAATTACCCCAGCCATCTCCTGGGCCACGCTCCGGTCGAGGAAAAAGACCTTTGCTTCGCAGTCCAGCAACTGGCTGATCAAGCTCTCCGCCGTCGATGACGGCGCGAGCGGTGCAACCAGGGCGCCTGCGCGCAGGATTCCAAGAAAGGCCGTCCCATATTCCACGCGGCTCGTGGCGCAGACTGCCACCACGTCCCCTTTGCGCACACCCGCATCCTGCAGACCTACAGCGATGCGGTCCATGGTCTCGTCAAGCTCACGCCAAGACATTGTCCTTGTCGCGTCGATCAATGCTGGCTTGTCGCCCAGAACAGCACCCTGAGCCCGAATAACCGCTTCAAGTGTCCCGAAGGGTTGGGCGAAGATCTCGTCGAGGGACATTCCAGAACTCGTGGGGTTGAAAATTCAGGGGAACAGCGAACCACAGATCGGTCTTGATGTTCGTCCACCCGCCCTCTGGGATCGCGTCAATCGCGGAGCTTACGTCGCGTGTCGGTTCATCATTTCGCCTTCAGATACTTGTCAAACCAATCGGTCGCCAGCTTCACCACCGTCGGCCGCTCCGTCGAATAGACTGCGTAGTGGGTGACCTTTGCCAGGATATGTAACTCCTTCGGCCCCTGCAGGCTTTCATAGGCTCTCAGCGCCGCAGGGTTTCCGCCATATTCCTCGTTCTCTACTAGGATGACGAGGGTCGGAGCTTTCACCAACGCGGCGTCCACGACGGGCGCATAGCGCTCACCCTTGTGACCGATTGGTGAGCCGACTAGGCCCATAATCGCCGAGGCGCGGGGTGCCGGAAAGCCGACCTCCCCGCGCGCCATCTGGGTCGCCACATCGCGCCCCTGCTGCTCCTGGCCAGGGCTCGGGCGCGAATCCATCCCTCCGACCTGGCTCACCACCGCTTGGACCCGCTGATCGTGCGCAGCGACGTGAATCACGTGGCCGCCTGAATAGCTGGAGCCGCGAACGCCGACCCGATCGTGGTCCACCTGGGGCTCGCCCATGATCCAATCGAGGACAGAGAACCAATCTTCGGCCTGCTCGAGCGGGTTCACGAATTCGCGCAGTGGCTGGACCCGCGCGGTGAAAGCCGCAGCCTCTCCCGGCTGATGAGGCGGCTCGGGATCCACCAACACCAGCGGCGAACCACTTTCGCCCCAGCCGCGATAGTCGAAGACCAGGACGAAGTAACCTGCCCTCGCGATGTCGGCGGCATCAGTCCGCAGGCTGGCGGCGACGCCGCCCCAGCCGTGCGCCATCACCACCGCTGGCAGCTTATGATCCGGCGCGGCGTCTTGGGGCGCAAATACTTCCCCGTGCAGGCGCACGCCATCTGAGATGATTGTCACCGTTCGAAAGGCGATGCCCGGCGGCGGCTTGTGGTCCGCGGCCTGGACCTGCTGGACGAGCTGAGCAGGGTCCGGCTGTCGTACCGCAGACTGCGGGGTTCCGGAGCCCTCGATCTCACAAGTCGGAACCCGCGGACCTATCAACGAAGCACCCATGCCAACTTCCGTCTCTCACTTGCATCCGGGCGACCCGGCCACCCCGCTTATGATCATCAGGCGGAAATTGTCGACAATAGACTTTACATCGATGTGATCGCTTCTATGACCGACAGATCGCGTTTGGAGAAGCCATGTCCGCTGCAAACCTCGTCGCTGCTGCCACGCACGATCTCGATCAGGCCCGGATTGACTTGGATGAACGCGGCTACTGCATCCTTCCGAACGTACTCGCCCCGGGGGAGATTGCTGCGCTCAAGGCGCGCCTAGTCGAACAGGCTGCCGGCGAGCGCGCGCGTGGCGTAGCGTTCCACGATGGCGGAGCCGCGCATCCGAACCAGCGGGTGTGGATGCTGATGAACAAGGGCAAGATATTTCGCGACCTGATGCTCCATCCGATCATCGAGCAGCTGATGGGGCACCTTCTGGGTCCCGAGTTCTTGCTCTCCAGCTTCACCGCCAACGTCGCCCACCCCGGCGGCGAGCCGATGGTGCTGCACACCGACCAGGGCTATGTAGGCTTCTGGACGCCTAAGCCCGTGGTCGCCAACATCGCCTGGATGCTGGATGACTTTTCCGACGAGAACGGTGGCACTCGCCTGGCGCCGGGCAGCCACCGCAATCGGGACGCCACCCCGCGCTCGTCGGCCTATGCGCCGGAGCAACCGGCCAACATGCCAACGCTGGCCGATACCATCGGAGCTGTGGGCAAGGCCGGTTCGATCCTCTGCTTCGACGGCCGCATCTGGCACGGCACCGGAGCAAACTGCACCAATGGCCCGCGGCATGCCTTGCTCAGCTACCACTGCCGGCCATTCGTCCGGCAGCAGGAGAACTTCGTGCTCGGCCTCGATCCCACAATCCGTGCGGCCGAACGCCCGTCCCTGCTCAACCGGCTAGGCTTCGCCACTTGGGCGGGTCTGGGCCGCGTCGAGAGCCCGCGGCCGCCCCAGCCGCTGTTCGTCTCGAGCGGCGCGGTGGGCCCGCTCTGCGATGACGGCACGCCGCGGGACCTGCTCGCGTGAGCCTGCGCAAGCTCGGCTCCACGGGTCTATCCATCGGACCACTCGGCTTGGGCAGCGTCAACTTCTCCTGGCTAACCGACGAGAAGGACTCTTTCGCCATTCTCGACGCGGCGTTCGCACGCGGGCTAAACCTGCTCGACACCGCCGACAACTATAACGCCGGGCAGAGTGAGTCGCTGATCGGGCGTTGGTTCGCGCAAGGCGGCGGCCGGCGTGAGAAGACGGTCCTGGCGACCAAGGTCTATTCGGCTCCGATGGAATGGGGCTCGGCCGACCCGGCCAAGCGCTCGGGGTCATGGGTCGGGCCGAACCAGAAGGGCCTCTCCGCCAAGCACATCCGCGAGGCCTGCGAAGCTAGCCTGAAGCGACTGAACACCGATTACCTCGACCTCTATCAGATGCACCACGTGGACCGGGGAACACGCTGGGAGGAGATCTGGCAGGCGATGGAGGTGCTCGTCGCGCAGGGGAAGGTACTCTACGTCGGATCTTCCAACTTCGCCGGCTGGCACATCGCCCAGGCGCAAGAGAGCGCCCGGCGCCGCGACTTCTTGGGCTTGGCCTCCGAGCAAAGCGTCTACAACCTGATGAAGCGCACTGTCGAGTTGGAAGTCCTGCCAGCATGCGCCGCCTATGGCATGGCCTTCTTGCCTTACAGCCCACTGGCGGCCGGGGCGCTCGGCGGCAAGCCGAAAGAAAACGAGCCCGGCCGGCGCAGCTACGTGAAACAGACAGAGGCCCTCGACGCCTACGCGGCCCTGTGCGAACGCATTGGCCGCACGCCCGCAGACGTGGCGCTATCTTGGCTCGCGCACCGTCCGGGCGTCACCGCCCCGATTGTTGGACCCCGCACCCTTGCGCAGTTCGAGGCAAATCTAGCAGCCGTGGATACCAGGCTCGATGACGAGACTGTCACCGAACTCGACCAGATCTTTCCCGGCCCGGGCGGCGAGGCACCGGAGGCTTATGCGTGGTAGTGTAACGCTGCCCGCCGCTCTGAAGGAAGATCAATGGCTCCGGAAGCCTCTGGTCGGCTTGGCAAAAGAAAAAATCCGAGTAGGGGCGAAAACGCCATTGTTGGAAGACGAGAGCGGTTTGCATCGAACCGGGCTTTAGGAGCCGGTAGGCGCGAGCCGAGAGATACTTCAGACGAACGTAAAGACGGCGCAGGACGCCGTCCAGGTGGTCATGGAGGGCCGCGTCAAGCCTTCGAAACGGTGATCACAAGCATGCCACAGGCCTTAGGAGTTCAAGCGCCTGACCAGCAGCTCCAAAGGCAGTCAGCTGAGAACGTACGAGCTGCTTCAACGGCCGCGATGTCCCTCTCCAGGGGCATGCAAGAAGCTTTGCAGG
>JAYUBY010000273.1:0-2675 GCA_043740635.1 Alphaproteobacteria bacterium
TCACCTTCCTCGGCCGAATCGTCGAACATACGGCCCAGCGATGGCCGACGCCCTGACCGCGCGGGACGCCTTGAACGCTTGGCTGGACTACCTTGCCAAAGAGCGGCGCGTCAGTTCACGAACCCTAGAGGCGTATAAGAGCTGCATCGCGGCCTATTTAGATTTCCTGCAACGTCACCGGGGCGGCCCCGTCGAGCTCGCCGACTTGGCGACTATCAGCACCGCCGATCTGCGGGCCTATTTGGCCAGTCGCAGGAGCGGCGACCACACGCTGGCAGCGCGCTCACTTTCTCAGGCTCTTTCGGCCATCCGCTCGTTTCATCGTTTTCTGGATCGTCGGCTGGCGACGCCTAATAGCGCCATACAGGTGGTGCGAGGGCCAAGGATCAAACCCGGCGCCCCTCGCCCTGTCTCTGAAGATCAAGCCCTCGGTTTGATTCGCGAGGCGGGCGACGACGCGCAAGGCCCACCCTGGGTCCGCGCGAGGGACCAGGCGATCCTGACCCTGCTCTGGGGATGCGGTCTACGAATCTCCGAAGCCCTGAGTCTGCTTCGCCGCGACGCGCCCATTCCAGAATCCTTGCGGATCGCCGGTAAGGGCGGCAAGACGCGCTTGACGCCCGTCCTGCCTAGGGTTCGCGAGGCAATCGACCTTTATCTGGAACGCCTACCCTTTCCATTGAAGCCCGATGACGCTTTGTTCCGCGCCAATCGGGGCGGTGCGCTAGGCCCCCGCCAGGTGCAAGGCTTGGTGCAGGGCCTGCGCGCCCGTCTCGGGTTATCCGAACGCGCGACACCCCACGCCCTTCGCCACGCCTTCGCCACGCACCTGCTGGGTGCCGGGGCCGACTTACGGTCGATCCAGGAACTCCTGGGCCACGCGTCTCTCTCCACGACTCAACGATACACTGCCGTCGACGCCGCTGGTCTGCTCAGGGCCTACTCGGACGCGCATCCCCGCCCCTGACTTCCGCCCGCCTCAAACCCCCCAGATCACCCGCAGAAGCGCCAGCAACACCATCACCGTGCCGGCTAGGCCCACCGCCCAAACGAGCGGCCTGATCATCGGAACGCCGGCGAGGTAGATCCCGGCATGGACGACGCGCGACTAGAAGAACAGTTCCGCGCCCAGCACCATCCAGTGGTTTGAGGCCTGCGCGGCCGCCGCCGCCAAGACCAGTGGCGCGAACATGGTCAAGACTTCGCGATGGTTATTGACCGCCCGGACCATACGGGCCTGAAAAGGCTTGGGCGGCGGCAGGTTGTCTCGTGGACTGGCCATGGGCGCCAGACCCTGCGCAAGAACACCCGCCAAGGCCTGGACCAGCGCCGCCGAATAGGCGAGCATAGTAAGTTCAACGCTCATTTTCCACCTCCCATGGCTGCAACCGTTCTCCGGCTCTAGCGCTCGGCCGCTTTCCCGCCGTCAAGCCACCCTGGAATACGGAGCCGGTGGACTACATCGCCCGTAAGATCAGGATTGCATCGTCCAGCCTTCGACTCCCATGGCCGCCTGCCGCAGCGCCTCGGAACGGGTGGGATGAGGGTGACAGGTACGGGCAACGTCTTCGGAAGCCGCCGAGAACTCCATGGCGACGCAATATTCGCCGATCATCTCGCTTACATCGGGACCAATCATATGCACCCCGAGAATCCGGTCGGTCGTCGCGTCCGCCAGCACCTTTACAAAACCCTCGGCCTCGTGGTTGACCTTGGCGCGCGAGTTGGCCGTAAAAGCGAATTTACCCACCTTGTAGGCTACACCTTCAGCCTTGAGCTCTTCCTCGGTCTTTCCCACGCAGGCGACCTCGGGATAGGTGTAAATGACATTGGGGATCACGCCGTAGTTAACATGGCCGGCTCTTCCCGCAATGATCTCCACGCAGGCGACCGCTTCATCCTCGGCCTTGTGCGCCAGCATCAGGCCATGAGTCACGTCGCCGACGGCATAGACGCCCGGCGCGTTGGTCGCGAAAAGGTCGGTCTCGATGAAACCGCGTTTGTCTGGAACGATCCCTACCGTCTCAAGACCCAGATGATCGGTAACGGGCTGTCGGCCGATCGCCAGGAGCACATAGTCGGCGCTTAAGGTTTCGGACGCGCCACCCGCGACGGGCTCCACGGTCAGATCCACCCCGTCGGGTCGCGCTGTCGCTCCGGTAACCTTCGCGCCGAGCTTGAACGCCATGCCTTGGCGGGTAAGCGAACGCTGAAGGGTCTTCGCTGTCTCCTGGTCGAGCCCAGGGGTGATGCGGCCCAGAAATTCCACTACGGTGACCTTGGCGCCCAGGCGTCTCCAGACTGAGCCTAACTCCAGGCCGATGACGCCGGCGCCTATCACGATCATCGATCCCGGAACCTCCGGCAGCGCCAGGGCGCCGGTCGAATCGACGATACGTTGCTGGTCCACGGCCACCCCGGCCAGCGGCGATGGCCGCGAGCCCGAGGCGATGACAATCGATTTCGCCTCCAAGATGGTCTTGGACCCATCGGCGGCGGTGACCTCAACCTTGCCTGGACCCGCCAGACGACCGGCCCCCTTGAGCCAATCGACCTTGTTTTTCTTGAACAGGAACTCGATCCCTTTGGTCAGCTGGCCGACAGAATCAATCTTCTGCTTCATCATCGTCGGCAGATTGAGCTTCGGGGTCACGTCGATCCCCAAGCCGGCGAAA
>JAYUBY010000274.1:0-2894 GCA_043740635.1 Alphaproteobacteria bacterium
CCAAACTTTCCGCCGGCCTTTGTTAGTCCTTATGTAAGGCAAACGGGCACAGGGAGGACACGTCGGCGGCCGGGTCTTCTCCAGAATTTCCTAGATAAGGGATCGTTGCTGCCCGGAATACGGGGAGCAGCGGGGGCGAAGCGCAGCCACAAACTTTTGCGCTGACAACACCTCCACAACCACTCACATGGGGAATTTGGGGTCAAGACCCACTCAATTGGCTAACGACATGGGGCGCCTTTCCACGGTTAGTGGATCCTGGTCCGAGCCTTTGCCATGACGCGGCCTGTCGCCAGACCGTTCAAACTCACATCCGGTCGCCGGTCCTGCCGGCTGCACCAACTTCCCGCTTTCGGCGGTTAGGCTCAGGAGAACGGGGCCACTCTTCAACACGGCTGGCTTGCCCAGCCAAATGATTGTCCGGTCCGTCCACCTGGATCCGGCGGAGCTGATCAGGCTCCGCGGATTGGGAGATCGCTGGGTTGATCAGAGTTCAGGACGTAACGACCGCGCCATCCGGCACGAGGCCGGTGGTGACGAACTTCCAAAGTGCGACCAGGAGCTTGCGCGCCAGCGCCACGATCAGGACCCGTCGATTTCGCCCGCCAGCGGCCGCCGAGCGTCCTTGGAACCACAGCGTCAACGCTGAGGTTGGCTGGTGTCGCAGCCACAACCAGCTGAGCTGGATCATAGTTGTCCTGACCCGCGCGTTTCCGGCTTTCGAGACCCCCTGCTCGCGTGCGACGGCTCCGCTCTGCCAGGGCGTCGGGGCTAAGCCGGCATAGGACGCCAGCTGTCGGCGATTGTCGAAATGCCGAAACAGCCCTTCAGACCAAAGAACAGCGGCGAACTCCGGACCCACGCCCCTCAATTTTTGCAGCGTGGCGGGCGCCGATCGCGACACCGTCTCCTCTGAAGTGAGCAGCTCGTTTCGCTCAGCCTCGACCTCTTTGATATGCTCGAGAAGTTGCTCCAGGCGGTCCAGCTCGCGGCAGATTCGCTGTTTCAGATGGCCTGGCAAAGGCCGCCCGTCCCCGGTTCTGAGCGCGTCAAACTTGTCGCGCCGATCTCGCCGAAGCGGCTCGTAGTTCGTAACGCCCTGCGCGAAAAGCAGCCCCTTGATCCGGTTGACGTGTTCGACACGCTCGGCCGTCAACGATCGGCGTTCGCGGCAGATCTGCCGTCGGTCCTCTTCCTCAGGCGTCGGCGGCCGCACCATGGCGCAGACTCGCGGCTCGCCACGCTTGTGCGCTAGCAAGGCGCGGACCAGCGCTTCACCGTCGATGCTGTCAGTCTTGGCCCGCCGGCGACGTCGGGAGGTCGCAATCGAGGCCGGATCCACGACGTGGCTCTCGATGCCCTGGTTCTGCAACGCCCGGTGAATCCAGAAGGCGTCCAGACCGGCTTCGTGAATCACCACCACCGGGTATGTCCGACCTAACCGCGCCGTGCACTTGGCTTGTAGCTGAGAGAACATCTCCAGAAGGGCGGTGACATCGCCGGCGGGCGTCTGGCGCCTGGACATTTTTTCTCCGCTGCCTGGCGAAAGAGAGGTGACGAGCCAGCTCGATAGGCTGAGTTCGAGTGACACGAAGATCGCGCCGAGCTCGGTGCGGACAATGGTCGATGAGGTCGGAATGGCGGTCGAGGACATGGTCGTCTCCAGGGTGAAGTTGCGACACCACCCTGCCGAGCGGATCGCGATATCCCCATGGGATCTTCAATCAGGAACGCCACCTCATCAGCCGAGACCTCTACCGAGAACGACGCTCAGCCGCCCTGGCTGAGTGGCGCGCGGTCATGGGCTAGAGCCGGGCGTGGGTTGGGCCGATTGCGCCCGACTGGAGACGGGTTGCCGTTGGACTTACAGCACCTTCCCGACCCATCGCCACGCGTCGCTTCCGGCCATCATGTCGGCAACGTTCCAATGGTTTAGGTTGAGAACCACCTCCTGTGTCGCTTTGGCAGTGGGAAGGCCTGACGGCTTCCGAGACAGGCCGTGAAGCCCTGTCAGCCGATCCGAACGATCAGGCGCCGCGGGCTGGGCGACGACGTTCAGCCAGGGACACGCCAGCTCGCCGGTGAACCTTCGGCGCAGCGGCCCCGCGACCGGATCCAGCGTGATCAGGGCGCGCACCGGCAGTCCCCGCGCCGCCGCCCAGGTCCCTGCGCGCCAAGCGTCAGGGCCGCCCCAACTGTGACCTATGAGGCAGACGGGTTCGTTGCGGTCGGCCGCCACCGCAATAGCTCGGCGGAGCCGGCCCCGTCGGCCGTTGGGGAGGTACAGAACTGATCTGCCTGTAGCGACGCCGTGGCGTCGCGCGTAGTCGGCGAGTACGCCCAGACCCAGGAAAGCCAGGTCGTCGCCCCCGCCGCCGATGAAAATGTCCACGGCCTTGGCGTATATCGACTTTGCAAACTGGCCAATGTCGAGTGTGCGCTTGACGGCCAAACGGCCGTATGGGGAGCTTCCCCATGCCGGGGATTATCGAGACAGGCTCGGAGAGGCGGAGGCGCTTGTGAAGCGCGCCCGCAATCGAAGCGAGCGGGATGCGTTGGAAGGGCACTGTCAGACCAGACGTTCCGCCGGCCTTTGTTAGCCCCTAGGTAGAGCAAACGGGCACAGGGAGGACACGTCGGCGGCCGGGTCTTCTCCTGAATTTCCTAGATAAATGTTCGTTGCTGCCCGGAATGCGGGGCGCAGCGGGGGCGAAGCGCAGCCACAATCTTTTGCGCTGACAACACCCTCAAGGAACAGATCCTCAAACACGCGCCCCCGTCCGTCGGCGCATTCTCGCTGGAAAGAGCGACGCAGGCGTGTTCCGTGGCCCTGGCATTAGTCAAGCATTCGCGGCTCGGAAGTGGCCGGAGGATCAGCAGATGGCGCACATCGC
>JAYUBY010000275.1:0-4440 GCA_043740635.1 Alphaproteobacteria bacterium
CCATGACGCAGGCCTCGAACTCGCCGTTCGGCGGGCTGTGCGAGCCCTTGCTGAGTTGGAGCGTCTGGACGCGGGCTAGGCGTTCCGGGTCGATGGCGGCGGCTTTGGTGGAGGTGAAGGGCAAGGTGTCTCTCCGGGTGTTGGAGAGACGGTAGTACGACGTTTCGTAGTGTGCAACAGAAAATGCGAAGTTTCGTATTTTATGCTATCGGATGCGCAGCGAGCGGAGACGGAATCGATGAGCAATGGCCCACGGACGGCAGCGATGCTCGCGCGCATGGACCAGCAGCGACGCGGCCCCGCATGGTGGCTTTTTCGCGTGCTGTGGCGGGCCCGGAGTTTTGCGCCGATGGCTGTCCACAGGCATCTCAGAAAGCTGAAGGGCTACTACTCGGGTCTGCTATTCAGCCCGCGCTTCCGCAAACTCGGCCCGCCTACCATTCTTCAGGTTCTTGGCCTTCGTCCCCTTGGAAGGCCAGATCTTCGAAGTTGACGGGGCTCCATAGTCCGTGGCCGGTCGAGTCGTTATAGAACGAGCCGTCACCATCCCAGCCACCAACGTGCGCGAAGTGGTTTCTGATCTTGGCCGTGCGCCGGATCAGGTTGCCCGGTTGAACGAAGTAGAGCGCGCCGTCAGCGAATCGAAACGGCTCACCACATCCGAGGGCGACCTGCGCGGTATTGATCGCGTCGATCACCTGGCCGGGACGCAACATTACCGCGACGACGCCGATCTCACTGGGGGCGGACTCCGCGCCGAGATATCCTCCCACCGGGCCGCCGACAGGCTCCTCGCTCAGGACGCACCCGCCGTCGTGAATCGCCCATGCCGAGCAACAGTCTAGGGCCGCGCGCAACCGGGTAGCCAGTGCCGGCGGCGCTGACGATGAGCGAAAGCGGAGCAAGCACCCATCGCTCCAGTCCTCGCCGTAGCCCCAGTCGCCGTTCACCGGGAACATGAAACGCTCGACATCATCCAGGCAGCCATCCGCCAACAGAACAATGGCCGCATCCACATCGCCACCAGGAAGCGCCCGCATGTGAAGGAGGCGCCTGGTTTCCGGGTGATCGTCCCAGTGATCCCAACCCATCGCTACCTCGGCGTCATCAGTTTTACACGCGCCGCCCACTCGACCATCTCGTCCGGCATCGTGGGCTCGTTGTTCGACTCGAGGTGGAAGTAGCCGGCCGAGCGCGAGGCCCGAATCCGCTTCACCAGTATCCGCCCGTCCGGCAGGCCGACCACGCACAGGCGACCATGTAGATCAGCGGATACCGGGCGCCTCACCTCGTCATAGTAGATCAGCCACGACTCGAAGAGCGGCCCCAGGCTCGTACCGCGGATTTCAACGGCGACGGTCTCGGGTGTGGCATTCTGTGGCGCGGGAACCTCGCCTAGCCCGTCATCGGCGCTGGCGTAGTAGTGGGCGGCCGCGCCTGCGCCCACGTAGCCCACGAGCGGGACAGTCGACGAAGTGAAGAGGTCGCCCACCGGGACGCCGAACGCTTCCGCAACCTTCTCCTGAGTGGTTCCTTTCAGGCTGTCGCTCTTGGCGGCCAGGTAACTGTAAAGCGTCGTCGGCGGCATGCCAGCCTTTCTCGCGACCTCGGCCGCGCCGCCGTGCTCTTTCACCCAGGTCTTGAATGCACCGCGTCGGCGTTCTGCAACTTCGCTCATTCCGCGACCGTGCGACGGCGCTTCGCGCTTGAGAACAACGAGGTTTCGTAAAATCTCTTGCGTTGAGTACGAAGTATCGTATTCATGAGCGCATGTCAGAGATCGCCCAGACCATTTCGACCATTCGGGAGACGGCGGAACGTGTCGGACTGCCGGCGTTCGCCCGCGAGGCTGGCGTTCCCTACACGACGGTGAAGTCATTCGCGGACCGTGACTGGTCGAACAAGAATCTTGACGTCATCGAGAAGTTGGCAGCGGCGGCCGAGCGATTGGCGCTAGCCCAGGAAGCCGCCGCATGAGCAAGGCCGCGCCCCACACGATCATCGACGCCGTGCGCGCCAACCTGCGGCGGCTCACCCCCTATCGCAGTGCCCGCCGATACGCGCGGGCCGCCGGTCTGTCGGACACCGGTATTCAGGCCATCCTTTCCGGCCGGGTAGACAACCCCGGCGTAGGCACCCTTGCGGCAATCGCCGATGCGCTCGGCGTCCCGTTGGCGGAACTGCTGTCCGACGCGGGGACGACCAAGGCTACTGACGCGCCAGCATCCGGCGACGCGTTCCCCACCATGCTTGGCGATCAGGCTCATTGCCCCGTCACGGCGGCCGCTGCCTGATGCACCCGGTCATCTCCCTCATCCTCGGCCTGTTCTCGATAGCCGCCGGCGCCACTCACCTCGTCTGCGCCGTGGTGGAAGATAAACGGCGTGGGGAAATGATGATGCGCTGGGTCAAGTCCGAGAGCGCCGCCTGATGCTCCCCGCCCTCCCGTTCCCCCGCGAATCCCTGGTCCTCGCCATCATGGCCGCGACGGTGGCGTTCCAGGCCGGGCGGATGGTGCTGGACGTGATCCGGGCCGGGTTTGATCTGCCGGCTAGGCGGGGGCGGTAGATGGGCGCGCTCTCGATAGTCGAACGCGAAAGCGGCCTTCCGGCACTGGTTCGGAACGCTGCCGCGCGGTTGGCTACAGCGTCTACGTCGGCGGAGGTGCTCGACGCGAAGCACATGGCCAGCGCGGCCTATGACGCTGCTAAGACCGCTGGCCGGATTGCTACGGCCCGTCGCGCCCACGACGACATCATCGCCACGGTGCATCGCGCCCAGGCTGACGCGCTCGAAATTGAGGCGATGGCAAAGCGCCGTCTCGCCGATGAATATGACGCGGCGCAAGAGCGCGGGGAAGTCGCCACCGTTGGCCAGCCAAGTATTGTTCCGGTTGGGAACGATAAGCCCGCTACCGCCGCCGATCTTGGCCTCACCCGCAAGGACATTCACGAAGCCCGCCAGATTCGAGACGCCGAACGCGACGACCCCGGCATTGTCCGGCGCGTTTTGGACGAGCGCCTTGAGCGGGGCGAGGAGCCTACTAAAGCCGCCGTGCGCGAGGCCATTGTCAACCGGACCAGTTTCACCGGGAACAACGAGTGGTTCACACCGCCCGAACACGTCGCCCGCGTCCGCGCCTGCCTCGGCGAGATCGACCTTGATCCGGCTTCTCACGAACTGGCCCAGGCGACCGTCAACGCTGGCGAGTACTTCACCGAAGAACAGGACGGTCTCGCCCAGGAATGGGGTGGTCGCGTCTGGCTGAACCCGCCCTACGCCCAACCGGCCATTGGCCAGTTTGTCGATAAGCTGGTGTCCGAAGTGGAGGCCGGGCGCGTCACCGAGGCGGTGATGCTGACCCACAACTACACCGACACAGCATGGTTTCAGAAGGCCGCCCAGGCGTGCCGCGCGATCTGCTTCACGCGGGGCAGGGTGCGCTTCGTGTCGCCCGCTGGCGACGTTGCAGCGCCCACCCAGGGGCAAGCCTTCTTCTACTTCGGTGATCGTCTTCAAGACTTCCTCTCGGCCTTTGCCGGTGTGGGGTTTGTCGTTGAGGTGCGCCGATGACGGCGGCGAACGGCTACAATCCGCTTCGCTGGAGCTGCGCCAATGGGGGCTGCTACAACGTCGTGCATCGACCGAAGATCGAGGTCTTCGCCGAGTGCTTCCCCGGCAAGATTGCCGTCACGGACGTTGACGGTTCGGTCGAGGTAAACGGCCGGTTTCTGTTCCTTGAGTTCAAGGGCGGCGAGCCGCGTGACCTTCCAGTCGGGCAGCGCCTCTACTTCCAGCGCCTGACCGCCCTCAGCAAAAAGGTCGTGGCTATCGTCGTCTGCGCCGACGCAGAGACCATGCGCGTTCGGGCGTACCGGACGATCTGGCAGGGCCGTGTCGGTGACTGGCGCGTATCCAACCTGGACGACCTCAAAGGGCGCATCCGCACCTGGGCCAACAAGGCCACCCGTGAGCCTGCCGCATGACCGCTCTAACACCCACACACCCCCACAACGCGAAGGGACGGCAGGCTTTCCCGAGCCGCCGTCCTGACCTTCGCAGCACACCGCCGAAACAAAGCGGCGTCTCTTTCCCGTTCCTCTGCGAGCGCCTCCCAAGCCCTCGCCAGTACTTCCCATGTGTCCGTCGCCTCCAAGGCCAACCCCGTTCGTGTCGAGCAACACCATGACACTGACGGGAGAACTATTCATGCGGGACGATCCGCAAGTTTTGTCGAGGCGGCTGGCGCGGTTTGTCAGCACGCTTCCGGCAAAGGACTTGGCCGACACCATCGGCTGCTCTGTCCGAACCGCTGAGAACATTCGCCGGGGTCATTGGCCCATCGCCAGACACTGGCTTTCCATTGTCCGCATCTTTGGCCGGGACGTGCTCGACGCGGTGTTCCTGCCGGAGATCGACCCGCTGATCGCCCGCCTTCGT
>JAYUBY010000276.1:0-5263 GCA_043740635.1 Alphaproteobacteria bacterium
GGCTGATTAGGTCGAGTTCGAGATCGCCGACGGTCAGGGTCATGTCGCGAGGGGCTGCGCCGCGCCGCCTAAGCAGGACCTCCAGCCGCGCCGTCAGCTCCTCGGACGCGAAGGGCTTGGTCATGTAGTCGTCGCCCCCGGCGCGTAGGCCCCGGATCCGTTCGTCCACGTCGCTGAGCGCACTCACCATCAGGACTGGAGTATCCACGTGGGCGTCGCGCATCGCCGTGACAATGGTCAGGCCGTCGGGGCCCGGCAGCATGCGGTCTAAGATTACCGCGTCGAAGTCGCCGCTGACGGCCCGAACGAGGCCCCGGTTGCCGTCGTCGGCCCATTCGACAGCGAAGCCATGCTGCTCCAGCTCGGCCACGATCTCCCGACCGGTGGTAGGATCGTCCTCGATCGCCAGGATCTTCGGCATCTCGTTTGCGCCCCGGCGAGGCTGACCCGCCGCAGCCCTTGCTCGCCACGCGAAGGCCTTGACGTCAAGCCCGGGCAGCTTGACTTGCCTGACGCGCGCGCTGTCAGTGGAAGGCGATCAGTCCCAGGGAGCCCCCTATGATCGGACCGTCCCGCTGTGGTCTCATGCTTGCCGCCCTTGCCATCACGGCGATCGCAGCGCCGGCTCACCCCACCGAGCTCTGCGGCTGGCTGGTCGAGACGGTCGGCGACGAGAGCATGCACGAATTTGCTCTGTGGTTGGAGGCAGATGGCGACGTGAGCTTCCTCTACAAGATGACGGGAAAGGGCGTTTCAACCGAATCATCCAAGTCCTATTCGCCCGGCAGCGGGTCCTTCTCCCTTCGTCCGAAGGCGCCGGAGAAGGCCTGGGGCTTCGGGACGACGATCGGCGAGGCCGGCGACGTGGACATCGTGGCCGACATACACGTCATGCCGAAGAGCGTCTTTGACGAGACTGAGACCCCGCTCCTGGCCAGTTTCAAGTTCCGCCACCACGTACCGGAGGGCGAGAAGAAACCCCCGGCCGATTTTGCCAAACGCCAGTGCGCCACCGTCCCCAGCCAGCACTGAGACGTCCGCACCGTGTGTGACACCCTTGTAGGCTTGCCGACGTCGACGGCACGTGGCGCGACCCTCTTCGCCAAGAATAGCGATCGGGAGCGCAATGAGGCCCAGGTCCTGGAGATCTCGGCCAGGCGGCGCGGCGGCGGGCCCCTGAAGCTCACGTTCCTAACCATCCCCGACGCCGAATTGACCCATGCCTGCCTACTCAGCCGGCCGTTTTGGATGTGGGGCGCGGAGATGGGCGCCAACGAGTACGGCGTGGTCATCGGCAACGAGGCGCTTCACGCCAAGACATCCGCCCAGCGCAAGCGTGCACTCACCGGCATGGACCTCGTGCGACTGGGGCTGGAGCGCGCGACGACCGCGGCCGAGGCGGTATCGGTCATCACTGCTCTACTGGAGCGCTACGGCCAGGGCGGTGACTGCGGACACCTTGGCCGCTTCTACTACAACAATGGCTTCATCATCGCAGATGTGCGCGAGGCCTTCGTGCTCGAAACGGCGGGTCGCTGGTGGGCGCTGGCGCGGGTGGAGTCCCACCGCGCGCTCTCCAATGCCTATTCTATCGGGCGGTCCTACGACGCGGTCAGCGACCACCTTGCCGCCCATGCACGAAGCCAAGGCTGGACCAGCGCTGACGGACGATTCGATGTCAGCGGCGAACTGCTTGACGAGGAACGCGACGGCGTCAGCTTCGGACGTGGTCGCTGCGCGCGAGGAAATGCGCTGCTGGATCGCTCGGTTCCGAACCTCACACCGCAGGCGATGATGGCGATCCTGCGCGACCACGGCGACCAGCCCGATTGGAGCCCGGCCAACACCATAGGCCGAACCATTTGCATGCACGCGGCCGAGGGCGCGCGACGCAGCCAGTCTGTCGCCTCGATGGTCAGCGAGCTGCAGCCAGGTCGAACGGTCCACTGGGTCACCGCAACCTCGGCGCCTTGCACCAGCCTTTTCAAGCCCGTGCTGTTCGAGACTGGCCTACCGCCGCAGGGGCCGGCTCCAACCGACCACTTCGACGATGCGACGCAGTGGTGGCGGCACGAGCGACTTCATCGGTCGATGCTGCGTGATTTCGAGGCGGAGCTGAGCAGCCTCCAGGTCGAGCGCGACAGCCTCGAGAGGGGCTTCATTGCCAGCATCGACGCCACGGCGGGCCAGCACGCCTCCTTACTGAAGGACGCTGTCGCAGAGTGTTGGAGGGAGGCGAACGCCGCCGAAGCGCGTTGGAGCTCTAAGCTGGCGAGGGGCGGTCCAGCTGGCCGCGGAGCTCACGGTCGCAGTTGGGCTAGGCTTAACTACCTGGCGGGTCTGCCAGCAGCTTATGACAAGCCTTTCTGAGGCTGCGATACGCGCAATCGACTGGCGGCGCTGAGGCGAACCTGATTTCGTAGGGCGAGCACCAGCGGGGCAGCGCCATGAATGACATCTCCGATCGCCTGAACCGGCCGGACCTCGACGCCTTCTGGATGCCGTTCACAGCTAATCGGCAGTTCAAGGCTGATCCACGACTGCTGGTCTCGGCCAAAGGCGTCCACTACCGCACTGAGGACGGGCGCGAGGTGATCGACGGCGCGGCGGGCCTGTGGTGCGTCAACGCCGGTCATGGGCGCGAAGAGATCGCCGCGGCCGTCAGCCAGCAATTGCTGACGCTCGACTACGCGCCTTCGTTCCAGATGAGCCATCCGCTGGTCTTCGACCTAGCGACGAAGTTGGCCAAGTTGGCGCCGGCCGGACTCGACCGGATCTTCTTTACCAACTCCGGGTCGGAGTCGGTCGATACGGCGCTGAAGATTGCGCTCGCCTACCATCGCGCCAAAGGCCAGGGGCAGCGAACGCGGCTGATCGGGCGCGAGAAGGGCTATCACGGGGTCGGCTTCGGCGGGATCTCCGTGGGCGGACTGGTCAACAACCGCCGCGCCTTCCTGACGCTGCCGGGCGCCGAGCACCTGGGTCATACGCTGGACCTTGAACGGAACGCCTTCTCCAGGGGCCAGCCTCAGCACGGCGCAGAGCGCGCCGATGACCTGGAGCGTCTGATTTCGCTTCATGGCGCCGAAACCATCGCCGCGGTGATCGTCGAGCCGGTGGTGGGCTCGGCCGGCGTCCTGCCGCCACCGGTGGGCTATCTGGAGCGACTGCGGGAGTTTTGCACCAAGCACGGCATCCTGCTGATCTTCGACGAGGTGATTACCGGTTTCGGACGACTTGGTGCGCCGTTCGCCGCCCAGTATTTCGGCGTCACTCCCGACATCATGACGACGGCCAAAGGCCTGACCAACGGCGCCTTTCCCATGGGCGCGGTTTTCGCACATCGCGACATCCATGACGCCATGATGCAGGGGCCGGAGAACGCCATCGAGCTCTTCCATGGCTACACCTATTCCGGCCACCCGGCGGCCTGCGCGGCGGCCTTGGCGACGCTGGATATCTACCGTCGCGAGGGACTACTCACCCGCGCCGCTGGGCTCGCGAAAGTCTGGGAGGACGCGGTCCATGGTCTTCGCGACTGCCCGCACGTGATCGATATCCGTAACCTTGGCATGATGGCCGCCATCGAGCTCTCACCACGGCCCGAGGCGCCCGGCAAGCGAGGCTATGAGGCCATGCTGGGCGCATTGAAATCTGGCGCGATGGTCCGGTTCACCGGCGACACCCTCGCCTTCTCGCCGCCCCTGATCATCACGGAGGCGCAGATCGAGGAGTTGTTCGCCATCGTTCGCGGCGTCCTCGAGCAGGTCGCTTGAACCGGTTCACCAGGCGCAGCGCCCTGGCGGCGCTGGGAGCCGGTCTCAGCGCCGGTGCGGCGCGGGCCTGGGCGCAGAAGCAGATTTTCGATCCGCAAGGCGGCGGCACGGGCCTGAAGCTAACCGAGGCGCAGATTGCCTCCGGCGCGGCCTTCGTCCTGAAGCATCCCTCCGTGGACGTACACGCTCACCCGGGCCGGTTTTTCTTGCGCGACATCACGAAGCAGAACGCAACGACACGAGCCATGGGCGCGCCGTTCGAAGCCAAGGTGCTGACAGATATGGGCGTGGGCCACGTTACCGCGGCGCTCTTCAACTGTGTTTCTGACGCGGTGCTGCTGGGTCCCTCGAAGACCGGCGGCCTGATAGCCGAACGTGAATTCGATCCCGGCGAAGCCTGGGCGGAGTACCAGCGGCAGATCGCGGTGCTGAAGGCCATGGTTGCTCGAGGCGACGCGGCTCCGGGCTTGAATAGGCGCGACATCACCCATGCCCTGACCGGCCGGCGCACCGCAGCTGTCTTCGCCGTCGAGGGTGGCGATTTCATCGAAGACAGGCTGGAGCGCATCCATGCGGCCTACGCCGACGGGGTGCGCTCGGTGACGATCGTACACTACCACCCCAACCAGATCGGGGACCCGCAGACTGAGACGCCGCGGTTCCCCGGCCTGACGCCGCTTGGCCACGATATCGTCCGTGAACTGAACAAGACTGGCGTCATCATCGACCTTGCGCACGCATCGCTGGGCGTGACGCGCGGTGCGGTCGAGATCTCGACCCGGCCGATGATGATCTCTCACACCAACCTCAAGCGCCCTGATATCGACCACCCGCGGCTTATCAGTGTCGAGCACGCGAAGCTGGTCACGACACACGGCGGAATTGTCGGGTCAGTCCCATCGGGCATTGGCCAGACAACTGTCGCCGATTGGATCGAGTCGATCCTGCGCCTGGCCGACGCGGTCGGGATCGACCATGTCGCCATCGGCACCGACATGGACGCCAACTTCATGCCGGTCTTCAGCGACTACGCCGATTGGCCGCTGATCCCCGCTGCTCTGCTCGCGCACGGCATGGTCGAAGCCGAGGTCGCCAAGGTGATGGGGGGCAACTTCTTGCGCGTATTGACGGCCGCGCGGCCCTAGCCAGCGTGTGGCGGGATCGCCAGCAGGGCCTGGACACTAGCTAGGTCCTGCACGATGTGGCCGATGGATTTGTATACGGTGATCTGGTCCGCCGTCTGTCTGCCGGGCAGGTCGCCTGCGAGCACCTGGCCGATCTCGCCCACGACGTGTTCGTCGTCGACTAGGCCCGCGGCCTTGGCGTGCAAGAATTCAGCACCCTGCTTTAAGATTCCCTCGCGGTAGTCGGCGATGAATCGCGAACGGACGACTAGAGCCTGTTTGGCCTTGGTTGAATCGATGATTCCGGTTGGGGCCGGATCGTGATTCAAGATGTGAGCTGGATGGAGGCCAGCTTGCATGGCT
>JAYUBY010000277.1:0-3862 GCA_043740635.1 Alphaproteobacteria bacterium
GTGATCATCAAGAGCAGCAGCATGGTGATCTGCTGGGAAATCGACAGCTCGATCCCATAAGCTTGGGCCACGAAGAGAGTCGCAAAGGTGCAGTACATCATGGTGCCGTCGAGGTTGAACGAGTAGCCCAACGGCAGGACGAAGCTCGCTACCCTCTTGGATACGCCCCACTGTTCAAGGGCATGGAGTGTTCCGGGATAGGCGGCCTCCGACGAGGCGGTGGAAAATGCTAGCAAGGCTGGGCTGCGCACGGCCATAATCAGCTTAAGCGCACGGGGCCCCACGACTAGCACCACCGCTGCGATCAGCAGCGTCCAGAGCAGGGCAAGGGACAAATAGAAGCCGCCGACAAACTTGGCGTAGGTGGCGAGCACGCCGATGCCCTGGGTCGCGACCGTTGCCGCCAGCGCCGCGAAGATCGCGAGCGGCGCGGTCTTCATCACATAGCTGGTCACTTTCAGCATGATCGTCGAGACCTGCTCGACCACAGCCAGCACGGCCGGCGCCCGGTCTTCCATCGCCGAGACGGCGGTGCCGAAGAACACCGAGAAGACCACAATCTGCAGAATCTCATTGTTGGCCATCGCCTCGACGATGGACTTTGGGAAGATGTGGCTGACGAAATCCTTCAGGTTGAACTTCGTCATGTCGACTGCCGAGACGGCCTTGCCGGCGTCGGGGATTGCCAGGTGCATTCCCGCGCCCGGCTGCAGGATGTGGACCATGATCAGGCCGATTGTCAGCGAAACCAGCGAGGCGGAAATGAACCAGCCGAGTGTCTTAGCTCCCACCCGCCCGACGGTAGCAGCATCCTCCATATGAGCGATGCCAGCCACCAGGGTTGTAAATACCAGCGGCGCAATGATCATCTTGATCAGGCGCAGGAAGACGTCGGTGATGATCGACAGGTTGGTGGCGATAGCCTTGGCTTGATCGGGGCCGGCGTACTGGTGGATCGCCCAGCCGACGGCGACGCCTAGCACCATGGCTGAGACGATGAGGATCGTAAAAAGGCGGTTCATGGAGGTCCCGGCGAGGCTTCAGCGGGAGCCTTTGTCGCTGGGAAGCGAAGCCTCGTCCATCCTATCCCGCGCAAGCCGAAACTTCCGGCCGATATGCGCGCGAATGCGGCGGTTTGCGCCCTAAGCTCGCCAACCTTGGCTGGTGGCGGCTATAAGGACGCGATGACATCAAAGACAGACGCAGCCGGCATCGTGGACCGGCTAGAACACGAATATCGCAAGACGGTAGAAGCCCTCAGAGGCGCGCTCAAGGAATTCCTCGCAGGAGGGCCGCCGCCTGACCCATCCGTGCGCGCCGCCGGCACCTTCGTCTATCCTGAACTCAGGCTGCATTGGCCGACGGGTGAGCCTTTCCCGCGAATTGGCCGCGCCTATGCCCGGATCGGCGCTCCTGGCCACTATGCGATCACGGTGACCAAGCCGGCGTTGTTCCGCGACTACCTGATCGAGCAGCTCAGTCTGCTGATGCAGGATTTCAAGGTGGAGATTGAGGTTGGCCGCTCCAACCAGGAGATGCCGTTCCCCTATGTGCTGGATGGGCAGGCCGACGCTGCTCTGGCCGACATCGGCTCGGCGGAGATCGCGCGACATTTCCCGACGACGGAGCTGGCCTTCATCGGGGACGAGATCGCCGATGGGTCATGGGCGCAGCATGCAGATCATCCGCGTCCGATGGCGCTCTTCGACGGGCTCAGGACCGACTTCTCATTGGCTCGCTTGACGCACTACACCGGCGCACCCGCCGACCATGTCCAGCAGTACATCCTCTTCACCAACTACATCCGCTACGTCGATGAGTTCGTTCGTTGGGGCTGCGAGCAGATCACGGACCAGAGCAGTCCGTACACGGCACTGTCGGCGGCGGGGAATGTGATGGTCGATGCCAACACGGTCGATCCGGAGGCGGTGGTGAACGCCGCGCCTTGGCGCAAGCATCAGATGCCTGCCTATCACTTGATGGCCGAAGGCCGGGCGGGGATCACTCTGGTTAACATTGGCGTGGGGCCCTCCAACGCCAAAACGATATGCGACCACTTGGCGGTGCTGCGCCCTCAGGCGTGGCTGATGATCGGCCACTGTGGGGGGCTGCGCGGCAGCCAGACCATCGGCGATTACGTCCTGGCGCATGCCTATCTGCGGGACGATCACGTGCTGGATGAGGCGCTGCCAACGGAGATCCCGATCCCACCGATCGCGGAGGTGCAGGTCGCACTGAACCGCGCCGCCGAGATCGTCACCGGAGAGACGGGTGAGATTCTCAAACGGCGCCTGCGCACTGGCACGGTGGTGACGACCGACGACCGTAACTGGGAGCTCCGCTATTCCTCAAGCGCGCTCAGGTTCAACCAGAGCCGAGCCGTCGCCATCGACATGGAAAGCGCCACGATCGCCACCCAGGGTTACCGCTTCCGCGTTCCGTATGGGACCCTGCTATGTGTATCGGACAAGCCACTGCACGGGGAGATCAAGCTGCCAGGCCAAGCCAATGCCTTCTATGACCGCGCCATCGGTCAGCACCTGCAGATCGGCATCGCGACCATGGACCTGTTGCGCCAAGAAGGCCCGCGCCTCCATTCGCGCAAGCTGCGGAGTTTCGACGAACCGCCATTCCGCTAGACCAATATTGGATAACGGTGATCTTTCGGTTGTCACCGAACGCGATGTTTGATCCAGTTCCGCCGAAAGCGGGAGGAATTCATGAAGTATCTGGTTCTTGCGACAATCGCCGGGCTGGCGATTTCGACATCGGCGATCGGTGCGCCGGCTTCCGCCAAGCTTCTGGCGCCGATCCATCAGTTCATCGATAGCTTCGATGCGGGCGACGCAGCGAAAGCGGCCGCAGCGCACGCCGCCGACGTCAGCATTATCGACGAGGTCCCACCGCATTTCTGGCGCGGGCCGAAGGCGTTCGAAACCTGGGCCGCTGATCTCGCCACCGATGACAAGAAGAACGGGGTCAGCGAGGAGAAAGTCACGCTCGGCAAGACGCAGCGCGCTGTGATCGATGGCGACACCGGTTATGCGGTCTTAAAGGCTGTCTACACCTTTAAGCAGAACGGCGCGGACATGACGGAGTCGGCGACCATGACCTTCTCACTGAAGTCCGGGAAGGATGGCTGGAAGATCACGGCCTGGTCCTGGGATGGAACCGTCCCGCACCCGGTCGCTGCGAATTAGCGGCTCGGCGAACTCGCGCTTCGCCCGGCCGACTAGGGAATCGAGCTCGCCACATTCCCGAAGGTGCTCGACAACTTCAGGCCAAGCGCGCCGATCGCGGAAACGATCACGACGACAATCAGCGCGGAGATGAGGCCGTACTCAATGGCCGTTGCGCCGGAGTCGTCGCGGCAGAAACGGGCGATAAAGATCGACAAGGAAACCTCCTATCAGGTCACTGTCGCACCGTGGCACGCGTGACGTGCTGCGGGTCGAGACTAGCGATCATTACCGACTTAGGTGAATTCCGTGTGCACCTTCGTGGTGAAGATGTTCTGTCGAAGGGTAAGCTGGCGCCTCGCGTTCGTTAAGAACCGTTCATTTGACAGCAGTCAATCGCGGGTAGACCTCAGCACGAGTCCTCAGGGTGCAGCCTTCTTCTGGCCACCACGGGCCGGATGGTGAGTGGCGTGGATGGCTGGATCAGGATCCTGGCGTTTGAGATTGACGCCCTGACGTGACCCCCTGAAACTCCGCCAGGAATAACTAGAGTCCGCCCCAAGGAAGGGACGGACGAATGAAACGATCAAGGTTCACGGAAGAGCAGATCATCGCGATCTTGCGCGAGCAGGAGACCGGCGTGCCGGTGGCGGATCTGTGCAGGAAGCACGGTCTCAGCTCGC
>JAYUBY010000278.1:0-4341 GCA_043740635.1 Alphaproteobacteria bacterium
CGCTGATCGGCGTTTTCCTAGGCCCCAAAAGGGGTAAGCGCGAGTCAACGAAAATATCGTCTTGAGCGTCTAAGAATCACCGTTGACCGGCCCCGGCCCCCCATTAGTGTCTGGCTTCTTACAGGCGTCTTAGATTTGATCCCGGGTTGAAACGGGGTGTCGGCGAAGCACAAGTGTTCGCCGGATAAGAGCCTGTGTTTGTTGGGAAATTGGTGCGGTCTGTGCGTGGGGCGTGATCGCGCCGTCGGCATAATGGGGTTGGTGACGATGATGAGCGGGGGGGTTGCGGGAGCTATGGCGAATGCGCCGGCCGTAGTCGTGTGGACGAAGACCTGTGTGGCCTTGAGACGCGAACTGGGCGAAGCTACGTTCGGCTCCTGGCTGGGCCAAGCAGCGCTGCGCGAAACCGGGGATGAAGTGTGTCTGGTGGCCGCCACGGGGGTGGCGCGCGACTGGATCGCCCGTCATGCATGGCGCCGCATTGGCGAGCTTTGGGCGCAAAATGACCCGTTGGGTCGCCGGCTCGATCTTAAATCACGCCTGGAGTTTGACTCCGAAAGCGGTGCCGGCGCACCATCGGCCACGGTGCCTGTCGTTCCGCCGCTTGAAATTTCGGACGTCTTTGAAGTTGAGGCTGAGACGGCGCCCGCCGCTACGCGGCAGGGACGGCTGCTGGGCTTGCAGGATCGCTTCTCGTTCGAAAGCTTCGTTGCGGGTCCCTCCAACGAATTCGCCTTCGCCGTCGCCCGGCGTGTGGCGACCTGGTCCGACGGCCACTTCAATCCGGTTGTGTTCCACGGGCCCTACGGCTTCGGAAAAACCCACCTTCTGAACGCGGTGGCCTGGGAGGCCATGCGCCACGAGCCCACCAAGCGGGTTGTCTATCTGACCGCCGAGAAGTTCACGTCGACCTTCGTCAAGGCGTTGCAGGACAAGCAAACTGCGGCGTTCAAGGACGAGTTGCGCAACGCCGACCTGCTGCTTATCGACGACGTGCATTTTGTCGCGGGCAAGCCAACGACCCAGGAAGAGCTGTTCCACACCCTGCTCGCCCTGGTCGAGGATGGTCGCCGAGTGGTGATGACGTCTGACCGTCCGCCCACCGAAATCTCGGAGATGGAGCCGCGTCTTCGCTCTCACCTCCAGGCGGGCCTCGTCTGCGGCATCGAGCCGGCAGATCGGCAGCTTCGCCTGGGTATCCTTGAGCGCAAGCTGCAGACCCTGGCCCAGCAAGGTCATTTCCTTCCGTCTGCCAAGCCCGAGGTCATGCAGTTCCTGGCCGACCGCTTCACCGACAGCGTTCGCGAGTTAGAAGGCGCGCTGAACACTCTGGTGGCGCGCGTCGGCGGCGATGTGGCGCGACTGACGCTGGACGAGGCGCAGACGATCCTTCGCCCGCACCTGTCGTGCACCGAGCGCAAGGTGACGGTGGACCAGATCCAGAAGGCAGTGGCCGAGCACTACAGTCTGACCCAGGCCGACCTGATCTCCGAGCGGCGCGCGCGTGCGGTGGCTAGGCCCAGGCAGGTGGCCATGTGGCTCGCCAAACAGATCACGACCCGCTCGCTGCCCGACATCGGCCGGCGCTTCGGCGGTCGCGACCACACTACGGTCCTTCACGGGGTTCGCCGTATTGAGGCCCTGAAGGCCGAAGACGCGGCGATTGCCCGTGACGTGGATGTGCTGCTGCGGAAGCTCCGGGGCTAGCCTAAAGGGTTTGCGGGCCTTTTCCGTCTCTTTGCTGTAAGGTGGGTGCGCTGCACAACCGCGGACGCTCCCCCTGAAAGCCATCCATGAGAGATCTGAAGGGCTCAGGCCTGACCGACCGCCTGTCTGCGGCGGCGGAGGCTAAGGCCGCTCTGCTGGCGAAACTCAAGCCTAAGCCCACGGTGACCGCGCCGCCATCAGTGAGCCGCGCAGAACTGCGGGAGGCCAAGCTGAAGGCGGTTCGCCAGTCGCGCGCCAATGAGAAAGAAGCCGCCCGCGCCGCGGCGGCCCACAAGGTTGCGGCCGCGGCCGCGGCGATCGTTGCTGACGAGGAAGCCTTGCTCGCCGAGAAGCGGGGGGCGCGCAAGGAGCGCAAGCAACTCACCAAGGCAGAAGCGCAGTCCAAGCGCGACGCCCGCTACGCAGCCCGCAAGGCGCGTTAGGCACCCGCCGCCACGTGCGGAAGTCGGCGGTCACCGAAGGCCTTCAGCGCTGCCACCACCGGCTGGAAGTCGCGGCCCATCTCAGTCAGCACATAGTCGTCGCGTGGCGGGTGTTCGCTATAGCGCCGGCGTTCTAGCAAGCCTGCTTCCACCAGCTTGCCCAGCCGGTCTGTGAGGATGTTAGGCGCGACGCCCAGGCTGGTTCGGAATTCGTCGAACCGTGTCCGCCCCAGAAAGGCGTCGCGAAGGACCATCAAGCTCCAGGCGTCGCCGACTCGCGCGACCGTGCGGGCCACAGGGCAGACGTTTTCGCAAAGATTCGAACGGGACATGGAAGATATGTAGCGAGTCACTTGCAATTTGCAACTGACATCCCAGCTAAGCGCCACGGCGACGATCAGGCCGCCCGTTGGAGATTTCGACATGAGCAGCACAACGAGGGGCGTGGCCCTGATTACGGGAGCGTCGGCCGGCATCGGCGCGACCTACGCGGACCGCCTGGCCGACGCGGCTATGACCTGCTGCTGGCCGCCCGCGATGAGGGCCGTTTCGAGACCTTGGCGGCTCGTCTGCGCGGCGAAACTGGGGTCAAGATCGAGGTGCTTAAGACCGACCTCACCGACAAGGCGCCCCTGGCTAGCCTGGAAAGCCGGCTGCGGTCCGATGAAGCCATCACCCTTCTCGTGAACAACGCAGGCGCCGCCAGTTTCGGGACGTTCGTGGAGAGCGATCCTGACGCTCTCGAAGGCCTGATCGATCTGAACGTCGTCGCCGTAACCCGATTGGCCAACGCGGCGGGAGCAGTCTTCGTCAAGCGTGGGCGAGGAACCATCATCAATATCGGCTCGGTCGTTGGCCTGCTGCCCGAGTACCGTAGTGTGGTCTACGGTGCGGCCAAGACCTTCGTCCTCTATCTGACCCAGGCGAAGAACGAAGAAATCGGCGGCGCAGGCGTCACCATGCAGGCCGTTCTGCTGGGCGCCGCGCGCATCGAGATCTGTGAACGATCGGGCCGCAAGGTGGAAGACCTCGATCCCAACCGAACCATGGACGTCGATGAGCTGGTCGACGCGGCCCTGGCCGGTCTCGACAAGGGCGAGCTGGTTACAATCCCCTCGCTGCTGGACCCTGCTCAGTGGAGTGCCTTCCAGGCCGCCCGCCTTGCGATGGCGCCCAACCTCTCCAACGCTCACCCAGCTCCCCGCTACGGAGTGAAGGCCTTGGCTGACGCCTGACGCATACAAGAAGGGCGGCTGCATCACTGCAGCCGCCCTAATCATTTCAGGGGAAAGCGCGACGCTTAAGCGTCAGCGGTTTCCGGCTGGTCTTGCTTGGACGTCAGGTCCTCGCCGGTTTCCTGGTCCACGACCTTCATCGAAAGCCGGGTCTTGCCGCGATCGTCGAAGCCAAGGAGCTTCACCTTCACGGCTTGGCCTTCGGTCAGGACGTCGGAGACCTTATTCACGCGCTCGTTGGCGATCTGGCTGACGTGCACCAGGCCATCCTTGGCGCCGAAGAAGTTCACGAAGGCGCCGAAGTCGACGACCTTCACGACCTTGCCGGTGTAGATTTGGCCAACTTCCGGCTCGGACGCGATCGACTTGATCCAATCCTTGGCCGCGTCGATCTTCGACTGCTCGGCGGCCGCGATCTTGATCGTGCCGTCTTCGCCGATGTCGATCTTGGCGCCGGTTCCGGCGGTGATTTCGCGGATCACCTTGCCGCCCGAACCGATCACTTCGCGGATCTTGTCCACTGGGATCTTGATGGTCTCGATCTTCGGAGCGTACTCGCCGAGCTCATGGCGGGGCGCTTCCATGGCCTTGTTCATTTCGCCGAGGATGTGCTCGCGGCCGCCCTTAGCCTGGGCGAGCGCCTGCTTCATGATCGCTTCGGTGATGCCGGCGATCTTGATGTCCATCTGCAGCGAGGTGATGCCGTCGGCGGTGCCGGCGACCTTGAAGTCCATGTCGCCCAGGTGATCTTCGTCGCCCAGGATGTCAGACAGAACGGCGAAGCCGTCGCTTTCAAGGATCAGGCCCATGGCGATGCCGGAGACCGGCTTCTTCAGGGGCACGCCAGCGTCCATCAGGGCCAACGAGGAACCGCAGACCGAGGCCATGGAGGACGAACCGTTGGACTCGAAGATCTCAGAGACCAGGCGGATCGTGTAGGGGAAGTCTTCCTGGCT
>JAYUBY010000279.1:0-3074 GCA_043740635.1 Alphaproteobacteria bacterium
CAGCGCCCACACCATCTTATCGGGTCGGTGTCGCACTCATACATCGGGCGTGTAAGTGATCTTGGCTCGTAAGCCGGTCGCCAATAGTTCAAGTTCGGCGCGCCCTCCGAGGCTACGCGCCAAACGCTCGATCAGGAGCGTTCCGAAGCCACTTTCACCGCTTGGGACCACAGCGGTTTCCGTGGTCTCGCGCCAATCCAGGATCGCGCCCTCCTGCGTGCGCACGCCGCGCACGGTCAGATGACCGCCTGGGGTTGAAAGCGCCCCGTATTTTGCAGCGTTGGTCAGAAGTTCGTGCACCAACAGGCCGAGGCTCACAGCAGATCGCGCAGCGATTGTCATCGACTCGCACGAAAATTCGACTTGGTTGAACGACCCCAAGTAGGGCCCTAGTTCGGCCTCCAGGATTTCGCGAACCTCGACCCTGTCCGCCCTGCCGTTGAGCAAGAGATCCTGTGTCTTCGCCATCGATTGGATTCGATTGGCCAGCGTCGCCTTGAACTCGGCGACGGTCTTGGCGTTCCGGCCCGTCAACATCGCGAGCGCTTGCACCGTCGCCAGGATGTTTTTCACCCGATGGACCATTTCAGTGGCGATCAGCGCCTGGCGTTCATCGACCTCAACCTGTTCGGCCGCGTCCACGGTCAACTTGGTATTCGCCAGGATGAGCGCTTCCCGGGCGAGGCGTTGGCCTGTCATGTCCCTGCAGATGCAAAGCACGCCTGCCACACCCTCGCCCTCATCGATCGGATTGTGCTCGTAGGTCCACCAACTCTGCTGGAGAACGCCGTCGCGGATGACTGACACCGGTTGCTCTTCGGACCAGGAAGACCCCTCCCCGCGCGCCACAAGATCGATCTGCGGACCGATGACATCCCATATCCCGGCCCAATAGTCGCGGGCTTGGGTCCCCAGGGTCGCCGGATGGTTCTGCGCCCCGGGCGTATCCCGGAAAGGATCGTTGTAGAGCATGATCAGCTCTGGCCCCGCCAAGGTAACCATCGGATGATGCGAACTCATCATGAGCCGGACGACAGCCTTCAGGCTCGCGGACCACGCCTCAGGGGCGCCAAGCGGTGAGTTCGCCCAGTCGAATGCGCGGATCAGTACGCCCATCTCGCCGCCATCGCGCAGAAAGCCCACGGTCGCCGGCGCCGTTGATCCCGATCGAGAATTGTCCATCGTCTTGGGCCGGCGACCCACTCCCATTTCCTCGGTCGAGCTGGCGCTCCCGACATGTTCTCAAGAGTGGCGGCGGTAGCGACGAACGGGCCGGTTATCGAAGAATCCTGGAAACAGCCCGACTGCCGGCGGCGACACTCGCGGTGATCGATGGCCCCGACCTCATCCCGGTTCCTTAGATATGTGGCCAGAAGCGCTACCGCACGCGTAGCATCCTGCCGCGCCAAGGCTTGGGACCCAGGATCATCACGTAAGGTGGAGGTTGCCGTGGGCTATCCCCGGGAACCTTGACGCAGATCAATAGCGCCCGCCCGCTGCCGCGCAGGCTCCAGCGAAGCGATCACGCCGGGCCTCTCCAGGACGTTCTGCGCGGCGCGGAAAACGGCGACCCACCACATTTTCGAACCGCCCTTGAGGGACGTCTCACTCAAGGCGACGGCGCCTCCAGCGCGGCGACACCCGGAAGGGTCTTGCCTGCCATCCACTCCAGGAACGCGCCACCGGCGGCCGAGACGAACGTGAAATCGGCCGCCACACCAGAGGCATTGAGCGCCGCCACGGTGTCTCCTCCGCCCGCCACGGCAACCAGCCTGCCCTGTCGCGCCAGCGCCGCCGCGGCTTTGGCCGTCTCAACGGTGGCGCGGTCAAATGGGGGACTTTCGAAGACACCGAGTGGTCCGTTCCAGATCAACGTTCCGGCTCCTTCGATAGCGCGACGCAGCCCCGCCAGCGTCTCGGGACCGGCGTCCAGGATGCGCTCGTCGTCGTGCACCTCACCGCGGCGACGAACGAATGACGGTGCGCCCGGCTGCAGGGTCGCGGCCACGACGACGTCAGTTGGGAGCAGAAGTTCGCAGTGGTGCTCCCGGGCGGTGTGTTCGATCTCCCGCGCAGCCGCGGCCAAGGTCTTCTCGCAGTCGCTGGCGCCCACTTTCCAACCTCTGGCGAAGAGGAATGTGTTGGCCAGGCCGCCTCCGATGGCGAGCCTGTCGAGCTTGATCACCAGGTTCTTCAGCAGATCGAGTTTGCTGGAGACCTTGGATCCGCCGACGATCCCCATGACGGGACGGTGGGGCTTCCCCAGCACGCGCTCCAGCTGGTCGAGCTCGCGCTGCATCGCCAGGCCCGCAAAGGCCGGGAGCAGATGGGCGATCGTCTCGGTAGAGGCATGGGCTCGGTGCGCTGCCGAAAAGGCGTCGTTGACATAGAGGTCGCCATTTACCGCCAACTCGCGCGCGAACGCGAAATCGTTGGCCTCTTCACCAGCGTGGAAGCGCACATTCTCCAGCAAGGCCACGCCGCCGGGTTCCAAGCTGTCGACCACGGTCTTTGCAGCGGGACCGACGCAATCGTCGGCGAACGCGACGGGAAGTCCAAGGAGCTCCGACAACGGCGCGACGATCTGGCGAAGGCTCATTGTCGGGACCCGCTTACCCTGCGGCCGACCGAAGTGGGAGAGCAACACCGCCCGTCCCCCGCGCTCGCAGATGAAGCGAAGGGTCGGAAGCGCGGCCTTGAGACGGGTGGCGTCGGTGATGCGTCCGTCCCGCATCGGCACGTTGAAGTCCACGCGTACCAGCGCCCGTTTGGCCGACAACTCACCGGCCTGGTCGAGCGTGCGGAGGTTCATAGAGCGATGTCCATCCGAGCGCCCGCCCACAATGCAGGCCTCTCCTTCACTTCGATCGCTTCGCCGGATCGAGGCCGGTTTGCTGGTGGTTCAAGAATCCTATTGGCAGTAGTGACGCAGGCCATCGTTCCCGAAATAGGTGCGGCTGCGTCGATCGTAGCTTCGGTACTTTCTGGCGCAGTAATCGTCCCAGCTCGCGTTGGCTGTTCGCGCGTGTTGCGCCTGCTGCGCTGACCCGACAATCGCAGCGCCAAGCGCAAAG
>JAYUBY010000280.1:0-18751 GCA_043740635.1 Alphaproteobacteria bacterium
TCTTGCCGTCGCGCTGCAGATCGGAGAACGCGTACTTATTGGGCTCCGATTTCACCAGCCAGTAGGCCATCTCATCCTCCCGCAAGGTCTGGGCTGCGCATCCTGAGGGACCATGCCTTGCGGTGCTTGGCAACCAGTCCAACAGCCGAATACCGCGGTTCGCGCGGTTGACACACCGTGGTGCGGAAGCCATGTCCGCCGGCCTGGAGGACGTCCATGCCGACCGAGTCACCTGAACGCATCGCCCTGACCCGCGCCGCCGAGCACGCCTACGCCTGGTTGGATAGACTGGATGTCCGCTCGGTGGCCACGACGGCATCGGTCGCGGAGCTGCGGGCGCGCCTCGGCCGGCCACTGACAGACCACGGCGTTGCGGCAGTCCAGGTCATTGACGACCTCGTGGCCGACACGGCCGGCGGCATCTTGGGTTCCCAGAACGGGCGGTTTTTCGGTTGGGTAATTGGTGGCGGCTTGCCCGCGGCTATGGCGGCAGACTGGCTAACCACCGTTTGGGATCAGAATGCCGGCATCCACGCCTGCGGCCCCGCGGCGTCCGTCGTCGAGGAAGTCGCCGCTGAATGGTTGCTGGAGATTTTCGACTTCCCGGCCGAGACCAGTGTCGGCTTCGTCACTGGGACCCAAATGGCGCATGTGACATGCTTGGCCGCCGCTCTGCACGCCCTGCTGCGCGATCGTGGTTGGGACGTCGAGCGCAAGGGTCTTGCCGGCGCGCCGCCGATCCGGATCCTCGCCAACGCTGACCGACATGGCTCTGTCGATCGGGCGGTACGCTTCCTCGGGATTGGATCGGACGCGATCGAGGCCTTGCCGGTTGACGCCTACGGTCGGGTCGCGCCCGAGACCCTGCGAACCGAACTCGCCGCCTCTGCCAACCCAGCCATTGTGGTGCTTCAGGCGGGCGAGCTAAACTGCGCGACGTTCGACGATTTTGAAATTCTTGCCCCTATGTCGCGCGCAGCGGGGGCCTGGACCCACGTAGATGGCGCCTTCGGCCTCTGGGCCAAGGCCAGCCCCCGCCACCGCGAGCTTGTGCGCGGACTAGAGCTTTGCGACTCCTGGACGACCGACGCCCACAAATATCTGAACGTGCCCTACGACTCCGGCCTCGCCTTCGTGCGCGATGCCGAGGCTCATCGCGCAGCCATGACGCTGTCGACCAGTTACCTCCCGGCGGGCGCGGCCCGGGACCAGATCGACTGGAACCCGGAGTTCTCACGACGCGCGCGAGGGTTCGCGATCTATGCTGCGCTGCGCGAGTTGGGTCGCAAAGGTTTGGCTGATCTCGTCGATCGCACCTGCCGCCACGCCCAGGCGGTGGCCGCCGGCATCGGAGCCTTGCCGGGCGCCGAGCTGGTGGCAGCAGCGGAGCTGAACCAGGGCCTGGTCCGATTCCTCGCCCCAGGCCCGGACGCCTCGGACGCTGACCATGACAGACGCACCGACGAGGTGATCACGCGGCTCAACCTAGGCGGTGAAGCCTACTTTGGCGGCGTCACCTGGCGCGGCCGGCGCTGTATGCGCGTGAGCCTCTGCAACTGGCGCACGAGCGAGGCCGATGTGGTCCGGACGATTGAAGCAGCTCGAGCCGCGCTCAACGCCAAAGTATTTGACTCCGTCAACTAAATTGTCTCTCCTGACGTTCAGGAGAACGCCATGCCCGTCGAGGTCGCCGATCCCGTCGCTGTCGACGCTGTGCGTCACTTCAACCGTTTCTACACTCGTGCCATCGGGGTGCTGGAAAAGGACTATCTCGGCACGCCCTACACGGTCGCCGAGGGTCGGGTGCTCTACGAGATTGCCATCGGCGAGGGTTTGACCCCCAAGACCATCAGCGAAACCACCGGCCTCGACGCCGGTTACCTCAGCCGGATCGTCGGTCGGCTGGAGCGCGACGGCCTCGTGGGGCGCACGCGCTCCGACACAGACGGGCGCAGTATCCGACTGCGGTTGACGCCGCAGGGCGTCGATATGTTCGTGAGCTTCAACAGCCGCTCTTCCGCCCTCGTGGAAAACTTGATCGAGGGCTTCACCGCCGAGGAGCGCGCGCGGCTGGTGACTTCGGTGAAGACTGTGGAGGCCTTGATGAGCCGGCAAGAGGCACAGCGGCCGCCGATCATGCTTCGCCATCACCAGCCTGGCGACATGGGCTGGGTCACCGAACGCCACGCGATGCTCTATGGGCGCGAGTATGACTGGGGCGCCGGCATCGAGAGCCTGACCGCGCGGATCTGTGCCGACTTCCTCGATAACTTCGATGCCGAGCGGGAGCACTGCTGGATCGCCGAACGCGGCGGCGAACGGCTGGGCAGCGTCTTCCTCGTCAAGGAGAACGACGCGGCGGCGCGCCTGCGGCTCTTAATGCTGGAGCCGGCAGCGCGTGGAAATGGGCTCGGCCGGCGGCTGGTCGACGAATGCATCGTGTTTGCGCGTGCCGCCGGCTATCGCGAAATCGTACTCTGGACCCACGCAGTGTTGCTCGCCGCGCGTCGGATCTACGCCGCCACCGGCTTCCAGCTCGAAGAGACCTGGACGCACGATGACTTCGGCCAGGAAGAGACCGGCGAAACCTGGCGGTTGAAGCTCTAAAGCTGAGACAACACGGCATCGGCCATCTGGACGGTGGTCATGGCGCCGCCGAGATCGGGTGTGCGCGCGCCGCCCTCTAGCGCGCGATTAACCGCCGCAAACAGCGTGTCGGCCAGATCCGGACGCTCAAGCGACCAGCGCAGCGCCATCTCGAACGACAAGATCGCGGCCAGAGGATTGGCTATGCCCTTGCCGGCAATGTCCGGCGCCGAGCCGTGGATCGGCTCGTAGAGGCCGGGCGTTCCAGGCGCGCCCAAAGCCGCTGACGGTAGCATCCCGAGCGAGCCAGTGAGCTGGGCGGCGGCGTCAGACAGGATGTCGCCAAACAGGTTGTCGGTGACCATGACATCGAACTGCTTGGGGTTCTTGACGATCTGCATGGCCGCGTTGTCGGCCAAAATGTGCTCCAGCTCGACGTCGGCATATTCCCTGGCATGCAAGTCAGTGACCACCTGGCGCCACAAAAGGCCGGTCTCCATGACGTTGGATTTCTCGGCGCTGGAGACTTTGTTGCGGCGCCCGCGAGCCAATTCAAAGGCGACGCGCGCGATGCGCTCGATTTCGAAGGTCGTATAGACCTGGGTGTCGACACCGCGGTGGCCACCGCCCGGCAGATCCTCGATTCCCCGCGGCTGTCCGAAATAGACACCGCCGGTCAGTTCCCGGACGATCATGAAGTCGAGGCCTTCGACCAGTTCGCGTTTCAGGCTAGACGCGTTGGCTAAAGGCCCGAAACAGATCGCAGGGCGCAAATTCGCGAATACCCCCATGCCGGTGCGCAAGCCGAGCAGGCCCGCTTCCGGACGCTTATCGCGCGGCGCATCCTTCCATTTCGGCCCGCCGACCGCGCCCATCAACACAGCCTTGGCAGCCTTGGCGGCGGCAAGGGTCTCGTCGGTCAGCGGGGAGCCGAGCTGGTCGAAGCTCGTCCCACCAAATGGGCGCTCATCGATCGTCAGAGCTGGCGCGATCTTGGCCGCGACACGGCGCACCTGGGCGGTCACTTCGGGCCCGATCCCGTCGCCGGGCAGGAGCAGCAGGTCGGTCATGATCGTGGCCTTGATATTAGAGCGGACGTTCCGAGGCGGACTCGTAGGCGAAGAGCCTGCGGTCGAAAACCCCGAAGCTCGGCCAGGCGGCGCGCCAAGCCGCCATGTGGGCGCTCTTGAAGTGGGCGTCGAGCGCTGCCTGATCGCGCCAGGCCTCGTAGACCCGAATTAATCCAGGCTCGGCGATATCCTCGCCATAGGAGTACTCGAAGCAGCCATCTTCCGCTCGGCTAGCACTTAGCATGGCCAGCATGTGGGGCTTGAGGCCGGCGAAGTTTTCCGGCGGCACGCGGACGGTTCCCGCGATGATCAGGGTCATGTTTTCAGGCGTCTTCCAGCCAGGGTTTCGCTAGCGCCTGTTTCATTTCGTAGAGGTCGATGTCGGGCGCAGCCTGCAAGGTCTCGCCGATGGCGTCCAGGCCCTTCAGCATCTTTTCTTTGCGCTGCGGGTCGATCTCGAAGGCGAAGATCTGGCCCGACGGAGAGACGAGGGTCTGGGCCTCCAGATCCACGGTCACCAGGTGGTTTCCGCCCTTTGCCTCATCCATAAGCGCCTGGACCTGGTCTTCATTCAGCACCACGGGCAGCAGGCCGTTCTGGAAGCAGTTGTTGTAGAAAATATCCGCGAAGCTGGTGGACACCACACAGCGGATCCCAAAGTCCATGAGAGCCCAGGGCGCATGTTCGCGGGAAGACCCGCAGCCGAAATTGTCGCCGGCCACCAGGACGCCCGCACCTTTGAATTCCGGTCGGTTGAGCACGAAGTCGGGGCGCGGCTGGCCCTCGCCGTCGAAACGAAGATCGTAGAACAGGCCCTTGGCCAAGCCCTCGCGTTCCACGGTCTTGAGGAACTGCTTGGGGATGATCTGATCGGTGTCGATGTTAGCCAACGGCAGTGGCGCGATCTTGGCGTCCAGGCGGGTGAAGGCGTCCATTAGGCAGTTTCCAGATCGGGCGATGGCATGAGCATCAGGGTGGGCGCGCCGCCGGGCGCATTGCGAACTGTGAAGACCTTGGTGCCGGTCTTGCGGCCGGCGCGGACCTCAGAAACGTCGAAGCCGGCGGCGGTGATGCGCGCTTGGGCGGCGTCCGGGTCGCTGACCCGCCAGGCCAGGCCGCCGAAACGGTCCGACTCGTCAGTCACCGGCCCCTTCAGGCTCGCACCGACCTCGAACACTGTCCCGCCGCAACGAAAGAACAACTGTCGCGCGCCCCACTGCTCGTTGGTGCGATCGAGCCGAAGGTCGAGTCCGAACTTGGCGCCATAGAGGCCGAGCGCCCGGTCGGGGTTGGGCGTGTGGACGACGATGTGGTCGAGGGCCGCGATCGCGGCGTTTTCTGACCCAATTGCGGGCGAGCGTTCGGCGCCGATCCGGCCCGGGGTCAAAACGAAGTCAAGTCCGGCAGCGCGCACCCGCGCGACAGTGGCGGTGGGCTCCACCTCGAGGCCGCGGCGGCTCAGCAGACGTCCCGCGGCACCCACGTCATCCACTTGGAACGCCGCAATCCACAGGCCCTCGCCCACCGTATCCAGCCTGGCCCGTACGCGATCACCGGCGGCGCCTTCGCCGTCGGCGGCGATCACTTCCAGCGCCATGTTGGCCAGATGGAACCAGGCGCGTTTAGCCCCATCGAGAGGCTCCAACTCCGGCTCCCGGCCTAGCAGTCGGCGATAGCCATCCACCGAGGCGTCGAAATCGCTGACGGCGATCGCCACGTGGTCGAGGCCGGTGATCACAGGAAGTCCCGGACGTCCGCGATATGGCCTGCAACAGCGGCGGCGGCAGCCATGACGGGGCTCATCAGATGGGTGCGGCCAGCTCGGCCCTGACGGCCTTCGAAGTTGCGGTTGGAAGTCGACGCGCAGCGTTGGCCGGGTGGGACCTTGTCAGGGTTCATGGCCAGGCACATCGAGCAGCCCGGTTCGCGCCACTCAAAGCCCGCCGCCAGAAAGATCTCATCGAGCCCTTCTTCCTCGGCTTGGGCGCGAACGAGGCCTGAGCCCGGAACCACCATCGCTCGGACATGGTCGGCCACCTTGCGGCCCTCCACGATCTTGGCGGCGGCGCGCAGGTCCTCGATGCGGCTGTTCGTGCAGGAGCCGATGAAGACCACGTCGACCTTTGCCTCGGTGATGGGCTGGCCGGCTGAGAGCCCCATATATTCCAGCGCCCGTTCCGCCGAGGCCCGCTTGCCGGGCGTGTCGAAACTCGCTGGATCTGGCACCTTGTCGGTTATCGCGACAACGTCCTCGGGGCTGGTGCCCCACGTGACCAATGGCGCGATCTTGGACGCGTCAATGGTGATCTCGCGGTCGAAATGAGCGTCGAGGTCGGAGAAGAAGCTCTTCCAGTAGGCAAGCGCCATCTCCCAGGCCGCACCTTTGGGCGTTGCAGGACGACCGCGCAAATAGTCGAAGGTGGTCTCGTCCGGCGCGACCAGGCCGGCCCGCGCGCCTGCCTCGATGGTGAGATTGCAGAGCGTCATCCGCCCTTCCATCGACAAAGCCCGGATCGCCGAGCCGGCATATTCCAAGACGTAGCCCGTCCCGCCGGCGGTGCCGATCTCGCGGATCACGGCCAGGGCAAAGTCCTTGGCTCCGACACCAGGGATCGGCTCGCCATCGATCGTCACACGCAGGTTCTTGGATTTCTTCTGACGGAGCGTCTGGGTTGCCAGGACGTGTTCGACTTCCGAGGTGCCGATACCCTGGGCCAGAGCCCCGAAGGCGCCGTGGGTTGAGGTGTGGCTATCACCGCAGACGATGGTCATTCCGGGCTGGGTGCGGCCCTGCTCAGGGCCCACCACATGAACGATGCCGTTGCGGATGTCGCCCATCGGGAAGAACTCAATCCCGTAGTCCTTCACGTTTCGCGCGAGGGTCTGGAGTTGCAGGCGCGCCTCCTCGTCAGCGACGGCGTCGACGCCCAGAGCCTGGCCCTCAGTCGGCACATTGTGGTCGGCGACGGCCAGGGTTCGGTCGGGCCGGCGCACCGGCCGCTTGGCTGCGCGAAGGCCCGCGAAGGCTTGCGGCGTGGTGACTTCATGGATGAGGTGCAGGTCGATGTAGAAGATCGACTCCCCATCCTGGTCAGCCACCAGGTGGCTTTCCCAAATCTTGTCGTAGAGTGTCTTGCCCGGCATGCAGCGCATGTAGGTCTGCGACCCCGCGCACGTCTAGTGCCGCAAGGCCGCAGGTTTTCATCGATCAGCGCAATGTCTTGCCGCGCTCAGGCCGCGAGCGTGGCCACCTATTGGGGCAGGCAGCCAAGGCCGCGGAGCGCGAGAGACAGCGCCTCGTCGATCGGAGTGTGCGGCTCGGCGCCAAGGCGGGCGACCAAGCGGCTGTTGTCTAGCAGCACAGGCGTCTCCCAGAGGTAGCGCATCTCCAGCATCTCGCGGAGCGTTTCATTGAACGGCGTAATGGCTCGAATGGCGAACCAGGGTAGGCGGCTGACGGGTAGCTTTCGGCCGACGACACGCGCTAGAGCCGCGACCAGCTCGTCGCCGGTCAGGGTCTGGCCGCGCATGTGGAACGCCTCGAAATCGCTGAGGTCGTCGCGCTCGGCCAAGCGTACCATGGCCTCGGCCAGGTCGGGCAGAAAGGCCCAGCAGTGCTTGACCGAGAGCGGGCCCGGGTAGGTCACACCGGTCACCGGCTTGCCCGGCTTCACGAGCGCCTGGCCAAGCCAGTTGTTGCCAGGTTTGGGGCTGATAAAGTCGCCGCCGCGAACGATCAGGACCTTGAGGCCCTCCGCCGAAGCCTGCGCCAGCCTCTGCTCCATTTGCACCCGGATGGCGCCTTTGCGGGTGACGGGATTTTGCGGCGAAGCCTCAGTGAGGCTGGGAAAAGCGTTTGGCCCGTAGTTGTAGACCGTGCCGGGAAAGACCACCCGGGCGCCTGCCGCCTTGGCCGCAGCGATGCTGGCGTTCAGCATCGGGAGTTGAAGGCCTGCCCAGTTCTTGTAGCCCGGCGGATTGGCGCCGTGCACCAACAGGCTGGCCCCCTCAGCAGCGCTGACCACATCAGCTTCGACCATGGCGTCGCCCGTGACCCATTCGAGGCCCGGCCGGCCAAAGGTCCGCCGCGCGGTTTCCGGATCGCGGTTTAGCGCGCGAACACGCCACCCGCCGTCCAGCAGGCGTTCGGCCACCGCGCCGCCGATCCCACCTGTGGCTCCGATCACAATCGCCAGCCGCGCGTCTTGGTTGGTCGTCATGGTTCAGCTCCTTGGCTGTGGTCCAAGATGATGCGGGGCTTTACCAAACAGAATTGCCGAATGTACTGGGATGGCTATACATTCACGTATGCCAAGCCCGAATGATTGGGACCTGTTCCAAAGCCTCCACGCGGTGCTCGAAGCCGGCACGCTGTCCGCGGCCGCTCGCCTGCGCGGTCTTACCCAGCCGACGCTTGGGCGGCATATCGAGACGCTTGAACAGCGTCTTGGCTCGCCGCTCTTTCTACGCAGTCCACGCGGCTTGCAGCCGACGGACCTCGCGCTGGAACTGAAGCCCCATCTGCATGATATGGCGGCCGCAGCTTCTGCGGCGGTGCGGGATGCGTCGGGTGCTGCAGACTCTCTGATCGGCTCGATCCGGATCACAGCGAGCGAAATGGTTGGCGCAGAAGTCCTGCCGCCGATGCTGACGACCTTCCGCGAGGCGCACCCGGGGATCGTCATTGAGCTGATGATGTCGAACATCGTCGACGACCTGTCGCGCCGCGAGGCCGACATTGCCGTCCGTATGGCGCCGCCCACCCAGAGCGCGCTGGTCGCGAAAAAGGTGGGTGAAGTGGAACTGGGCTTCTTCGCCACAGCGAAGTACCTCGACCGTCACGGTATGCCGGATGGCATGGGGAACCTCAAGGATCACGTGATCATTGGCTTCGATGGTCCTAGTCGTAGCATCCGCGACTTGGCCGGCACGCTCGTTGACGTCAGCCGTGAGACGTTCGACTTCCGCTCCGACAGCGACCTCGCCCAGCTGGCGATGGTGCGCGCCGACTACGGAATCGGAGTTTGCCAGCCGACCATCGCGCGCCGGCACGGCCTGGTGCGGGTCATGCCGGATGTCACGGTGTTCAACCTAGGCGTCTGGATCGTGATGCACGAGAACCTGCGCGCCAGCCGCCGGATGCGGCTGATGTTCGATCACCTGGTCGACGGCACTACGGCCTACATCAAGGAAGGTCGAAACTGGTGAGCGACGCGCCCGACGTGGGCGGCTGCCTATATGGCCAAGCGCAGTGGCGGGCGGACGCCGAGCCGGCGCTAAGAGAGGACGTTACCCCGATCCCTCACTTGTCTGCCGGCGCCGGGTCCTTCAGCTCATAGCGCAGCGGGATGATGATTGTCCCACCCACCGTCGGCAGGCCCTCCGCCGTCCAGGTGGTCAATTTGAAATGCGGGGCAAGGCTGATGGCCGCGGTCCCGAAGCCTTGCCCGGCCGGCATCTCCTGGTCGACGCGGCAGTCCGTCACCCCGCCGCCCTGGACCACTACGCAGGCTAGCTTCACCCGTGCCGCACCGTCCAACTTCAGCTTCCCAAACGCCGCAGAGGTCTCCTCCGCGCTAGGTAGCGCCGCCCACTGCGCCTTGCCTACGATGGGTGGGCTGGCCGCCATCATCATGGGATCGAACACGAACGGCAGCTGCACTGAAACCCTGTCGATGGGGCGGCCGTCGGGCAGCGTTGGCGCAGCGCGGAACTGATTGGCCAGGTCCATGGCAGCCTTGGCGAAGCCACGCTGCTTGGGCTCCTCGGTGATGGTGACGCAGTTGCGCAGCCGCCCCATCCGGTCGAAGCGGCAATCCAGCGTCGCCCGCCCGCCCAAATGCGTTTCCATGGCCTTAGCTGGATAGGCGGCGACCACGGCGGCGTAGCCGGGCGCCTGCACCCACGCCATGGCCGCCGAAACCATACCCTTGTCGGGATTGAGGTCCGGCCGCCGCGGCGCCGGCTGGGGCTTCGCCCCGCTCGCCATCTTGAAGACGATTGGGACGGAGACGGCCGAGACAACCGGCTGGCCATTCAGCAACGCGGGTTTCATCAGGAACTGCGGCGCGAGCGCCACGGCAGCAGCGCCGAAATGCTCCCCAGCCGGCCTCTCGGTGACGACGGCGCATTCGTACAACGCCCCCTGCACGCTGACCAAGCAGCTGATAGTGGCCGCTCCACCCTTGGCTTGGCGATAGGCCTCGGTGGGCCAGACCGCCATCAGATCTGCAGCTCTGGGCTTGCGCAGCCAATCAGGCGGGGTGTCTTCGGGGTAAGCCATGTGGCTGAACCAGACGTCCTCGCCCGCCACCGGCGCCTTCGGAGCGGCCATGTTCACGTGGTAGAGCGGCGCCATCGCCAGCACCGCCTTGCCGAAGCCGCCATTGGCGGGGCTGTCAGAGATGACTCGGCATGCCTCAAGCCCGCCATCCGCCTTGGCCTTACAGCTCACGATCCCGTGCCCTCTGTCCGACGGCCTCACCCCCGCCGTCGCCAACGCCGCGTCCCTCTCGGCACGGGTAGGCGTCTGGGTCCAGTAGGGCGCCTGGGGTGACGCAGGTGGCGCTGCCAGCGCGGCGCCCGCCAGAAGGGGGACTGTGAGGACGGCCAGGACGATAAGCGGCAGGGACATGCAAGGCGAACTCGCGCAAAGGTTGTGGGCAGCGTGGCATGACGTGGCGGCTGCGGGAAGGCCCCCGACGCCTCATCGCCTATATGCCGCTGGCAGATTGCAAGTCCGAGGTGTGGCAAGCCAAGGTTCCTGATGTCGCGATAGTAACGCTTGCTTTTCCCGCTCACATGTTCCGCTTTACGGCGAGCCTTATGGAAATGTCGGCTCTCGGTCATCGGACTGGACCCAGATCGATTTCGGCCATTGCGCGCGTCGGGTTGAGAGTCTGCTTCCCTGGGCGGAATCCAAAGCGAGCTAACGACCCCGTAGCAGTCGTTGGGGGAGTCTGCTTCCGGTGTGGTCAAGGTTGATCCCAGGGAGCCGTTTTGGAAATCCATAAACCGAAGGCAGCGCATAACTGGCGCGAGTTCCTGGTCGAAATCGGCACTATAGTTTGCGGCATAGTGATCGCGCTCACTGGCGAGGAGGCGCTCACGACTGTTCACCGTCAGGAGGAGGGTGAAACACTCCGCAAAGTCCTGAATAGAGAGTTGGCCTGGAATCTTGCGAACTTGAAAGATTTGGCTGATGCAGGTCGATGCGTCAACGAGCGTATGGAAGAGTTGGAGCGATGGAGGATCTCGCTCCTGGCAAATCACCACGCAAAGCTCGTTCAGTCTATTCGCCCTCCAAGTTTCGTCATATTCCGAACGTCTGCGTGGCGTCTTAGGCTGGTGCTGTAGAGCGTCTAGCGTTAATCGCTCGTATAGACTATGCTCAATTCTAAGACAGTGTTGATAACACTAGTCGAACGCACGACGAAATAAATAAAAGCTGGAGCGAAATTGCTGACTTCGGCGACCCTAAATGCTTGATGCCTCAAGAAGCGCGTCAGATCAATCACGACATCAAGCAAATCAATTACGCATACCTTCGACACTCCCGAGACTATAAGGTATTGACTGAAAATTACTCTCCGCCGCTCGGGGTAAAATTAGAGGATGCACGGTAACAAGACATCAAGCAGCGTTTCGTGACCACTCTCGATGAGTTCTGTCGCCGACTTCTCGTTCACTAAGTCAGACGCCTTTACCTCTTCCAGCAGCGAGCCATCGCCCGCCACGTCGCGGACGCTACCGATCTAGATCGACCGAAACGGACGTTGGACGCAGCAAGTTCCTGCCGGCTGCTGGAGCAGATCGTCGGTACCCCGGCAGCAAAATCAGACTTGGGAATGGTGTTCTACCGCAGAAGCCTCGCGCCGCTCGTGCACCGTCATAGCGAACGTAAGGGCGGCGATGACGACTAAAAAGGCCAAGCTAGTCCAGGTCGTTCCCAGCCCCAGACCACCGGCGCTGGCAGGTTGCGACAACAGGTCCCCCGCCGACGCGCCAAGGGGCCGGGTTAGGATGTATGCGGCCCAGAACGCCAGCACCGCGTTGATCTTCAAGACGTAGTAGGCCAAGGCCACCAGGCCTATCAGCCCGGCGAACAGCGCTAGTGAGAGGGGGTAGCCTAGGCCGAACTGCTCGCCCACCAGATCCCCAGCCGAGGTGCCGAGGGAGAAGGTGAATAGGATGGCGGCCCAATAGAAGGCCTCCCGGCGTGTGGAGATGATTGTATGCACCGACAGGGTGCGCTCGCTGACGAACCACAAGGCGAACACCGCCGCCAGCGCCGCGGTGAACACCACCGTGGTTGCCCATAGCGGAACGCCGAAGTTGTCGACCAGATTGTCCGACACTAGGGTGCCCACCACACTGATCAGCACCACGACAATCCAGTAGACCACGGGGATGTAACGCTGCCGCGTCAACTGAACCAGCAGGGTGATCGCCAGCAGTGCGGCCATGATCAACGAGGTGTTGGTGAGGCCAAGGTGGAAGTTTGAATTGAGATAATCGGCGGCGGTCTCGCCGACAGTCGTGGCAAACGTCTTGGCGACCCAGAAGGCCAGGGTGACGGCCGGAACCTTGTTCAACAACTGCACAGTGTTGCGTCCCCAGACACCCGGCTAGGTGGCTACAGCCGGCAATAACGCGGAAGAGGGCTTACCGATCCCTCCCGAGCCGGATTAGGCAGCCGTAGCACAAAGCCTTACCACGACGTTCCAAAGGTCCGTTTCCTGGACGGTTCCTCCCCACAGCATTCGACCCCCCAAGCGGACCTCGAGCGCGTCACCTTTCGGGCTGTCGAACCGGCCGATTGACAAGTGCCCCACTACTGCCACGACGACCTGTTCTCAAAATCCATCGGAAAGCCAGGCAGGAGGCTCCCACGCCCAGACGTTCATTGCGGCGCTGGCGGCGGTGCTCTGGTTCGGCCAAGCCGCCGCTCGCGACGATGCGCTGTCAGAACGCCTTGCTCACCCCCGCAAAGAAGCCACGCCTGGGTCCGAACTGCGGCGCGCCTACGCCCACTCCGGTGCCGTCGCGAATCTCATATTTGTTGTCGAAGAGATTGATTATGTCGGCCCGCACCGTGAGCGGGCCGCCCCCCATCTTGAATTCGTGTGCCGCGCTCAAATTGACCTGGGTGTAGCCGGCCACATGCCCGGTGTTCGGCGGCGCGCCGTGGGGCGTCAACCGCAATCCCGAGCCAACGATCAGGTCCCCCGACACGCGCGTGCCTTCGCCGAACCTGTAGGCGACGCCGGCTGAGGCAGAATAGGTCTGGTCGTGGTCGAGGAAAATGAAATGGTTCTGGATATAGGACAACGCTTCGGGATCGAAATTGAACTGGCTGGAGACGATGCCCTTCCCCTGGGCGCGGCTGATCGCGAAATTGCCGTAGGCGCTTAAGGATCCCTTCGCGTAGTTCGCGCTGAACTCCACGCCGCGGGCGTATCCAACCCTATAATTGAACGGCGTCAGAATGATCGGCGCGCCGAATTGGCCCTCGTCGATCAGGTTCTTCGCCTGTTTATCATAGGCATCGATGCCGAACGTCAGACCGCCGATCTTCTGCTGCACACCGATGTCAAAGTAGTTGTCGCGCTCGGAGCGCGGCAGATCGTTCTGCATCCCCCGCGCCTCAGCGCTGGTACCAATGAATTTCAGGAAGGACGCGGAGGAAACCAGCTCGAACGGCGGCGGCGAAAAGTATCGAGCATAGCCGGCGTGGAAGGTGGTCCGCTCCATCGGCGTCCAGACCAGGTTCACCCGCGGTGATAGCTGGTTTTCGTGGCGGAAGGCGTCAAACTGGTCGAAGCGTAGGCCGTAGTTCATCGTAAAGCTGTCGAACGGCTTCCACTCGTCCTCAAGGTAGGCGGAATAGGTCTGTGATTTAGCACTGCTGTTGTCGGCGATGGACACCGACGACTGGCCGATCTGGTTGCCGTTGGCGTCCAGGTTGAAAATCTGGGAGTTCGTCCTGCTGGTGGTGTGGTCGGTAGAGGCGATCAAGCCAGACCGGATCGTGTGCGCGTCAGTGAGCCTATAGACGCCTTCCAACTGAATGCCGAAGGCAGTATCGGTCTTGCGAGCGGCCTGGGCGATGCCATTGAACAGCAGTTCTCCGGCGACGTCGGGCGTGTACTGCAATTCGGAATAGCGAGCGAAGACAGAGGCCTGGCCGGTGAATTTGTCGGTCGTCTTCAGGTAGGTGACGATGCCGTAGCTCGTCCCTTCCTTCTGGTTTTGGTTGAGCTTCTCAGAAGGGAATGCAGTTACGCCGTTCTGGCTGAAGCCCAAACTCGGCTTCAACCCGGCGACGGCGGGAATTTGGAACTTTTCTTGCGAGGTCCCGGCGATCAGCGACATTCGGCTCGAATCGTCCAAGATGTGATCTAGGTATCCGAAAGCCTGATACTGGTCGGAATGGTCGTGCATCGGATTGGCGCGGCCGTCCGGACTTTCGATTCCCACGTCAGTGCCGGTGTAGCTGCCGGAGAAGAATCCGCTCGTGGCGCCTGACGAGCCGCCGTACTCGATGGAAGGCTCGATCATTCCGTGGCTGCCGCCATAGACGCCCAGCTCTCCGCCATTCTTGAAGCCGCTCTTTGTTGTGATGTTGACGATGCCGGCGTCGCGGATTCCGTACTGGGCAGGCAGGGCCCCGGTCATTAGGTCGACATTCGCCGCCAGTCGGGGCGACAGCGACTGGCCGAAAACCTGCAAGCCTTCCGGCAGAATGACGTTGTTCAGCCGATACTGGATGTTGCCGTGGTCGCCACGGATGTGGAGCTGGCCGAATGAATCCTGCGCCACGCCGGGGGCCTGCAGAATGACTTGGTTTAGTTGGACGTTGGCGCCGGATGGAAGGTTGTTGATAAAGGCCTCTGGCATTGAATAAGTCGTCGCGCCCAGCGCTGGCTCGACCTCAGATCGTGCCGCATCCAGGCGCATTGCCGTCACGACGAGTTCGGCGACTTGGCCCGACGCGGGCGCGCCGCCTGGAGCTGCGGTTTGAGCGAAGGCTGGCGCGGCGATCAGCGAAAGCAGGCTGACCGAGGCGCCCAGACGTGCGCGCCACGATAACGATCCGACCATGCTGGAATCCCCCGTTTTAAACTAACGAGGCGAATAGGCCGCGCGGCCCGGTAGGGCTATGCCGCGACTTCCCGATTTTTCCGGGAACTCTTTCCCAATTTTCGTTGACCCCGGCTGATAGGGCGCCGCTGTGATATCCAGGCAGCATGTCGTTGCGCGCGCGCGTGGTCACGCTCATTGCGGGGGTCCTCCTGGTCAGCATCCTGCTGGGGACACTTGTCGCTGGTTATCAGGCGCGCCACGCGCTCAGCGCGGAGCTGGCCGCTGCGATGAGCGGCGCCGAGCAGACCGTCAGCAGCGCGCTCGAAGACCTTTCGCAGTCTGACCACCCTGCGCGCGATCTGCGCCAACTCGTCGATACCTTCGACGGCAACCGCCACGTGCGGGCCAGCCTGATAACGGGTGACGGGCGCACGGCGCGCGTGTCACACACTAGGCCCGTCGATCGGCCGGCCCCCAAATGGTTCGGGCGGCTGCTCGGCTCTCCGCCACAGCCCATTGTGATCGCCCTGCCGGCAGCCGGCGTCGAATTCCGTGAGATTACGCTGACGCCGACCGCTGAGATCGACGTCAGTGCAGCGTGGCGCGAATTCATCGGGATCGTCGCGGTGCTATTAGGGTGCGCAGCGATCGGGCTCGTATTGGTCTACTTTGTGATCAGCGCTGCGTTCCGTCCTCTCCGAGACCTTGCCGCGCAGTTCGGGCGGATCGGAACCGGCGACTACAGCGGCCGCGTCGCAGAACATGGACCATCCGAGTTGCTAAGCCTCCAGCGTGGCTTCAATCGGATGGCGTCGGAACTTGCCGCGACCACGGAACGCAACCGCCAACTGGGCGACCAGCTACTGACGATCCAGGAGGAAGAGCGAGCGGACATCGCGCGCGATCTTCACGACGACATCGGGCCACATCTGTTCGCGGTGAACATCGACGCCCAGATGATAGCCGAGTTGAGCGAAGCCGGGCATCCTGAGGCGATTCGCGACCAAGTCCGTTTGATCCAGGCCGGCGTAGGACACATGCAGCGCCAAGTGCGCGACGTGCTTGAACGGTTGCGCCCCGCTCGCATCACCGAATTGGGCCTCAACGCCGCCATCCAGGATCTTGTTCAGTTCTGGACCGTTCGGCGGCCGGAGATCGCCTTCAACGTTGCCCTGCTGGCGGATGACATGCAGCTTGGGGAGGCAACCAAGGATGTGGTCTATCGCGTTGTGCAAGAAGCGGCCAACAACGCCGTGCGCCACGGTGAGCCCAAAGCCATTTGGATTTCTCTCGCGGTAGATGAGGCGCAGATCCTGAGCGTCCGCGTGATCGACGACGGTGCCGGCCGCGGTTCTGCCACGGCTGCGGCGGGCTTAGGGCTCGTCGGTATGCGTGAGCGTGTTACCGCCTTGGGTGGACTGTTGTCCTTCGGTCCGAATCCCGGCGCTTCAGGCTGGACGGTTAGCGCAAGCCTGAATCTAGCGAGCTCCACCGTGGCTCGTCCCTTGGCGGCGCTGAACCCATGAGAATCCTGCTCGTCGATGATCACGCTATCGTCCGGGCCGGCCTGCGGCGCCTGCTTGCGATGGTCTCCGACGCCGAAATTGTCGAGGCGAAGACGGGACGGGAGGCGCTTGCGATCGCCAAGGCCCAGAGCCTCGACATGATCATCCTCGACCTCAATCTTCCCGAACTTGGCGGCCTCGAGTTGCTCACGCGTCTGCGCCAGGGCGGCTCAATGCCAATCCTTGTGCTGAGCATGCACGCCGAACCGATCTATGTGACCCGCGCGCTGGAAGCCGGTGCGCAGGGCTATGTCAGCAAGAATGCGACGCCCGAGGAGTTGCTGACCGCGATACGACAGGTCGGAAGCGGGGGGCGGTATGTCGAACAGGAGATCGCGCAGACGCTCGTTCTGCAGTCAACGACCCAGGCTGTGTCTCTGGCACAGCTCGCTCCTCGTGACCTGGAAATCCTGCGGCATCTCGCGGCGGGTAAGAGTTTGGGCGAAATCGCCGAGGCGCTGGGTCTCGGCTACAAGACGATTGCCAACAACTGCAGCCTGATCAAGACGAAGCTGGGCGTCACAAAGACGGCGGACCTCCTGCGCTTGGCTCTGGAAGCCGGCATGTCCTAAGAGCGTTCGTCGTTGACGCAGACTGCTCTTGCATGGATGGGAAGCGGGCAAAAAAGGGTAACGCTGGCACCAAGGTTTGCTGTCCCTCCAACCGAGACATTCCCCACCTCGGCTCTCTCGGATCAGAGGAAATGCCGCCTGCTCACCGCCTGGTTGCTGTCCGTCGAGTCGTCACCGCCATTAAAGCGCTGAGGGCGGCATGGACATCGACAAACCCAAGCCGTGGCACGGCCTTCGGGAGTTCCTGAAAGAGTACGCGATCATCGTGGTGGGCAGTGCTGACTGCGCTCGCGTTCGAACAGGCCGTAGAAGCTCTGCACTGGGCGGAAAAAATTGCGTAAAGCCAAGGTCGCAATCCACAAGGATTGGGGGCTCGCCAATTTCTTTGCGGAGGAACGAATCGCCTGGCAGGATTGCGCCGACGCCTATCTGGGTGACCTCGCGTCCGCAGTCGTCGCCTCGTCGCCCGAATGGAAGCCCCGGCCCCTGAACTATTGCGGCTTGCATCATGACGACGTGTATTTCGGCATATATCGGCCGTGGCCCTCCGAGCTTTGGCGGCCGATCGAGGCCGAAGGCACGGCTTCGCATTTCGCCGAGAAATTTCGCCGTGGCGCGGCATTCACGTTCGACTTCATCAAGCTGACCGGTGAGAGAAGCGTGGAAGAACACGAGCCGCGACCAGTTCTTCAAGCCGCGCCTGAAGTTTTCCAGCCTGGAGGAGTTGAACGGGTGGCTGGAAGCCGAATGCCTGCGCTGGGCGCGCCAGCATCCCCATCCGGAACAGGGCGATATCACCCTGGCCCAGGCCCTGGAGGCCGAGCGGCCGGCGCTTCAGCCGATCCTGGCGCCGTTCGACGGCTTCCATGAGGCCCAGCACGCGGTCAGCGGCACCTGCCTGATCACCTTCGACCGCAACCGCTACTCGGTGATGGCCAAGGCCGCCACGCGCACGACCCAGGTGCGCGCCTATGCCGATCGGATTGTCGTGCGCTGCGCCGGCGAGGTGGTGGCTGAGCACGCCCGCAGCTTCGGCCGCGGCCGCACGATCTACGATCCCTGGCACTACCTACCGGTCCTGGCCAAGAAGCCCGGCGCTCTGCGCAACGGCGCACCGTTCCTGGACTGGGCGCTGCCGCCGGCCCTGACCCGGCTGAGGCGCAAGCTGGGCCGCGGCGACGAAGCCGACCGGCGGTTCGTCCGCGTGCTCGCCGCAGTGCTGGTCGATGGCCTGGACGCGGTCGACGACGCAATCCGCGAAGCGCTCGACGCCGGCCGCCAGCGCCGGAGCCGATCACCATCTCCGAGGCCCTGGCCCTGCGCCACCCACCCCTCGCCGACTGCGCCCGTTACGATCGCTTGAGAGGCTCCCGTGCAGCGGCATGAGATGATCGAAGCCTTCGCCCAGCTGGGCCTGAAGGGCATGGCCGGGGCCTTCGACGAGACGGTCACCACAGGCCTGCAACGCAACCGCACGGCCATGGAGATCCTGGCCGATCTGCTGGGGGGCCGAGATCGCCCATCGCCAGGCCGCCTCGATCCGCTATCGTCTGACCGCCGCCAAGCTGCCGGTGATGAAGGACCTGGCCGCGTTCACCTTCGAGGGCTCGCCGATCAACGAGGGCCTTGTGCGCGCTCTGCACGATGGCTCTTTCCTGGCCAACCATCGCAACATCGTCCTGGTCGGCGGAACCGGCGCCGGCAAGACCCATCTGGCGATCGCCATCACCGCCAACGTGGTGCGCGCCGGCGCGCGCGGCTGCTACTTCAACACCGTCGATCTGGTGAACCGGCTCGAGGATGAGGCCCGGCGCGGCAAGGCCGGGGCCCTGGCCGCCCGGCTCTCCCGCCTCGACCTCGTGGTCCTCGACGA
>JAYUBY010000281.1:0-7042 GCA_043740635.1 Alphaproteobacteria bacterium
CGGCTTCCAGCACAAGTCGCCGCAGGCCATCGCGCTGGGCGCCATCCTGATCTTCGGCGTCGCCTACATGCTGGCGCAGGGTCTTGCTGACGCCGCGCCAAGGGCCTTGACCCGGCGCACGATCGTCTACGCCGTCGCCACCTCCGTCAGCTACTTCGCGCTTCAGGTCTTCGCCGTCTGGCTGACCTCTGGCGCGCTGCCCGCCGCGCCGGTGCCAGGTCCACTGCAATGGGCGCTGATCGTGCTCGCGGTCATCAGTTTCGGCCTCGTCGCCGTGGTTCAGGCGATGTTCCCGCTCTGGGCTTACCACCCGGCCGCGGCGGGGCTGCGCGTACATCTCTCCAACGGCTTCTACGCCAACGCAGTGTTCGACCGGCTGCTCCGCGGCTGGCGTTTGCGCAACGCAACTTGATCCGCCCGGAGCACGAAAATGACGAATTCAGAGACTTCAAGCCGGATGGACGCCCTGGAATGGGGCGCAGCCGCCGATCGCGCCGCCCGGGCGATCCCTCCGGTCTGGCCGTTGGCGTCGAGCGTCGCGGTCAATCCGTTCCTCGGACAGACCGATGAGAACCTCGCTACAGTCGGCGCGCGCTTGGCGCGGGTGGCGGGCGTCCCGGTCACCATGCCCCGTCACTGGTACCAGGAGCGGATCTCCAGCGGCGTCATCACCGACGCCGATCTGTCGGCTGCCCTAGCCGGCGGATCAACAACTCTGCGCCCGGCGAACCTAGCCGCGCTCAAGTCCGCCGCACATGTTTCGAAACCCACAGCCAACGCGCTGCCGACGATCGCCTACCTAGCCGCTGAAGTGTCGGGGATCGACTGGCCGGGATTGATCGCCGAGCGCTTCGGGGCCTGGGCGGCAGGATATTTCGACGAAGGGCAGGCGCTTTGGGCTGCGCCGCGCGGTCGAGGCGCTTACGCCGCCTGGCGGGGCGTCGCGACCCACGATCTGACGCCCGAGATCGTCGGCCTGTCGGGATTTGCCACCCAAGTTTCGGAGGCCCCGGAGAGCGCAGCGGGCGCGGTTGCGAGCGTGGTGCAGCGGATCGCGATTCCGGCCGAGGCGCTGGAAACCTATTTCCACCAGATGCTGATGACGCTGGGCGGCTGGGCGCAATATGCCCGCTACCTGCTCTGGCAGGCGGAACTCGGCGGCGGCGCGGACGCGACCATCACTGACTTCCTGGCGATCCGTCTGATCTGGGAGGCGGCTCTCCTCGACCGGTACGAAGAGAAGATCGCAGATCGCTGGAAGGCGGTTCTTGCCTCGCATGCGTCGCCCGTTAGGCCGACGGCCGACCATGTCGTGGATGCCATCCTGCAGGAAGCGTCGGAACGAGCGGCGCAACGGATTCTGGCCGAAACGCTTGCGGCGCCGGGGACGGTGGCGACGGACAACAGACCCGCACTCCAGGCTGCCTTTTGCATCGACGTCCGCTCCGAGGTGTTTCGTCGGGCGCTGGAATCCGTAAGCCCGGATATCCAGACCCTGGGGTTCGCCGGCTTTTTCGGCCTGACGGCCTCACATCGGCGCTTTGCGTCCGATGTGCAGGAGCTCCGGTTGCCTGTGCTCCTCAATCCGGGGGTGACCACTTGTTCTGGCGGCCCCGATGACGCCGAGGCGGACCAGTCGGCGCGGTTCCAAGCTCGCGCGAAGCGGGCCTGGGGTCGCTTCAAGCTCGCAGCGGTTTCCTCGTTCGCCTTCGTCGAGGCGACAGGACCGGTCTATGCCAGCAAGCTCGTCAGCGATGCGCTGGGACTTCACACGACGGCGGCGCCGAACGATCCAGCGCCCCGTCTTGACCCCGCTCTTGATCTCGCAACGAGAACCATGGCCGCCGAGACGGTGTTGCGCGCCATGTCGCTGACGACCAATTTCGCGAAGCTCGTGCTTCTGACCGGACACGGCGCGAACGTGGTCAACAACCCTCACGCCAGCGGTCTCCATTGCGGGGCCTGCGGCGGCTATTCCGGCGAGGTCAATGCGCGGCTGCTGGCGGCGCTGTTGAACGACCCGGGGGTGCGCGCGGGTTTGGTTCCCCAGGGGATCGAGATCCCGGCCGACACCCTGTTTCTCGGCGCGTTGCATGACACGACGACGGACGCGGTCACGCTCTATGCGGACGATCATCCCACCGCGCCACATCAGTCCAATATCCGCCAGGCGAAACTTTGCCTGGAGGCGGCGGGCGTCATTTCAAGAGGCGAACGGGCGCTACGCCTGCCAGGAGCGGCAGGGGAGGGTAGCCTCAAGAGGCGAAGCCGCGACTGGGCTGAGGTGCGCCCGGAATGGGCGCTGGCTGGTTGCAAGGCGTTCATTGCCGCGCCGCGTCGGCGAACGGCGGGCAAGACCCTGGAGGGACGCGCCTTTCTCCATGACTACGACTGGAAAGCCGACCGGGACTTTGGCGTTCTGGAACTGATCCTGACGGCGCCCGTGGTCGTGGCGAGCTGGATCAGCCTGCAATATTACGGATCGACCGTGGCGCCGACCGTGTTCGGCGGCGGCAATAAGCTGCTGCACAACGTCACCGGCGGCATTGGCGTCACGGAGGGAAATGGCGGCCAGATGCGCGCCGGGTTGCCCTGGCAATCCGTCCATGACGGCGAGCGCTACGTGCATGAGGCGCTTCGCCTGTCCGTCTGCGTCGAAGCGCCCCGCGAGGCGATGACCGAGATCCTCAGGCGTCACGACGGCGTTCGCGCGCTGTTCGACAATCACTGGCTCCATCTCTTCGCCCTCGATGAGGCCGGCAGGATGGCATGGCGCTACGCTGGCGATCTGCAATGGACCGCGATGAGCGTGGCGTCCGATCCAGCCATCCCTCTGAAGATGGCGGTCTGACTTGTGAAACACGCGAACTCCCACCTGTCACGGCTGGAATCGGAGTCGATCCACATTTTGCGCGAGGCCGTCGCCGAAGCCCGCAAACCCGCGATGTTGTTCTCGGCGGGAAAGGACTCGACCGTGATGGCGCACCTGGCGCTGCGGGCCTTCTATCCTTCCAAGCCGCCGTTCCCGTTGCTGCATGTGGACTCGACCTGGGAGTTCAGGTCGCTGATCGCGTTCCGCGGCGATTTCGCGGCCAGGCATGGCTTCGAACTCATCACCCATTCAAACGAAGACGGGCGTGCGGCGGGCATAAATCCCTTCGACCATGGGGACCGCTACACCCTGGTGATGCGGACCGAGCCGCTCAAGACCGAGCTCGACGTGGGCGGCTACGACATCAACTTTGGCGGCGCCGGCGCGACGAGGAAAAGTCGCGCGCAAAAGAGCGCATCGTGTCGGTTCGCGGCGCCGGCCACGCCTGGGAGCCACGCCAACAGCGGCCGGAACTCTGGCGGCTCTATGATACCCGCCAGGGCAAGGATCAGACTGCGCGGGTCTTTCCGCTCTCGAACTGGACTGAGACGGATATCTGGGCCTACGCGCTGCTCCACAAGATCGAGTTGGCGCCGCTGTACTACGCCACGCCCCGGCCGGTCGTTCAACGCGGCGGGGCCTTCATCGTGGTCGACGAGGAGAGCCGCATGCGGTTCCAGCCCGGCGACGAAATCCAGACCAGGACCGTGCGCTTCCGGACGCTCGGCTGCTGGCCGGTCACCGGTGCGGTTGAGTCCGAAGCGACCGATCTCGCCGCCGTCGTCGATGAAACCCTGCGGGCTTCGTCCTCCGAGCGTCAGGGTCGGATCAGCGACGGGGAGGATGGCGGCTCGCTCGAACAAAGGAAGCGCGAGGGTTATTTCTGCCCATGGCGGCTGATGATCGTCCTTACAAAAACACCGTCGCGGTTCTGGCCACCATGCACGGAAAGGAGCGCGTGATCGCGCCGGTCCTGAAGGAAGGACTTGGGCTGGTGGTAAGCCTGGCCATGGGCGTGGACACAGACACGTTCGGCACGTTCAGCTGAGACGTCGAGCACACGGGCTCCCAGCTTGATGCGGCCAGGGCCAAGATCGCAGCGGGTTTCGAGTACGCGCCCTATGCTCACGTTGGCCTCGCCAGCGAGGGCAGCTTCGGCCCACACCCGTATATCCCGTTCCTCGCTCTCGGCCGGGAACTGGTCCTGCTGATCGATCGAGAGCGCGGCCTCGAACTGGCGGGCCATTTGGTAAACCCTGAGACCAACTACGGCCATGCGGTCGTCTCGGACATGAAAGCCGCAGTGGCTTTTGCCGAGCGATCGAAATTTCCCGAGCGTGGGTTGATCGTGATGGGTTGCGTTGACGAGAAGCCCGCGCCGGGTCTCGCCCTGTTCAAGGACGTCGTCGACCACGTCGCTCTCGAAAAGGCTGTTGGCCAGGTCGTCGCCAAAAGCGGCGCGGCGTTCGTCGAAGCGGATATGCGCGCCCAACGCAATCCCACCCGGATGCGGGCGATCGAACGCGCGGCCAGCGACCTAGTTCGCCGGTTTCGCAGTCGATGCCCAGCCTGCGCCCATCCGGGCTTTGATGTCACCGAACGCATTCCTGGACTTCCTTGCGAATGGTGCGGGGAGCCGACGCATGTGATCCGCGCCGAGGTCTTGACCTGTCAGGCCTGCGACTACCGACTAGAGCGCGCGGCGACGAGCGCCACGACCGCGGATCCTGGGCGCTGCGAGAACTGCAATCCTTGAGCCCACGCCGCTGCTGTGACTTGAGCGGCTTCGGCGCAATCAGGGCGCGACAGGAAGCATCACTTCATTGCGTCGCATGAACCAGGGGGTCCACGGAGGATCGTACTGGGCCAGCGACGCCGGGCCGATTGCGCGCAGGTGGTGTGTTCCAGCGAATTTTTCGAGTTCGGCGGTTTTGGCGACGACATTGTCCTTCCTGGCGAGGCCAGAGAATTGCAGCACCGCAAAGCGGGTCGGCGGGAGCGCGCGCAGATGCACCTTGCCAGGCCCTCTTCTTGCCCAGCGGCTGGCGCAGCAGGAAAGCCGGATGCAGCGTCGCCATGGCGGGCAGGGTGCGGGCGCCGTCGCTGGAGTGCCAGGGGATCCACTGGCCGCGAAGGGACAGGATGGCCTCGGAACGCTTCAGCATGACCTTGGCCGAGGCACCGACCGCCAGCAGCAGAAGCTTTGGCTGCGCGAGTTCGATCGCCTCCTCGACGAAGGGCAGGCACGCCGCCAGTTCAGCGGGCGTCAGGGGTGGGGTTGCCGGGCGGACGCCAGAACACCGTGTTGGTGATGAAGACCTGATCCGCCAGCCCCGCCGCGCCCTGCGTCTTCAGTCAGCATCCGTCGAAGGCGGCGATGGCGCGAATTTAGCGCAGGCGCGGCCTCCGGCCATGCGCAATCGCGCTTGACCGCCCTTGCGGAGCCTCTGAATAAAGACGGTTCAGGATCATTCGGCACAAGCTGGGAGGGACGACCATGGCCGAGGAACTGGTGAACGAGATGGGTGCGCACGCGCCTGACGAGCCCCGCGAGGCCATGGAGTACGACGTCGTCATCGTCGGCGGCGGCCCGGCGGGCCTCGCGGCCGCGATCCGGCTGAAGCAGAAGGCGGCCGAGGCGGGATCGGAAATCACTGTCGCCCTCCTCGAAAAGGGTTCGGAGGTTGGCGCTCATATCCTGTCCGGCGCCGTGATCGACCCCAAGGGCCTGACCGAGCTCTTCCCCGACTGGAAGGCCATGGGCGCGCCGCTGGAGACCGCCGTGGTCAAGGACAGGATCCTCTATCTCGGCCCGCAGGGCTCGCTCGACCTGAGCTGGCTGCCGATGCCAGATTTCATGAAGAACCACGGTTGCTATATCGCCTCGCTCGCCAACCTCTGCCGCTGGCTGTCCGAACAGGCCGAGGCGCTGGGCGTAGAGGTCTATCCCGGCATGGCGGCGTCGGAGTTGGTGTTCGGCGACAAGGGCGAAGTCAAGGGCGTGGTGGCGGGCGTCTTCGGCATCCACAAGGACGGCTCGAAGGGCGGCGACTACCAGCCGGGCCTGGAGCTGCACGGCAAATATGTGATCCTGGCCGAGGGATGCCGGGGCTCGCTTTCCAATATCGTGCAGGCGCGCTTCGACCTGAACAAGGATCGCGATCCGCAAAAGTACGGCATCGGCCTGAAGGAGATCTGGCAGGTGCCTGACGCGGTGTTCCAGAGCGGCCTCGTGCAGCACATCCTCGGCTGGCCGCTGGACGACAAGACCGGCGGCGGCTCGTGGATGTACCATTTCGGCGACAATTACGTCTCCATCGGCCTCGTGGTCGACCTCAGCTACGCCAACCCCTTCCTGTCGCCGTTCGACGAGTTCCAGCGCTTCAAGACCCACCCGGCCGTGGCCCCCCACCTTACGGGTGGCAAGCGCATCGCCTATGGCGCCCGGGCCATCGTCAAGGGCGGGGTTCAGTCCCTGCCCAAGCTCGCTTTCCCCGGCGGCGTCCTGATCGGCGATAGCGCCGGGTTCGTGAATCAGGCCCGCATCAAGGGCAGCCACAACGCCATCAAGACCGGCATGCTGGGCGCCGAGGCCCTGTTCGACGCGGTGACGGCCGGCCGTTCGGGCGACGAGGTCGACACCTACGAAGCCGCGTACAAGAAGTCGTGGGTGGCCAAGGAGCTAGGGCTCGTCCGCAATAACAAGCCCCTCGGCTCGATGTTCGGCACGGTGCTGGGCTCTATCCTCTTGGGTGGCATAGACCTGACCATCTCCAACCTCACCGGCGGCTGGTCGCCCTTCGGCACGCTCAGGCACAAAAAGTCCGACGCCGCCTCCACCGGCCTCGCCAAGGACTATAAGGAACTGAAGTATCCCAAACCGGATGGGGTGCTCTCGTTCGACAAGCTGTCGTCGGTCTTCATCTCCAACACCAACCACGCCGAAGATCAGCCTTCGCACCTGAAGCTGCGCGATCCCTCCATCCCCATCGCGGTCAACCTGCCGAAGTATGGCGAGCCCGCGCGGCTCTACTGCCCGGCTGGGGTCTACGAGGTGGTCTATAACGAGGCAGGGCAGGACCCGCGCTTCAAGATCAATGCCCAGAACTGCGTCCACTGCAAAACCTGCGACATCAAGGACCCCTCGCAGAACATCGTCTGGACCACCCC
>JAYUBY010000282.1:0-5665 GCA_043740635.1 Alphaproteobacteria bacterium
CTGCGAAAGGCTTGGTCTGACGCTGGTGAACTTCACAATCACTTCACGTGACGCTCCCAGCCGGGAACAGGTATTGGCCGCCAGGGACCTGTTTGCCTCGATCGAATATCCGGCACTATTTCACTGCAAGTCGGGCGCGGACCGCGCCAGCATGATGAGTGCGCTCTACATGCATTTTCGAGGTGGCAAGCCGATCCGCGAGGCCGTGGACCAGCTCTCGCTGCGATACCTTCATCTGAAGAATGGGCGAACCGGCATTCTCGACTACACCTTCGAGGCCTACTTGGCCGAAGGCGAGCCGAAGGGACTTTCCTTCGCCGATTGGGTGTCTTCGGCAGACTACGACCCGACCACCCTCAAGGCAGAACACACCGCGAGGCTGAGGGGCCTGCAAGTCGCCGATGCCGTGCTTCGGCGAGAGTGATCAACCCGATTGGCTTAGGCCTCGGGCACATCGTCCTGACTAGGCGCGCTGACGTAGCGGCCGGCGAGGCTTCCGTCGCGCAGGAAGACCTCGATCTCAGTTGGCTGGCCGGCATCGGAATAGCGTTGGGCCAGGCCGAGGGCAGCCGCTTCAGCCTCCGCTCCGCTCAAGAACATCATGCCGGCCTCAAGCGTGTCGCCCTCGAGGCTCCATCCGTCCTGAGCGGCATGAATGCGGATCATGATGCTCATCTCGCAACTCCTTCGACTGGAGAGCGGGATAGGCAGGTTAAGTGTTGTTGTGATGACCGCCGCGCGTCGGGATTGGGGGGATCGGGGCTCCGTTCGAACTAGGGATGCGCAGCGTAGAACGCGCGGAACTCCCCGAACGTGACCTTTCCGTCGTGGTTGGCGTCCATGGCTGCAAATTCAGACAGGCTGATGGCATGGTCACCGTTGAGATCGAGCCGATCAAATTCGGCGCGCAGGCTCGGCCGGGCGAGCGAGGGCAGGGCAAAGGCGCCCACTGCTGCGGCGATCAGCGCGCCGACGATCAAGCGATGAGCCCCACGACTTGCCTGCGTCACCTGCGCGGGTCTTTCCAGGTGGCCGTCGATGAAGTGGCGAAGCGCCTCACTGGCGGTGCGCCCGTCGTCTCGGCAGCGAGCCATAAAGGCGAGCTTGGTCGGATATGGCAGCCGAATTTCGAGCGTCTCGCTCTTCTTCAAGCGGCGGAGCGGAGTTGACATGTAGCCTCGCAAAAAAGGGCGCGCGCGGAATGTAGCCCGGGTTTCAATCGCAATTTTTACGCCAGCGACAGGAGAATCCTGTCCGGACAGCCTTTGGCGAGCGCGCGCGAGGGAGGTGATAGTAACCACGGTCCGCAGGTTCGGAGGAGCCCCTTTTTATGAACTTGTCGGCGGCCCTGGGGGCTGGGGGTCTAGCTGAGTTTCGCGCGCATCCGGCGCTGGTGGCGGCGGCGACGCGGTGGCGGAGGCCAACGTAAGGGGCCTCGGGGAGATCGACGAGGCGATGCGTTGGTTGATGGCTGACCTCGGCCGGTCTAGCCTCTGCGGCAGCTTGATGATGCTCGACGCGTTCCCATTTGGAGCCACGGCTGCAGGATTGATGGCAGCGGCCGCAGCTAGCGGTTTTTGTAGCCGAGGCCGCGTCCTGGCTTTTCTTCAGTACGCTCAGGCAAAGGGCAGGGTCACTGTCGCGAGCGGGCGCGAGCCGTGGACTCAACGGCGGCTTCTGGTGAGCGAAAGCTTCCATACGCCGTTCCGGCGGATGACTGAGCTGAGGTTCCGCGCCACCAGCCGTATTGCGCCCAAGCTGGGCGAAGCCGCCGATTGGCTTGCGGACGCTGCCTTCTACAAACGGTTTCTACTGAGCTTGGGCATGATGATCAGCTCACAGCCAGCTGCGTTCCAAGGGCCGCGAACGCCGATAACCTTGTTCATGGAGCGGCACGGTGGAATGGACATCTTGCGAGACCTGACGCGCGGCCAGCCACCGCATCGCGCCCCCCTGCTGGAAGGCTCGCCGCTGTCACGCAGCGGCCTGGCGCGACGCAACAATGTCTCGCGGACCCAGGTTATGCGCCTGCTGGCCGACGCCGCGGCACAGGGCCTGCTGACAGCGACGCACGACCGGGTGATCTTTTCCGAGGCTTTGTCGGATGACGCCGAGCGTCACCTGGCGTTCACGGTGCAGACTTCGCGGCTTGCGGTCGCCGCTGCCTCTGCAGCGACAACCGCTTGAAGCTTCAGCCTGCGTCGGCGTAGGCCTTCACGAGCTCGGTCAGATAATCGCGGCCGATGAAGACGGATTTGACGGACTGATGCTCGTTGAGGCCGTGAGCGCCGGAGCCTTCCGGGCCGGTCCAGAAGCCAGGGACGCCATAGGTCGGGATGCCGACGGGCGCCAGGAAGATGGCGTCACTAGCGCCGGTCGACATTCCGGGTACGATCGGCACGCCGGGGAAGTATTTGGCGGCGACCTTTTCCATCGGGCCGATCACCTTGGGGTCGAGCGGCGGCGGGTTCGGCTTGCTGCGGATCGGCTGGAGCGGGATGACCTTCACGCCAGGGTCGGAGATGGCGGCCTCGAGCTTGGCCTTGGTATCCTCCATCGTGGAGCCCGGGAACATCCGGCAGTTGATATTGGCGCCGGCGCGCTGGGGCAGGGCGTTCTCGGCGTGACCGCCGTCCAGCAGGGTCGCCACGCAGGTGGTGCGCAACATGGAGTGGAAGCCGCGGTCCTTGTCGAGTTCCGCCTCGGCGGCCTTGTCGTTGGGGTCCTTGGAGATTGCGATCATGGCCAGGCCTGTTGGATCGTTGCGCCCAGCGCCCCCTTTGGCGAAGAAGCTGCGGGTCGTGTCGTTCATCGTCAGCGGGAAGTCGTAGTCGCGGATCTTCAGAAGGGCCTGAGACAGCTGGTAGATGGCGTTGTCGCGGATAGGCACCGAGGAGTGTCCGCCGGGGTTGGTAGTCTCCACGCGGAATTGCTGGACGACCTTTTCGCCGACCTGGACGCCCTGGATTTGTAGCTTGCCATCCTTATCGGCGCGGCCGCCGCCGCCCTCGTTGAGCGCAAATTCGGCGTCGATCAGGTCGCGCTTGTGCTTGGCGAGCCAGTCGGCGCCATTGAACGCGTTGACCGATTCCTCGCCGCACGTAAGCGCCAGTTTGATCGTGCGTTTGGGGGCGTACTTCTGCTCCTTGAAGCGAACCAGCATGTCGACCCAGGTCGCATCGATCACCTTCATGTCCGATGTGCCGCGCCCGTAGAAGTAGCCGTTCTCCTCGATGAAGGTGAAGGGATCGCGGGTCCAGTCGGCGCGCTTGGCCTCGACGACGTCGAGGTGGCCCAGGAGCAGTATTGGCTTGGCCGTCTTGCTGGTCCCCGGGAGGATGGCAACGAGGCCGCCTTCCTTCGGATGGTCGGGTGTGGAGAAATAGGTGAGCTGGGCGTCGGTGAAGCCGGCGGCCTTTAGGTGAACGCCCATCTTGGCGGCAGCGGCAGTGCAGCTGCCTACAGAGAGGCTCGTGTTCGTCTCGACAAGCTCCCTATAGAGGTCACGGAAGCGAACCTGGTCGGGTCGCAGATCCTGGGCCGTCGCGGCGTGCACGAGCCCCACCCCCGAGGCGAGCGCCAGCACAGCGCCGAAAATCCTGCCGAACATCGAAAAGCCCCCTGAACTTGAATCCAGCCGGACTATTGGAGCTGAGACAGGCGCGGGTAAAGGGCTCGGCGCGGGTGTCGCGCTAATTGAAGGCGATGCTGAGCTTGGCGCCCAGGAAGCGGCCATGTGGATCGATGCCGTAAGCCGCCGCTCCGCCGCTGTCGCCGTGGCCGGGCTGCCGCCCGCAGAGGAATCCGACTGAGCCGGTTAGATCGTCGCGAGACGAGAAGCGGCGGTCGACGGCGGTCTTCGCGAAAACGGCGCTGTCCAGCGGATGAGCTTGGAGCTTGGTTGGAGCCTGCGGATCGAGGGGATCGGCGAGATCGGGCACGGCGCGCGGAGCTTCGCCGAAGAAATGCAACGGCGCTGTCTCACTGGGACCCTGAGCCAGATCGGATGGGCGCAGGTTCAGTGGCTCGGCACTGGCTGCGCCGCACAGGGCTGCCGCGCCGATGGCGATCAGGGCGAACTTCATGCGATGCCGCTCCTTGGGGCGAGGCCTGGGCGAAATGATCGGGTCACTCTAGCTCATTCGAGCGCAGATGGGATTTGGTTACCACAGGGGACTTTGGGAAAGCGCAACGCAGGTCGGAGCTGGCGCGGCGATGGCCGAGGCTCGCTGGGTTGGCACTGCCTTAGTCCAGATCGCGGGATCTTCGAGGCCCAAGCGCCAAACCGCAACGCCGCGCGTGTTGCGGGCCTGGGCGGCGGCGCGCTGGGCTCGGAAGGTCGCAGCGTCCAGGTACCAGACCGCGTGGGCGCGGCCATCAGCACCGGCGTAAGCGAAATGCGGGTTCGCTGCGGGCGGCTCGCGCGCGACGACCACGCCCTTCGCCTTTGCGAGCTGGGCGGCGTTGGGCGCTGAGATGACCACTGCAGGCTGGCCCTGTGGCCAGTCGTAGCCGTAGGCGCCAAGCGCGACCAGGTAGTGGCTGGCGTCGGCGCCCTTAAGTTGGGCGTCAAGGGTGTGTTCCAGCCAATCCTGGGCAGCAACAGGCCCAGGCGTGCCGGTGGCCCAGCACTGGTCATAGGCCATCAGCACGACCACGTCGGTCGCGGCGGCGAGCTTCCGCACCGCATCGGGGTCGGCGGCGAGGCTCGAGGTGACCCAGAGTTCGCGTCCGGAAGACTTCAAGGCATCTCGCAGCTTCGCCAGGAAAGGCGGATAGGCTGGCGTCGCATTGGGGCTGAGGTTCTCGAAGTCGAGAATGTAGCCGTTGTAACCCTGCGTCTTGGCGGTGCTCACGAGTGTGTCGATTACGGCTTTACCGGTTTCAGCGTTTAACAGAGCCCCATCGGCGGCGGCTGTGTCCCAGACCTCGTCGTGGGCGTTGGAGACGATGGGAAAGACCTTCAGCCTATCGGGCGCCTTGGCGAGCGCGCTAGCACGGGATGGGTCGTCTTGCCACCGGAGCGTGCCCGCCGCTGAGTCGAGAGATCCAGCCATTGGGGCGAGGATGTCGAGGGCGCCCGCGTGCTGGATCAAGGCGGTTTTCGATGCCGCGTCCCAGGGAAGATAGAATCCCACCAACAGCGGCCCTGCTGTGGCATAGGCGCTCGCGCCCGCAGCCATGGCGAAGGCGACAGCGCAGATCAGGGCTCGCCTCCAGCTGGTCCTGAGCGAAATTCGAAGGCTCACCGGACGGCTGTAACCTCGACTTCGGCGCCGTTGACCATGGCGATGTCGCCGACCCTCTTTCCGAGCAGTCCGCGCGCAAGGGGTGATACGTAGGAGACGCTGCCCTTGGCAGGGTCGGCCTCGTCCTCGCCGACAATGCGATAAGCCTGGCGACGTCCGTCCTCGCGCTCGAAGCCCACTGTCCGACCGAACTGGACCTTGTCGGGACTATCGGCGGGCTCGGTCAGCTGGGCGTTCGAACGCCGGGCACCCCAATAGCGCAGGTCGCGAGTGGCGCGGGCCATGGCCGTGCGGTCAGCGCTGATCCCCCCTTCCGCCTGGGCGGCGGCATAGGCCGCGCGCGCGGCGGAGAGTTCCGCCTCGATGGCAGCGAGACCCGTCGCGGTGACGAGGTTGGGATGGGGCGAAATGGGACG
>JAYUBY010000283.1:0-3483 GCA_043740635.1 Alphaproteobacteria bacterium
TGGTCGACGCGGGCCTGGCGTCAGCTGAACGCTTGCCCGCGCTGGAACGCGTGGCGGCCCAGTATGCGGTGACGATCACGCCCGCCATGGCTGAGCTGATAGAGGCGCAGGACGACGCGATCGCCCGACAGTTCGTGCCAACCGAGGCCGAGTTCATACTTCGGCCTGAAGAGTCCGCCGACCCTATCGGCGACTTCGTCCATTCGCCGGTCGAAGGGATCGTCCACCGTTATCCGGACCGTTGCCTGCTGAAGATCAACCACGCCTGTGCGGTGTACTGCCGGTTTTGTTTCCGGCGCGAGATGGTGGGCCCCGAAGGCTTGCGTCCCTTGTCGTCGGAAGCGCTTGATGCCGCTATGACCTACATCGCCGAGCGCCCTGACATCTGGGAGGTGATCATCACGGGCGGAGACCCTCTGATTCTGTCGCCACGCCGGTTGCGCGACGTGATGGCTCGTTTAGCATCGATCGATCATGTGAAAGTCGTGCGGTTCCACACCCGAGTGCCGGCTGTGGCTCCGGAAATGATCACTGACGAACTGGTCGCCTCGCTCCAGGCTCCGGGCAAGGCGGTCTATGTGGCGCTCCATGCCAACCATGTGCGCGAGCTAACGCCCGCCGCGCGCGCTGCCTGTGCGAAGATCGTCGACGCGGGCGTCCCGATGCTGAGCCAGACTGTGCTGCTGGCGGGCATAAATGACGATCCGGAGACCCTGAGTGCGCTGATGCGCGCCTTCGTGGAGACACGGATCAAGCCCTATTATCTGCACCAGTCAGACCTCGCGCCGGGAACATCACATCTGCGTACCTCGATCGAGGAAGGGCAGGTCCTGATGCGCGCCATGCGCGGAACTGTCTCCGGCCTCTGTCAACCGACCTATGTTCTCGACATCCCTGGCGGCCACGGCAAGGTGCCGGTCGGCCCCGATTACATCACCAACGGCGCTGTCGAAGATCCTGCCGGCCGGCGTCACCCCTATCCGCCGAAAGCCGGCTGATGGCTTGGATGCGCCGCTACGATGAGGCCGAGCCGCAGCGGGTCAACAAGTGGCTCGGACAAAGCGGCGTCTGCTCGCGCCGCGAAGCCGAGGCCTTGATCGAAAAGGGCCTAGTCTCGATCGACGGCGAGACCGTCACAGACACAGGCCGCAAGATCCTGCCGGGCCAAACCCTGGTGTTGTCCGACGGCGTAGGCCCCCCGGCGCTAAGCGTCGTCTTCCATAAGCCAATGGGGATTGTCTCAGCCCAGCCGGAACCCGGTCAGACGCCGGCAGCGCGGTTGCTGACCCGCGCGGCTTTGGTGGGTGACAGCCCCTTGATCCCGGACCGCGACACCCGACTGGCGCCGCTGGGTCGCTTGGACATGGATAGCCGAGGCTTGCTCCTGCTTTCGGATGACGGCGTGCTCGCCAAAGCGATCATCGGGCCGGAGTCGGACCTAGAGAAGGAGTACCTGGTCCGCGTCACCGGAAAGATTACGCCGGAAAAGATTGCGCGCCTCTGCCATGGGCTCGCTATGGACGGCCGTCAGCTTAAACCTGCCAAGGTCAGCGTCGTCGAAGGTCAGCAGCTCCGCTTCATCCTCAAGGAAGGCCGCAATCGCCAGATTCGCCGGATGTGCGAACTGGTCGGCATGCATGTGATGGATCTGGTGCGAATCCGCATTGGCAGTTTACAGCTCGGGGACCTCGCCGAGGGCAAGTGGCGGGTGTTAAGCGACGCCGAACGGGCAACTCTGATCGTAGGGTAGACAAGAGGACAAAGCCGCCCCTGTGGCCGTCAAGACATCGTGGTCGTCAATAAGGACGAAGTCGCCCGGCACGTTTGAAGCCCGGGCCACCGGCTGGTGGGAGCCCTTGCGCTATCAAAGAGCCAGCGATGTGCGCAAAGCGGCTCGCTAGCCGCTGAGTGTCACAAACAATTCGCTCTCAATTGCCCACTGGCCGGTGACCTTGCGCCAACAGGCCATGTAGGCGCCGGACATGCCATTGCCCGTCCAGCTGCCGGTCTCCGCGGCGCGGCTGCCATTTCGGTCTACCGCGACCGTGTCGGGGGTGCGCACGTAGGCCACGAACTCCGGCTCCAAGAATTGCGCTGCGAAAGCGTCGACGATGGTCTCTGCGCCCAAGATCATCTGACCGTCGCCGGTGATCAGTCGTGCCTCAGGCACGAAGAACGGTCGCAGCCGAGTGGCTTCGCGCCCTGCGATCAACCTATTAGTCAGACGCCGCCGAGCCCGGATGGCGTTTTCCGTGGTGCTCACTGCGTCTTAAGCCGGGTCGGCCGCCAGACGCTTGTCTAGATAGGCGCCGACGCGTTGCTCGACTTCTGGAAGATTTTCCATCCAGAAGTGACTGCCGCCCTCGACCACGTCGTAGTCGATGACGATACCCTTCTGGGTGCGCAGCTTAGAGACCACCCGCTCGACCTCGATCGGAGGCACGACGCTGTCGTTACCGCCATGCAGGATCAAGCCCGAGGCCGGGCACGGCGCCAGGAACGAAAAATCGTAGGCGTTGGTGGGCGGCGAGACCGAAATGAAGCCGTCTGTCTCCGGGCGGCGCATTAGGAGCTGCATGCCGACCCACGCGCCGAACGAATAGCCGGCCACCCAGCACTGCGACGCGGCCGGATTGGTGGTCTGAAGCCAGTCCAGCGCCGTCGCGGCATCCGCCAGCTCCCCGATGCCGCTGTCGAATTCGCCCTGGCTGCGTCCCACGCCGCGGAAATTGAACCGCAACACCGAAAAGCCGCGCTTCATGAAAAGGTGGAATAGCTGAACGGTCACAGGATTGTTCATCTGGCCGCCCGCTTTAGGGTGCGGGTGCAGGATTAGAGCGACGGGAGCCGTCTCGGTCTTGCCCTGCGTATAACGACCTTCGATCCGCCCAGCAGCACCGGTCAGAACCACTTCTGGCATGAGAACCCTTTCAGCTCAGGCCGCTACAGACGGCCTAGAATACTTGACTACTGCGCTAGGTCTTCCTAAGTCGCAACCGCCGGCTCGACCGGCTCCGCGCAAGGCGGCGGCCTATAACATAGGGTCGCAGCGGAACGCGAGAAAACTGCGCATTGACCAATTGGAACCGCATCACATGCGTCTCTCCACTAAAGGCCGCTATGCCGTAATGGCCATGGCTGATCTGGCTCGCCGCCAAGATGAGCCATGCCGCGCTGTGGCGTTGGCTGACATCGCCACACGCCAGGAAATCTCGCTATCCTACCTTGAGCAACTGTTCGCGCGCCTGCGCCGTAAGGGTCTTGTGCAGAGCGCTCGCGGGCCGGGCGGAGGCTATCGGCTGAGCCGCACGGCGGCCGAGACCACCATCGCCGAGATCGTTCATGCGGTTGATGAGCCGCTGCGCGCTATCCGCTGCGCCGATAAGGGCAAGGGTTGCATGCTGAAGGGTGAGCGCTGCCTTACCCACGACCTTTGGGAACATCTGGGCGATCGCATTGAGGACTACCTCGCCTCTGTCAGCC
>JAYUBY010000284.1:0-8274 GCA_043740635.1 Alphaproteobacteria bacterium
TCTTTGCCCACTGGGCGTCACTCAAAACGAATCGGTCCATCCGGAGCTTGAATCACGGACAGCGCGTCGGGTGAATCCTGAATCCCAACAGACCCTAGAGCCCGCGTTTGACGCGCCGCGTCTGACGATTGTCGCGAAGACCTGCGGCGACCTTACCCATGTTCTGTCGGCGGATCCGGGCGCCGTCCTCATCGTAGAGGAAAGGCACGAAGACGAAGCGCTCGCCGTTGGTCACCGGTGTAGCCTCGTGAAGCAAGCTGCAGGAGAACACCGTCGCCCCGCCCGCCGGCGGACGATAGGTGCGTGGGCCGAACTCCGGGAAGCGGAGATCGCCGCCTTCGTAGCCGTCGTTGAGGTTCAGCGAGACCGCGAATTTGCGGTGCGCGGTACCCGCCGTGGCGTCGTCGCGGTGACGGGAGAAGAAGCCTTCGTCCTCCGCGCCATAACGGCAGATCAGGTATCGCTCGATGTGCTGGGCCTGCCAACCAAATGCTCGCTTCAGCATGGGGAACAGCCGATCTTCCAGCCGCGTGCGTATAGCGTCCACGACACCGTCGTCTTCCACCGTCACGTCGCTCCGCCGTTTGAGGAAGGGGTCGACGTGCACGACAGTTTGGCCACCCACATCGCGAGCAAACCCCGAGGCCGTGGGACCGCCCGACCGGTAGTAGGCAACCAGGGCCTCGCAGAGCTCAGGCTCCAGAATGCGCGGAAGGGTGAGCACTGGAGCGTACTGGCTCTCTACCACTTTTGGCGCGTCGCGAAGTTCCTGCGCCAGCCGGTCGAGCACCTTGGCCGTCGCTTCGACGGGCACGGTCATGGCGATGCGGAAAGCTGGGTCGATGAGGAAGACGCTGGGACGTAGGTGCAATTCGTCGGCAACACCCCAGAGCCGCGAGACCGCAAGGTCAAAGTCCCAGAAGAACCTCACCCCAGGTTCGGAATTGGCGAGCCCCCGCTCGGCCCGGTCCGCGGAATCGACACTGACGCCGAACAGGACCGCGTCTGGTCCGTTGAACAACTCGCGGCGCTCGAGCGCCAGCGCCAGGCCCTCAGCGGGCACTGCCTCAGCTGTAGTGCCGAAGAACATCAGTACGATCCAACGACCAGCGGCGACGTCGAGGCTATAGCGGTCGATGCCGTCGGTGGCGGCGGCGAAGAAGGGCGCAGGCTCCCCGACCTGCGGCATCCTTGCCGGCCGGCGCGCGCCAAGGTCGCGGGCCATGTCCAGGCTCCATTCAGGCGAATCTCAGATAAGCCATATCGCGCTCCGCCACGCCGCGCGATGTCCCCAACGTCTCAGATTCGAAACAGCGCCGGGAAACTACCAGGCCCCGACATTGGGCATGGACGACCAGGGTTCGGCGGGCGGAAGGGCGGGGCCAGCCTGCAGGAGTTCGATCGAGATGTTGTCGGGTGAGCGCACAAACGCCATGCGTCCGTCCCGCGGAGGCCGATTGATAACCACGCCCTTGTCCTTCAGCCGCTGGCAAAGCGCGTAGATGTCGTCCACCGCATAGGCCAAGTGGCCGAAGTTGCGACCGCCCTCATACTCCTCCGGATCCCAGTTGTAGGTGAGCTCGACCATCGGGGTCTTGTTGGCTTTGGCATCTTCATCGCCGGGCGCGCAAAGAAAGACCAGGGTAAAGCGACCACCGGAATTCTCGGTTCGCGAGGCCTCCACCAGGCCCAGCTTGTCGCAATAAAATTCCAGCGAGGCGTCGAGGTCCGTGACACGGACCATGGTGTGGAGATATTTCACCAGTGGTTATCCTTTACAAAGTACGAACGAATGACACGGGGTAAGGCGGCAAAGACCGCAACCGCGTGTTGCCATAGACCGCTGCGAACCAGACATAAACGTCGTGTCGCCATCCTGTCCGCGATTTCATTTGCTCTCGCGTAACGGTGGCATCACAAGCGCAAAACCTCAACGACTGAGGCGCGCGCGCCGAGGCGTCGTCGATTTGTAGGGAGTTGTAGGGGGCTCAGGACAGCTTGATGCGGATGAAATCTCAGTACTTGTTCGTCATCGTCGTCTGCGGTGTAGTGGCGCTTTACTTCATAGTGCGAAGCCTCTTCAGCGCGGGTCACTCCAGCGAAGCCCGAGCCAAACCCACACCGCCCGTCGGCCTTCCCAGCGTCCAGGTCAAACTCGTACCCGCGGTCGAACGACCCTATGACGTCATCATTCGCGGCCGAACCCAGGCGACTCGAAACGTGATCGTCCGTTCTGAAACGGCAGGCGTGGTCGCCGCCGCCCCTGTGCTCCAGGGAACCTTCGTCAAGCAGGGTCAGGTCCTGTGCCGGCTCGCGGTCGACGCGCGCCAGGCCGCACTCGACCAGGCCCATGCCGCCCAGAAATCTATGCAGCTGGTCCAGCAGCAGAACGAGCAGCTGGCCAAGCAAGGCTACCGCTCGCCAGCCCAAGTGCTGCAGAGTCAGGCCAACCTCGACGCCGCCACCGCCGCCGTGCGTCAGGGGGAGATTGCGCTGGCCCAGGTGAATATCAAGGCGCCATTCACAGGCGTCTTCGACCACCGAGACGCCGAAATCGGGGCCTATCTCGGGCCTGGCCAGCCCTGTGGCACGATGATCGAAATTGATCCGCTGCTGATCGTCGGCGACGTCCCGGAAACGCAGGCGTCCAAGATGAAGGTCGGAGCACTGGCCAAGGCGCGGCTGGTTTCCGGCCAGACCCTGAGCGGCCATATCCGCTACGTCTCCCACGACGCTGACCCGCAGACTCGCACCTACCACCTGGAGGTGACGGTGCCGAACCCGGGGCTCGACATACGCTCGGGCCTGTCGGCAGAGATGCATATCGGCGCAGGATCAGGTCCGGCCCACCTTGTGCCGGTCTCGACGATGGTGCTGGATTCCGCCGGCCGTCAGGGTGTCCGTTACGTCCAACCCGACGGCCGCGTGGCCTTCGCGCCGGTGACGATTCTGGAGGAAACTCACGACGGCGTGTGGGTGACCGGCCTCACCGGAGATGTACAGTTGATCACCGTTGGCCAGTCTTACGTCGCCGACGGGCAGAAGGTTCGTGTCGCTCAGGCGCACTAACGCCTCGGTGATGGGAGAAGCGCGATGATCGCTGCGTTGATCGATGGAGCTATCAAGCGGCGCAAGGTGGTGCTGGGCGTCACCTTGATCGCTTGCCTATTCGGCTTTTTCTCCTACCTGGGCATGCCCAGGGAGGCGCAGCCGGACATCGACCTGCCCTACATCTCGGTCATCGTGCCTTTCCCGGGCGTGAGCCCGGAGGACGCCGAGCGCCTGTTGGTCAAACCCCTGGAGGTTCAGCTACAGACCATCCAGGGCATCAAGCATATGAACGCCGTCGCCCGACAGAACGCGGCGATTGTGACCTTGGAGTTCGAGCCAGACGCGCCGAAGCAAAAGGCGTTGGACGACGTCCGCTCCAAGACAGACCTGGCCCGGGGCCGCTTTCCGCCCGACGCCGAGCCGCCGATCATCCAGGAAGAAAGCTTCGCCGACCGCCCGATCATAGGCGTGGTGCTGCACGGCCAGGCGCCTGAGCGCGAGCTTGCGAGAATCTCCAAGAGCCTGAAAGAGCGCCTCGAGGCCTCGCCCGGCGTGCAGGAAGCCTTCGAGAGCGGCGCCCGCGAGGAGCTGCTCGACGTCACCATCGATCCCTTGCGGATGGAGGCTTATAACGTCACGGCCAACGAACTATCAGGCGTGATCGCGCGCAACAACCAGCTAGTGCCCGCTGGTAATCTGCGCTCAGGCCCCGGCCAGTTTGCCATGAAAATCCCGGGCGTGGTCCAGAACCCGGCCGACATCCTGGCTCTGCCGATCAAGAAGAACGGCGATCGTATTGTCACCATCGCCGACATCGGCGACGTTCGGCGGACCTTCAAAGAACCGGCGTTCATCACCCGCTTCAACGGCCAGCCGGCCGTGGCGCTCGATGTCTCCAAGCGCAACGGCGCCAACATCCTCGACACGGTGAAGACCATCCGCAGCGTGGTAGCCGAGGAACAGAAGCGTTGGCCGTCGACCGTGAAGGTCGACTACACCTACGACAATTCGGAATTCATCGGCCGAACTCTAACCGTCCTGGAAAGCGGGATTATCGCCGCCAGCCTGTTGGTCATGATGATCATCGTCGCCAGCCTCGGCATCCGTCAGGGCATCATTGTGGGCCTGGCGATCCCGGCTTGTTTCCTGATTGCCTTCCTGATGATCCACGCCAAGGGGATCACTCTCAATCAGATGGTGATGTTTGGCATGGTGCTGGCCGTCGGTATCCTGGTCGATGGCGGCATCGTGGTGGTGGAGTACGCCGACCGCAAGATGGCCGAGGGGATGCCCAAGGAGCAGGCCTTCGCTGCCGCCGGCAAACGCATGTTCTGGCCGGTCACCAACGGTACGCTCACGACGCTCTGCGCCTTTCTGCCCTTCATGTTCTGGAACTCGATCAGCGGGAAGTTCATGAGCTTCCTGCCGCTGACCCTGTTCTTCGTTTTAGGCGCATCGATCTTCGTCGCTCTGATCTTCACACCAGCTCTGGGCTCAATCTTTGGACGGCCTACGGCGGTTGATGCGGCGCACCTAGCTGAAATCGAGAAATCCGAGCACGGCGATCCGCGCGAAATGTCCGGCTTCATGGGCTGGTATGCAAAGACCGTCTCCATGTTGGGTCGCCACCCGGGCCGCACCGTTTTGGCCACGCTGGTCATCATATTCGGCATCGCCATCTGGTTCGGGAAGACACCGCACCGAACCGAGTTCTTCCTGGATCAGGACCCTCAGCAGGTGACGATCTTTGTGAAGGCCCGCGGCAACATGTCTCCGGACGCCCAGGACAGCTTGATGAAGCAGGTGGAAAGCCGGCTGGTCGCGGTGAAGGGCATCGAGTCCATGTACGTCCGCGCCGGGGGCGTTAACAGCAACGGCGGCCCGTCCTCGCCGCCAAACGACACGATCGGCCGCATCGAGGTCGAGTTCGACAAGTACGAGGAGCGCAAGGCGCTTGGCATCCAGGGCAAGGACATTGCTCAGGAGATTCGCAAGCGGGTCACCGATCTGCCGGGCATGCAGGTCGAGGTACGAGAACCCGAAGGCGGTCCGCCGACTGGCAAGTCAGTGCAAGTGCAGATGACCAGCCATGACCCGGTTGCCCTCGACAAGGCCGCAGACATGGTCAAGGCCAAGCTCTCCACGGATCCGCAGCTCATGGAGCTGGAGGACAACCGCACCTCGCCCGGCATCGAGTACAACCTTGCCGTCGACCGGATCGCCGCAGGCCGATACGGCGTCGATGTGCTGTCGGTGGGCCAGGCCATCCAATTCATGACCGACGGCGTCCTAGTAGGCCGCTTCCGCCCCGACGATGCCCAGGACGAGCTCGACATCAGGGTGCGCTTCCCGATTGACGCCCGCACCGTGGCCGCCTTCGACCAGTTGAAGATCACGACCCCCTCGGGGCCGGTGCCCGCGAGCTACTTCGTCAAGCGCGTGCCCGCTCAGCAAGTCACCCAGATTCAGCGCCGTGAAGGCCAACGGATGGTGCTGATCCAGGCCAACGCCATCAAAGGCATCGCCGCCAACTTGAAGGTGGGTCAAATCAAGGACTGGGTCGGCAAGGTTGGGCTCGATCCAAGCGTCCATGTGAAGTTCACCGGCGCCGACGAGGAAGGCCAGAACGCCGCCCAGTTCTTCATGGTGGCGATGATGGTCTCGTTATTCCTGATGGGCGTCATCCTGCTTTGGCAGTTCAACAGCTTCTACGGCGTGCTGGTGACGCTCTCGGCGGTCGCCCTGTCGACCATCGGAGTCCTGCTGGGCATCCAGGTGAACCTGCTGCACACCTTCGACTATATCTCGGTGATCATGCTGGGAACCGGAGTGGTGTCGCTGGCCGGCGTCGTCGTGGGCCACAACATCGTGTTGGTGGATACCTACTACCAGCTGCGCCGCCAGGGTTATCCGGCGGATGAAGCCTCGGTGCGGGCTGCGGCCCAGAGGTTCCGACCGGTCATGCTGACAACGCTCGTGACCGTCGTGGGGCTGCTGCCGCTGATGTTCCAGATCCAGCCCAACTTCCAGAACGGCCATATCGAGCTGAAGGCCCCGGGTTCGGAGTGGTGGGTGCAACTCTCCGGCGCCGTGGTTTGGGGCCTGTCCTTCGCGACCCTGCTGACCCTGGTGCTGACGCCCGTGCTGCTGGCCGCCCCGAAGGTGGCCTCTGCCCGGTTTGCCAGCTACTGGCGCTGGGGGCAGCGGCGATTGGGCATCCGGCCGAAGCCGCAAGCCGTGAAGCCCTATGACATCCCGCGGGCCGCCGAATAGGCCATGGAGGACCTGACGTCCCGCCTGGCGGGTCCGGACGATATCCCGGCCGTGGAGGCGGTGATGGACGCCGCAATCGCCGAGCTTCAGCGCGGCTTCCTGACGCCGGCCCAAATCGCAGCCAGCCGAATGATCATGGGTCTTGATCGTCAGCTGGTCGCTGACGGCACTTATTTTGTCGTGGAATCTGATGGCCAGATCGCCGGCTGCGGTGGTTGGAGCCGCAGGGCGACCCTTTATGGCGGCGATCACACGCCTGGACGCGACGCCGCTGTCCTGAACCCGGCGATCGATCCAGCACGGGTCCGGGCAATGTACACTCACCCAGCCTTCGCCCGCCGCGGCGTCGGCCGTCTGATCCTGCAACTCTGCGAAATTGCGGCCAAGGCCGAAGGCTTTGGGCGTCTGGAGCTGATGGGGACGATGTCCGGCCGACCGCTCTACGAGAGCTACGGCTACGTGGCGCTCGAGGAAATCATCGACGACCGCGGTGGCGAACCGGTGCCGCTGACGAGGATGGGTAAGTCGATCGCCTAGGCTTCGCGCGTTTGCCGCCGCCAGAGGGCGGCATATTCGCCAGTTTTTGCCAGCAGCTCCGTATGCGTACCTCGCTCTACAATCCGGCCGCGCCTAAGGACCAGGATTTGGTCGGCGTCGACGATGGTCGAGAGGCGGTGGGCAATGACGAGCGTGGTTCGGCCAGCCTTGACCTTTCGCAGCGTCTCCTGGATTGCCGCTTCCGTCGGTCCGTCGAGTGCGCTGGTCGCCTCGTCCAGGATCAACAGTCGCGGATTGGCCAGGAGCGCCCGGGCAATTCCCACCCGCTGGCGCTCGCCGCCGGACAGCTTTAGACCCCGCTCGCCCACCATGGTGGACATGCCGTTGGGCAGGCTGTCGATGAACGGGCCGAGCTCCGCAGCTTCGGCGGCAGCGCGCACCTCGCCCACGCCAGCGCCCGGCCGTGCGAAGGCGATGTTGGCGTAGAGGCTATCGTTGAAGAGGGCCACGTCCTGCGGCACCAAGGCTACTGCAAGGCGCAAGTCCGCCAGCTTCACCTTGCGCATGTCCATGCTGTCGACCAGCACCTGACCGTCCTTGGGGTCGAGCAACCGCATCGCCAAGCGCACGGCCGTCGTTTTGCCCGACCCCGAAGGCCCGACGAGAGCCGTCGTGGTTCCCGGTGGGATCACAAAGTTCACGTCGCGCAGACCGACCGAGCGAGCGTCGTGCTGGAAATTCACATGGTCGAACGCGATGGAAGCGCCCTTACCGCTGGCCGGTGGAAGATCGCGAGCGTCAGGCGCATCGATGATCTCAGGCACGACGTCGCGCAGGGAGATCATCTGCTCCATGTCGATGAAGGCTTGGCGGATCTCCCGGTACTGGAACCCCAGCATGCCGAGCGGCGCATAAAGCCCACTCAGCAGTAGGATCGAGGTGAAGATGTCTCCAATCGTCAGGGTCCCGGCGGTCACCAGGTAGCCCGCCATGGCCGTCATGCCGCCAAGACCGACGTTGAGGATCACTGATTGCGAGGCGTTCAGGAGGTTCAGCGAGGCGTTCGCGCGTGCGCTCGCGTTGACATAGTCTTCCATCGCCTTGTCGTAGGTTTCGACGATGCGTCCCTCGGCGCCAAACGTCTTGAGGGTTTCGTAGTTGATCAGAGCATCGCCGGAGAGGCCGGCCACCCGATTGTCGGTGTCGTTGAGCTCCCGTCGATGCGACAGCCGCCAGTTGGTGATCCGCAACGTGACGAAGACATAGAGCACCATCGTTACGAGCGCAGTGGCCGCGAAGGCCCAATTCAGCCGCACCACCATCACCGCCATGGCCATGACAAGCTCAACCATCGTGGGGCCGAGGCTGAAGATCAGGCTGCGGATGAGGAAGTCGGTGGAGCGCGAGCCCCGGTCGATGATGCGGGTCAGCGTTCCGGTCTGTTTGCTCTGG
>JAYUBY010000285.1:0-2232 GCA_043740635.1 Alphaproteobacteria bacterium
GCGGCGTCTCGTTTGCCTTGGCCTGCTAGGGCCCGCGCCAGCTGTCGGTGGTATTCCGAATTGCGCGGGTCCACGCGAACAAGCTTGTTGAGCACTGCCTCGGCGCGGACCGGGTTGTCCATTTCGAGCAGGACGTTTCCTATATTGGAAAGGACGTCGGTGTTGTCCGGGCTGAGCCTGGCGGCCCGGTCGAGGACTGCTATGGCCTCGGGGTATCGCGAGAGCCGTCGGAAGACGACCCCCAGGACGTTGAGAAGGTCGACATCGCGAGGATAGCGTCTGGTTCCGGCCTCGCCCCAGGTCGCCCCGTCATCCAGGCGCCCGGCCCGATAGAGCTCGAACAACAAGGCGCGGTACACGGGGGCTGGCTGGTTGGGGTCAGACTCGATCAACGAGATTAGCGGCGCGATGGCCTCTGCGCCGCGACCCGCTTGCTGCGCGGCCTGCGCCGCGGCCAATCGCTCATCCATGCTTCCGCTCAGTGTCTCTGAGCGGGCCCTCGGCTACAGCGTGGGCGAGCATGTCGTAGAAGTCACGGGCGAAGGCTTCGGTCTTGCCGAGCGGGCTGTCGCGCAGCCGTTCGCGCATGGTGGTTCGAAGTTCGCGCCGCCGTTCACGGTCAGCGACGAGTTTCAGAGCGATCGCCTGATACTGCTCCAGGTCCGCGCCAACAAGATCGCCCAGCCCGGCGTTCGAGAGGATCGAATAGCTCAGCCGTTCAAAGAAAGCTTCACCGCGCAGGCTCACCACCGGCACGCCCATCCACAACGACTCCGTCGTAGTTGTCCCGCCTGTGAGCGGAAATGGATCCAGCGAGATGTCGATGCTGTTGTAGAATGGCATGTGCGCCCCACGGATCGTGCTGAAGACGATCCTATCCCGGTCGATTCCGTGGGCCGCGAACTCCGCCAACAGATTCTTTCGGAAGGTTGCCGAGCTACCCTCCGGCCTGACGAAGATGAACTTCGAACCCGGAACGGCTGCCATCACGCGGGCCCACGCATTGAGGACATGGCGGTTATACTTGTGGGGGTTGTTCGCTGTCCCGAAGGTGATGAAGCCGTTGCGCTCCTCCGGGAGGCCCTCTGTGATGAGATTGCCGCTCGCGAATACCGCGCGGCCCAACGCCAGCCACGTGTGCGGCATGACCAGTGGCCGCTCGACCATCAGCGCCGGATCGGTGGGCTGCGAGTAGGGATCGCAGACGAAGTAGTCGATGGTCGACAGGCCCGCCGAGTGCGGGTAGCCCAGCCAGCTTGCCTGCAGCGGCGCGGGCTTGAAGGCCATGACGTCGAGGCGGTTCATGTGCGTCGATCCGCCCAGTTCCAACAAAATGTCGAGCTGGTCGTCGGCTATGACCTGGGCGACGTCGCGCGAGGAAGTGTCGGGCATCCACCTGAACGCGGTCACTTGCTTGGCTATGTGGGCCTGCAAAGCGTCTTCCGCACCTTGATAGAACGAGTAGCAATAGACGTCGAAACGCTCGCGATCGAGGTGGTCGAACAATGGGAGCGCGAAGCCGGCGACGGGGTGACGGCGCAGATCCGAGGACATAATCCCAAGCCGGATTCGGCCGTCGGCGGGTCGGGGCGGCGGCTTCCGGATTGGTGTAGCGGCGACCTTAGTTTCCACCTGACGTCCCCAGATCCGGTGCTGCTCAACCAGCTCAAGGCGATCTTCAGGTCCCCGAACGAAGGAGAGCTGCTTCAGAAGCGCGGTGTGGCGGTTCGTGGTCGCCCAGCCGCGTCCCAGCGACTTGAAATCCCCCAGCTGGGCAAGTCCGTCGAAGTCGCAGACCCGGATCAGGATCTCGTTCAGGACCTTCAATTGGCCTGGGTTGACGGGCTTCAAGGCGAGCGCCTGCCGGGCAAGCTGATAGGCTTCCTCGATATTCGCGCCTTCGTCGCCGGTGCGCGTACGCTCGAGGCTCTCGATCAAGAACATCCGGAAGTTGAGGTTTTCGGGTTCTAGTTCTGCGGCCCGCCGTAAATGCACATTTGCACGCTCGCGATCGTAGTCGCCGATCGTCATCCCCAGCTGGTAGTGGAGCCAAGCCGCGCCTTCGAACTGCGGCATAAGCCCCTTCAAGAAGGCCTCGGCGCGGCGCACCTGCTGGGTGCCCCGATAGACGATCGCCTGAGCCTCAAGCAGCCGCGGATGGTTCGGGTTAGCCGCCAGCGCACGGACAATGGCAATCTCGGTGGCCTCGTTGTTCTGCTGATCGTGCTCAAC
>JAYUBY010000286.1:0-3724 GCA_043740635.1 Alphaproteobacteria bacterium
GCCGCCGTAGACCAGGGTGAGGCCCGCCTGAGCAATCAGAGTCCCCGCCGAAATCGCCTCTTTTTGGAATGCTGGATCGCTGCCAAGCGCCGATCCGCAATAGACACAGATGCTGTTCAAGGGATGTCTTCCCGCCTTCAAGGAGAGAAATGGAGGGGCGCTCCAATAGGCCGATTAGGCTCTTCTGTCACGGCGCCGCTGGTCTACCGGCTTTTCGCCCGCTACATAGTCGCACGGCCCGCCAAAATCGGCGGTCGGGCGTTCGCGTTTTTGCGGGCGGAAGAGTCTATCTCGGTTAGGTCAAGCGAATGGCGAGCGGCACGGTCAAGTGGTTCAATACCGCTAAGGGCTTTGGTTTCATCCAACCGGACGACGGCGGAAGCGACGTCTTCGTCCATGTCTCAGCGGTCGAGCAGGCGGGCCTTCGCGGCCTGAATGAAGGCGATCTGGTCAGTTTCGAACTCGAGCAGGACCGACGGTCCGGTAAGCTTTCGGCGGGCCAGCTGGTGGTCACCGGTCATGGCGAGGCCCCTGCCCGCAGCGGCGGCGGCGGCGGCGGCGGTGGCGGTTTTGACCGTCCGCGTGGCGGCGGCTTCAGCGGCGGCGGCGGCGGTTTCGACCGTCCGCGCGGCGGCGGCTTCGGCGGCAGCGGCGGCGGCGGCGGCGGTGGTGGCGGCGGTGGTGGCGGCGGCGGCGGCGGACGTCCGGCGGGCGATCCTGCCGGTGCGGGCGCAGGCACGGTGAAGTGGTTCAACCCGACGAAGGGCTTTGGTTTCATCCAGCCCGACGACGGCGGCCAGGATGTGTTCGTACACATCTCGGCGGTCGAGCAGGCCGGTCTACGCGGTCTGAACGAAGGTCAACAGGTCGCCTACGACCTAGAGGCCGACCGTCGCAGCGGCAAAACCTCGGCGACCAACCTGCGCGTCAACGACTAAGCATTCCAGCACCTCTCCCGCCATCGGTGGGAGAGGTTGCTTCGCCTAGAACAACCCCGCGGTCAGATTGATGGTGAGGGCGACGATTAGCGTGTTGAAGACGAAGGCCACTATGCAATGCACAGTGGCGAGCCTTCGCAGTTCCTTGGATGTGATGCTGGCGTCCGCCGTTGCGCAGGCGACCCCGATCACGACCGAAAAATAGAAAAAGTCCCAGTAATCGGGCGGCTCACGGCCCGGAAACCGGATTCCGCGCGCGTCGCCTTCGCCGTCTTCGTCATCGATGGCGTAGTACTCGTGCGCGTAGTGCAGGGTGAAGATCAGCTGCACCACTAGCCACGACGCCATAACGGTGACGAAGGCCAGCCCGATGTGCACAGCTTTCATGTAGCCGTGATCGCTCTTCGCGAGCGACAATTCCGCGCCCACTGCCCAAACGCTGGCCGCGGCGGCCAGGATCACCATGGTCGATATGACCTGTCGACCTTCGTCGTCGCGCGCGGATTGCGCACGGATGTCAACAACGTCGTGTTGAAACCAGGTCAACATCATCGAGCCAAGGAAGCTAAAGGACAGTGCATCCCAAGCGAGGATGAGCGAGGTCGAAGCGCGCATCTGAGTGGCGAACAGGAAACAGCCCAGTCCGACCAATAGTCCGATGGCAATAGAACCGGTCAGGCGCGGGCGCGAGCCCAATGGCCCCAGCATCCGCTGCCAGCCCTTGATCTCTGTTTCGACCATCCGGCGCTCCTATCAGAGACCAGCATCGCGCGAGTCCTGTCAGGCGCGCCAGGGGAGGTTGCTTAGGGTTTCGCGTCGACTGGGTTCGGTCGGGCCACCAAGGCGTCCGGAAGCCTGGCTTCGTAAGTGCTGAAGCGCGCATCCGGGTGGCGATAATCGGTCGAGACGAAATTGGCGCCTGAGGTAAAGGCCGCATCGCGGGGCGCAGTGTCGTTCTTGCGGGCTTCCCAGGTGTCGGCGTCGCCGCGGGTGCGCACAATGATCCCGGACTTCACGGCCGCTTGGATGCGTTCGTGTTCTTTGATCGGCTCATTGAGTGTGATGTAGCCGGCTGCTGGCGAGGCTTCGTCGATGTTTACAAACATCATTCGGCCTTCCAGGCTCTTGCGATCACCCCGATAGACCGCAACGACGTCTGGCCCCTCATCCATGGCCAGCATGATCTTGCCACGGGCCCGTTTCAGGGTCGGCCAGGCTCCGGCCATGACGGCGTCGCGCAAAGTCTTGTGCATGCCCTGGACGCTGTCTGGCGTCACCAACTCGCCCGCCTTGAAGACGGAGCGGATCTCAGCGTCGACGGCATCCATCGCTTTGGCGTCGAACGGCAGCAGCGTCACCGCGCCCGGGATCTTCAGATTGTCCTGCTTCAGGTTGAATATGATCAGGATCGGCACGTGGTCGGGATGAGCCTGAGACCAGACCCGGATCTCCTTGAAGCAGTCGACCAACACCGGACAGACCGAGCGGAAGTCGATGTCAGGGACGTGCATCACCTTCATGCCAGGCTTGGCGAGCAGCGAAAGGTCGTAGGGCGTCTTGACCGCCGCCATCTTGGGTCCAAGCGGATCCGAAAAGCGAGCGCCCTTCGGATCGTAGACAAAGTCGAGCTCCAGCTGACGCGCGCCGTCGTTCAGTTGGTCGGTTAGGCGCTCGTGGCTATAGTCGAGCGTGTCGGCGCCACGGGGGTTCCGAGCCCGGACATTGGCCATCTCGGGCGGCGGTATCGCCATCTTGTAACTGTTGTGAGTGCCCATGGTCTGAAGCTGGTTCATCTTCAGACGATCGACAGCCGCGCGGGTGCAGCCTGCCTTGCCGGACGGATGTTCCACATCGCACGACGTGGACAAAGCGATGGCGGCGGCGAACAGGGCGGCGATCATCGGGTCACTCCAGCAGACGTCGGTGACGCCACTGTGAATGTCGAAGACGCTCGCCGCCAGCCCTCACCGGCGAGCGTCAGCTCGTCAGGAACATGTCCTCGAAATTCCGGCGGTAGAAACGATCCTTCACCTCTTCGTCGAATCCTTCGAAGGAAGACTCGAACCGCTCGATCGGGTTCTTTGTACCTTCCGGGTGCGGGAAATCGGAGGAGAACAGAAAGAGTTCCTCTCCGCCTTCGCGGATGATGGTCCCTGCGTTCTCAGTGGCAAAGGGAGTAAAGCGCACGGCGCGGCGGATGAATTCCGAAGGTGGCGCCGAGAGGCCGGCGATCACCGGATCAGTCTTGCGCCACCCCCTCCAAGCGCCGTCAAGGCGACGCAAGAAATCGGGCACCCAGCCGGCGCCCAACTCGATCACTCCGCCACGTAGGTTTGGGTAGCGGGCGAAAACGCCGTCCAGAGCCAGCGCACACAGGAAATTCTGAGGCGCGAAGGAGAGTGAGAAAAAGTCCTTTGCCCGAAGGTTCTCACCGCCGCCCAACCAGTCCTTGGGCCGGGGATGGCCGTTCTTGTGATAGGCGGGCTGCAGCGTTGGTGCGGTAGCGCCGACATGGAGCATGAAGGGCGTCCTGCTTTCAGCCAAGCGACGCCAAACCGGATTGAGATCGGGGTGGCCGGGTGAGCGCTCGCCTGCCGGCGCAGCCGGGACCCAGATCGCGCCGCAGCCAGCCTTGATCGCCTGGTCGACCTCGAAGAGCGCCTGCTCAGGATCATCCAGGGGAACGACGCCCACACCGATCAGGCGCTTATCGCCCGAGCAGAACTCGGCGATGCCTCGATTCAACGCGCGTGCGCCTCCATACTTCACCTCCATGTCCTGCGAGG
>JAYUBY010000287.1:0-12677 GCA_043740635.1 Alphaproteobacteria bacterium
TGTCTTGGCAGAATCCGGACGCTACGTTTGGCATCCTGGCCCAAGGCTTCTTCGAAGATCGCAGCGTTCAGCGTTACGGTCAGGAAACCCTCGGATACACCCAGATCACCAGCGGAATGACGACGGGGGCCAAGAACCCGTCGCTGATCGGGGTTTGGGCGCCGACCCTCATCGGGTCCACTCTCTTCCAACAAGAGCGCAAGCGCGAAGGTGGTGACCTCGCCCTGCAATGGAAGCCGAACGACCAGTTCGAAATGCGGTTGGACGGCTTCTATTCCAAGCTCAACGCCACCAACCACAACGACAACTACATGTACTGGGGCTCGAACGAGCTCAACAACAACTCGCCGACCAGCTTCACGGTGAAGAACAACACCCTGGTTGCCGCAGCATTCCCACTGATCGGCCCGGCCGGGACGCCAGTGAACGGCCTCGTGGTCGACAACATAATCCGGCCCGACGCCAGCGGTACGAGCTACTACGTCAACTTGGACGGCACCTATAACGCGAGCGAGAAGCTCACCATTAGTGGCCAGATCGGCTACACCCACGGCCTTGGCAACACGCCGACCGAACCGGCCTTCGAAGTCGACGGCGCTACGGCGATTTCCTACGCGCCGTCGGGCAATGGTTGGGCGGTGACGCCGACCAACATCAATCCGAAGAGCTCGGCCGGCCTGGCCAATGACTGGGCCTGGAACGAAACCTTCCAGTCCGTCGACAAGGAAACCTACGGCAAGCTCGACGGCGTCTACGCCGTCGACCACGGCGCGTTCAAGGACGTCAGCTTCGGTGTCCGCTATGCCGATCACAGCCGTCAGGTGGACGGTTGGGACCGCGGCTGTACGCTCGGCGCCAACGGCCAATGCTGGACCTCGCCGACGATGCCGTTCTCGGCGACCAATCCAACGTCCTATCCGAGCGGCTTCAATTCCGGAGCCCTGGGTGTCCCCGGCCTGCTGACGCCGATCGCCGGCAATCCGGACACGATCGTTGGCATTCTGAACGCCATCAACGACGGCGTGCATGGGCCGATATCGTCGATCAAGACCGCGCAGAATTACTACTGGCCGGGTGCCTTCAAGGTGACGGAAGGTGACTTCGCCGGCTACGTCATGGCTCGCGTCGGTGGCGACGGTTGGCGCGGCAATGTCGGTGTCCGGCTCGTCGATACGAAGGAGAATGCGTTCGTCAACGTGTCCGAGCCATCTGGCCTGGTCCCCGGCGACGTCCTGAGTTCAGCCTACGGCCCCTACAAGGTGACTAAGGTCACCCACGATTACTTCGACATCCTGCCGAGCGTGAACATGACGTTCGACATCCGCGACGACCTCTTCCTGCGGGTGTCGGCGGCCGAGACCATGTCGCGGCCGGACTTCAGCGCCCTAGGCGGAACCGTCTCGCTGACGGACACGAACCTCACCGGCAATGGCGGCAACCCAAACCTGCGGCCGATCAAGGCGGCGGTCTATGATGCGGCGCTGGAGTGGTACTACGCTCCGACGTCGATCGCCGCGGTCAGCCTCTTCTACCAGGACCTCTCGTCTTATGTGAGCTACGGCGTCTCTAACGCCACCTACTTCAGCCAGTTCTACAAGGCCTTCGAGACCTACGCCGTCTCCTCGCCGGTCAACACCAGCGGGACGGTCGAGGGTGTTGAACTTCAGGTCCAGCAGCCCCTGCCGCACAACTTCGGCTTCCAAGCTAACATGACCTACGTCGACTCCAGCGACGCACAGGGCAATCCCTTGGTTGGCGCCTCGCGGGTCACAGCAAACCTCGTGGGCTACTACGATTACGATGGGCTAAGCGCGCGACTGGCCTACACCTACCGTACCCACTACTTCGTCGGCCTCGACCGGAGTGCTGCGGAAAACCAGGACAACTACGGATCCCTGGACGGTTCGGTGAACTTCCGCGTCATGAGCAACGTCACTCTGACTTTGGACGCACTCAACATCACCAACAACAAACTGAAATACTACGCGCTCAACAAGACCCAGCCGCGTGCGGTTTACAATAACGGCACGCAGGTCTTCGCCGGTCTTCGCCTGCGCTTCTAAGCTATCCCCGGCCCTGGTTCCTCCCGGGGTCAAGACTGAGGCGGAGCGACCCCAAACGCTCCGCCTTTCTTTCTTCGCCTAGAGCGCCGCTTCAATAGGATCAGAGCGGCGCTTTGGATTCCTGGCTGGCCACTCTTTGCGATCAGCTGGCACGATCCAGGTCAGCCCGCCGGCGTTTCAGGCTTCGTGTAGCCGAACCGCGCAGCCCACGGCGCCAGCACTGGCAGCACGGGCGCCAATGAACGCTCGTAGGCTCGCCAACGGCCGACCCCCAGGCGATTGACGCCGGCGCGAACCTGCGAAGCGCTCGGCGTTCGAACGGTTCGGCGGCCCGCGGTCGCGGCGACGTCGGCCATCGCCGGGTCGAACGCCAGCTGCAGGAACTTGCAAATGGCCGCGAGCCCCGGCTCAAAGTCCGAGATCAGGTCTTCGTGGCGAACATCGAGCATCTGCAGAGGCAGGACCCGCCGATAGATCTCCGCCAAGGTCATGCAGGCGCTGTAACAGGCCGCGGTCTCCTTGATGTCCGTGAAGGCGTACGTCATGGCGTTAAGTTGGAACGCCTGGCGCAGGCAGCTCAGCACCACATCGCGCGGGTCTCGAATGGCGAAAAGGACCCCAGCGTCGGGGAAAAGCTTCGACACAAGCGGCAAGTCGACGGTTCCGGCCGGAGCCTTGTCGAGGAACACCCGGCCAGCAACCTCAACCCCATGGCGCTTTACCTCGGCCCAGTAGACGTCCCGCCAGTGGGCCGCCTCGTCAGCGGAGAGGCCTGCGAGGCGCCTCAGTCCATCAGTTGAACCCATGAACTCAGCGTGAGCGGCGGCCAGGGTCGGCGCCTCTTCGAGGGCCACGACATCGGGATGTCCGGCCAGCGCCTGCTCAAGCAGGGTCGTTCCCGACCGCGGAAAGCCAACAAGGAAGACATGCTGCGTTGCTGCATCGGCGGCCGGCGGCGTCGCCGGTGAACGGCTCCAGGGCCCGGGGTCGGCGACGCGAAACCAAGCGGCCAAACGGTCAAACCTCGCGACCGCGCCTTCGCGGCCACGTGCGCGCTCGGCGTAGAGACGGCGCAGTATCGCCTTCCCATTGGCCGCCACCTCGAAGGCCTTTGGAAACCGCTCCAGCGCGTCCAGCGTTTCGCCCAGCAACAAAAGGGCGTCCGCCCTCTGCTCGGGACCGAGTTGCAAATCGCCTAGGAGCTCGATCAGCCGAGCTTCGGCGGTCGGGAAATCACGTCGGCCAACAGAGACGCGGGCGCGCAACCAACGGAGGCTGGCTACGCCATGATAGCGATCATGCAGCGGAGCGGCCCACCGTTCGGCTGCGGCCCAGTCGCCGTCCTCAACGGCCAGCAGCGCCAGATTGAACCCCGCCTCAAAACCCGCCGGATCTCGCGCCAACGCCTTTCGGTAGAAACCTTTAGCTTCGGCCGTCAGACCAAGTGTCTGAAGAGTTCGTCCCTTGCCGCAGAGCAGAGCTGGATCATTGGGCGCGATGGCGAGACCTTTGTTCCACGCGGCGAGCGCCAGATCCGGCCTTCGCGCGGTGAACAAACTAGTAGCCAGGGCCGACCAAGCGAGCGGATCCGCCGGCCGGTGCTTCACGTCCTGTTCCGCTACGGCGATCGCCTCATCGAAGCGACCGGCGCGCAACAACTCCATTTGCGGTGTCGGAGGCGCGCGATGACCCGCCGGCTCCCCGGCGGAGGACTGATCGGGCGTGGAAGGATTGCTCGGCACATAGAAACCGTATCGTCCGCGGAACGGTGAGGCTATCTGAAGCTCCGCGCAGGACGACGATCCGGGTTATCGAGGTCGATGCTTAAGCCTCGCCGGACTTCACGCGTCCGGCAGATTTTATCGCGTTCGACCAGATCGCCACCCGCAATGGTAGCACCAGTGTGATCACCCCGACCCTGGTGTTGTTCACGCGCCCAAGGGAACGTCAGGGTGTCGCCGCGTCCAGGAGCGTCGCGCACCGGTGTTTTGCCAGTTTGACGTGTGGTTAACTCCTATCGGCGAATATGCTTCCAACAATGGGGAGGAGCTGTTGAGCGAAATAGCCAGCAGCCACGGGGAAGGTGCGTCCGCGAGCCGCCAACGGCTGCTGCAGGGCATGCGACTCTATGGGGCTTCGGCCCGAAACGCCTGGCCGCGTGTGATCGCATCTATGGCGGTCGCAACGGTCGCCGTTCAATCCATCGGCCCCCTCTGGACGAGCGTTTGGATCGCCTGCATCTGGGGCGGACTCTTCCTCGGCAATCGGCTCGTCCAGGAGTTTGAGCGACAAAAGACGCCCGCCGCTCAGGCCCGTCTGACCCTTATTGTCAGCATCAACAACACGGTCTCGACTGTGCTTCAGGCGGGCATACTCGTCCTAATCTGGGCGATGGGGGACGATCTCGGCAGGGCTTTCGCGATTGTCGCGACCTTTGTCGGTTCGGCCTATGTGCTTCTGCAGTACTACTCCGACCTCAGCCGTTTCCGCTTGCTGCTGGCGCCCTACGTCGGCGCCTTTCTCTACTTTGCCTTCGACCTGACCCACAGCGCCGGTTGGCGATTTGGCGCGATGCTGACCTGCGCGGCGGCGGCTGTCAGCACGATCAACTTCTTTTTCCTTTCGAGACGACTGCTTGACCGTTCACGTTCGGCGTTGCGCCAGGCGCGCCATCGCGCGCAATCAGGTGAGGCGGCCGCTGAGTCAGCCAACGCCGCCAAGTCCACGTTCCTGGCGACGATGAGCCACGAGATTCGTACGCCACTGAACGGAGTGCTCGGCATGGCTCAGGCCATGGCCGGCGACGAGCTTTCCGACCGTCAGCGCGATCGCCTTAGCGTCATCCATCGCTCGGGCGAGGCTCTGCTGGCGATCCTCAATGACGTACTGGATCTCTCCAAAATTGAGGCCGGAAAGCTCGAACTGGAGCAGATGGAGTTCGAGCTGGCAGACGTTGCCCGGGGCGCCTATTCGGCCTTCACTGCGCTCGCCAACAAGAAAGGACTGTCGTTCGCGCTCGATATCGAGCGAGCGCGGGGCCGCTATCTCGGCGACCCGACCCGGATGCGCCAGATTCTATACAATCTGATCTCCAACGCCCTGAAGTTCACCGAGCAAGGCGAGATCCGTGTCACGGCTATCCGTTACGGCGATGTGCTTGAAGTCTCTGTCAAGGACACCGGTGTCGGCATCCCTCCTGAGAGCCTTTCAAGGCTGTTTGCGAAGTTCGACCAGCTGGACAGCTCGACCACGCGGCGGTTCGGCGGGACGGGCTTGGGCCTAGCCATCTGCCGTGAACTCGCCGAGCTCATGAAAGGCGAGATCAGCGTAACAAGCGAGCTCGGTCTTGGATCAATCTTCACCCTGCGCATCCCCCTGCCGTGGATGGGTGACGAAAAGACCGCAGGCGCTGTTTGCGACGCCGTTCACGAGCAACCCGCGATCGCGTTGCGCGTCCTGGCCGCCGAGGACAATGCGATCAACCAGCTCGTCTTAAAGACGCTGCTACACCAGATGGGGGTCGATCCCGTTGTCGTAGATAACGGTCAGCTCGCGGTTGAAGCCTGGGAGGGCGGCGACTGGGACGTCATCCTGATGGATATCCAGATGCCGATTATGGATGGTCTGACCGCGACAGCAATGATCCGCGAGCGGGAGCGCGCCCTTGGCCGCGCGCCTACGCCAATCGTGGCCCTGACCGCGAACGCGATGTCGCATCAGGTGGAGCAATACATCGCCGCCGGCATGAACGGCCATGTATCGAAACCGATCCAGGTCGCGGACCTCTTTGAGGCCCTGACGCGCGCCACCGTCCCGCCGCAAGCCAAGCCGGGTGGCGGGTATGATGCCGAGGTCGCTTAGGGCGCCTTCGGGGCGAGTCTGCTTCCCGCGGTCCAACTTGGCTCTGCCTCCGCGTCGGCCACGCTTTCCGCGAGCTTGTAGAAGAAGCGGTTAAATTTGCCGGCCGCGTCGAAGTCCATCGGTTGGGTCAAGTCGTCCTGAGGGCGGTGATAGCGGACCTGGTACCACTCGCGATAGCGTTTCTCGGCCTCGGTTCCGGGCACATAGCCGAAGATGAAGCCGGTCCCGGGAATTCCCGCCTGCATGAACGGCCAATGGTCGGCGCGCTGCAGCAAGCCGCGCTCCGGCTCCGGATCTGGCTGGATCTGGATCGCCATGGAGGCGGCGACCTCGCGCGCCGAGGTCCCGAGCGTCGTGTCGTCCACGGCCAGCTCGGTCATGATGTCGAGCGGGAACAAGGGACGCAGCTGGTCGAGGTTGATGTCGGCGACGATCGAGGCCTTGGGCACGGTCGGGTGATCGACAAACCAGTGCGCGCCCAAGAGACCTTTCTCCTCTCCGGTGAAGGCAGCCAGCACCACGCTGCGGCGGAGCGGATGGCCCTTATGCTTGTCAGCGAAGCGGATCAACGTTCCCACATAGGCTGCGTCGTCCAGGGTTCCGTTATAGAGCCCGTCGCCATTCACGGGCTCGCCATAGCCATAGCTGTCGAGGTGGGCGGAGAGCGCGAGGTACTGGCTCTTCAGCACCGGATCGCGGCCAGGCAGCACAGCCACTACGTTCTCAGCCTTGAAGTCGCGCGTGGTCACATGGAACTTTGCCTGCAGGCGGCCGGGAATATCGAACGCGGTTAGAGGCTGTTTGGCCCCGCCAACCCGGAGGATATTTTCGGCGTCCTGACCGGAGCCCGCGAGCATCGCCTTAAAGGCGTCAGCGCTCAGCCGCATCACCGGAAGGCGCGCGGCAGCCGGCGCCGTAGATCCTGCGATGGCGACAGTTCGCGCATAGGCATCGGGCCAACGGGACGGCTCGATGGTGAAATAGGGATCGTCGACCTGCAGCAGGCCCGCCGCGTCAGCCGCATGGGCGGCCTGGATCCGCTGGGCGGCGCTCGGAAGGTCGGTCCGCCGAGTGTTGAAGCAGACGACAACCTTACCCTTAATGTCAGCCAGCTCCTTCGCGCCGCAGTAGCCGCGGAAGGTGAGCGGCGCGTCGAGCGCCACGGGCAGGTCGTCAGTGGCGCGGACCGTGATTTGATGCAGGAATTCCAGGTTTAACGGCGCCGCGTCAGCGCGGGCGACCTGGAACGAAGTTCCGACCTTTTCCACCCGACTTTCGTGCACAGCGAAAGTCTGGAGGTAGGTCCCGTTGTCGCCCGCCGCCTTCAGCCCGGCGGCTTTGAAGCGGGCCGCCACGACCAAGGCAGCGCGATGGTGACCCGGCGAGCCGATGTCGCGACCCTCCATGGCGTCTGAAGACAGCGTCTCAGCGATCTGCCACCAGGCTTTGGTGTCGGGGTCCTTGATCCCGGAGGAACGGCGCGGTGCGGCCTGAGCCTCGCCGGCGATCAAGCCGACGAGGAAAAGGGCAAAGAGTGCTGTCGCAGTTCTCACTTGTAGCGATCAAACCAGGCGAGGATCGCGTTGGCCTTGGCCGCAGCTTGCGAGGGCCGCTCAGCCAGGCCGCCATGCGAGGCACCAGGCACCTGAATCATCGCGGAAGGCACGTTGCGGATCTGGAGAGCATCGTAGAACTGCTCAGCTTCGGATGGCGGCGTGCGATGGTCCTCAGTGCCGACAACGACCAGGGTCGGCGTCTTCACGTTTCCGACCAGCGATAGCGGCGAGCGCTTCCAATAGAAGTCTGGATCCTCCCACGGCATCTTCCCGAACCAGGACAGCGCCATGAAGTTGTAACCATCAGTCGTCAGAACTTCGCTGGTCCAGTTGATCACCGGCTTTTGGGCCGCTGCGGCCCTAAAGCGGTTGGTCTTGCCAACGATCCAGGCGGTCAGCGCGCCCCCGCCGGAGCCACCGGTGACATAGAGGTGGCTCGGATCGACCGAGCTCTTGGCGATGGCGGCATCCACCACACTCATCAAGTCGTCGTAGTCGTGGCTGGGGTAGTTCTTGTCGATCGTGTTGGCGAATTCGTCGCCATAGGACGTCGAACCGCGCGGGTTTGAATAGACTACGATGTATCCGGCGGACGCATAGAGCTGGTCGTCGGTGGAGAACACCGGTCCATAGGCCGAGAATGGGCCGCCATGGATCTCCAGGATCAGCGGATACTTCTTCGACGGATCGAAATTGGGCGGAGTTACGATCCAGGCGTCGATCGTTTTCTTATCGAAGGACGACGTCACCGCCAGCGCCTCGACCTTGCCGAGGGTCTTGTCGGCGAAGAGGTCGCCGTTGAGGTTGGTCAGGCGTTTCGCCTTGCCGCCGCTGACAATCGAAATGTCCGAAGGCGAGGTCGCGTCGCCGGAGGTGAAGGCGACGAGCCCGTTTTTACCGACCGAGAATTCGCCGCCGGTGTAGGGTCGGTCCATCTCGGCGCTGCTGGTCAGGCCGGTGGCGACCGTCTCCATCTTTCCGTCCAGAGCGACGCGAGCAACTTTCGTGACGCCGTGATCGGCGTAGTCGATGTAGATGCTTTTGCCGTCGGCGGCCCAGGTGGGAGCGCCCACGCTGCGATCGAGGGCGCCGGTGATCACGTGGCCATTCTTGCCGTCGCGATCCATCACGTAGAGGCGGTTGTTCTCATACCCGCGATGGCCGTGATCGTCGAAACCGACGTAGGCGATCTTTGACCCGTCCGGCGAAGGTGTCGGGGCCTGGTCGGGACCCACGCGGTTCGTAAGCCGGGTCGTCGTCCCGTCGGAGAGGGACAGCTGGTAGATGTCGCTTTCCTGCGCCTCACGCTCCCAGTCAGGAGAGCGGTTGGTCGAGTACAACAGGCCTTTGCCGTCCAGAGTGAAGGCGACCTGGCCGCCTTCGTCAAACTTGCCAAACGTCAGCTGGCGCGGCTGGCCGCCGTCCGCCGAGACAATGAACAGATGACGGTAGCCGGGCTTTACATAGCCCGCCCCGTCGCGGCGATAGGTGACGCGGTCGATGATCTTGAGCGGCTCGGCCCACTTCGCGCCCGGAGGCGGCGCCATGGGTGCGCCCAACGCCCGCGGCGGGGCGGGCGTCAGCATGACCAAGGCGATGGTTTTACCGTCCGGCGACCAGACAATGGAGCTGGGCGCTTGCTCCAGATTTGCGACCTTTGCCGAGCGGCCCGTGGCCATCCAGCGCACGTAGAGCTGCGCGCCGCCGGGGCCTGCTGCGATGTAAGCCAGGCGCGTTCCGTCCGGCGACCATCGAGGATGCAGGTCAGCGGCGTCCTCGGTCGCCAGCGGCGTCTGGGCTCCGGTCACCGGATCGGCCAGCCAGATCGACGGTTGTCCGCTGTCGGTCATGATGTCTTGGGTCACGCGCACGTAGGCGATGGCTCCGCCGTCCGGCCGTACCTGCGGATCGCTGGCCGCGCGCAGCGAGAAGATGTCACGGCCCAGGAAGGTCCGGCTCGGGCCCTCCGCCACCTGGGCAAACGATGGCGCCGCGCAAACCAAGGATAGCGCGGAAACGAGCAAAGCAAGACGCATGGAAGCTCCCCGAAACTGGAGGCGACTAAAAAGCCCTGCCGTGGGGGTTTGTCCAGCGCCCCGGAGACCGCTACATGCTCAATTCATGGCCGAAGCGTTCAATGAAATTGTTCTCCCGCCGGCCAAGGCCGAGCGCTATGCCACAGTGGCCCGGGAAATCGCCTCTGTTCTCGATGGCGAGCCCAACCTGACAGCCCGGATGGCGACCGTGGCTTCCATGATAGCCGCCAGTTTCGACCATTTCTTTTGGACCGGATTCTACGTGGTCGATCCCGACAAGCGCGAAGAGCTGGTCGTCGGACCCTATCAGGGCACGCTCGGCTGCCTACGGATCGCCTTTGGCCAAGGGGTTTGCGGCGCCGCCGCGCGTAGCCGCCAGACCCAGGTTGTGGAGGACGTCCACGCCTTTCCGGGCCACATTAGCTGCGATAGCCGCTCGGCGAGTGAGATCGTCGTACCCGTGGTCGACGCCCAAGGAAGGCTCATCGCGGTGTTCGACGTGGACTCAGAAGCGCCCGGCGCATTCGATGGCGTAGACGTCGAATGGCTCGAGCGGATCCTGCAGGACAGCTTCGCAGACTAGTTGCCGTTAACGTCAACCGGTCTTGTCTTACCCTGCGGCGCCTTCATACAGTCTTTTTGACGCGCTTTTTAGTGGCGCTCGGATTTTCATCAGGGAGCACGGCCATGGCCGAAGCCTATATTGTAGCTGCGACGCGGACCGCTGGTGGGCGCAAGGGCGGACGTCTTCGGGAATGGCATCCGGCCGACCTCGGCGCGGTGGTGCTGAATGAACTCGTCGATCGCACTGGCATCGATCCCGCCGTCATCGAGGACGTGGTTATGGGCTGCGTCATGCAGGTGGGCGAGCAGGCCACCAACATCGCGCGTGGCGCGGTGCTGGCGTCCAAGCTTCCGGAAAGCGTGCCCGCCACCAGTGTCGACCGGCAATGCGGTTCGTCCCAGCAGGCCCTGCACTTCGCTGCCCAGGCGGTGATGAGCGGCACCATGGACGTGGTGATCGCCTCGGGCGTCGAAAGCATGACACGTGTGCCGATGGGCCTTTCTGTCGCTTTGCCAGCCAAGGAAGGCTTCGGCACGCCGATGAGCCCGAAGCAACAGGCGCGCTATCCGAACATCCAGTTCAGCCAGTTCATGGGCGCCGAAATGATGGCCGCCAAGTACGGCCTCACCAAGGATCAGCTGGACGAGTACGCCTACAACTCTCACCAGCGCGCGATCGCCGCCACTCAGGCTGGCGCGTTCAAGGACGAGATCATCGCCATCGACGGCAAGGATGGCAAAGGCGATGAAGGCTCGCTCGTCCGTCACGATAGCGATGAGGGCATCCGCTACGACTCCAGCCTCGACGCGATCAAGGGCGTGAAGCTGCTGCGCGAAGGCGGCGCTATTACTGCGGCCACCTCCAGCCAGATCTGCGACGGCGCCTCCGGCGTAATGGTCGTCTCGGAAAAGGCGCTGAAGGAGTACGGCCTGACGCCGCTGGCTCGCATACATAACCTGACGCTCATCGGTCACGACCCGGTGATCATGCTGGAAGCCCCGCTCCCGGCGACTGAGCGTGCGCTGAAGAAGGCCGGCATGTCGATCGACGACATCGACCTTTTCGAAGTGAACGAGGCCTTCGCCTCGGTGCCGGTAGCCTGGCTGCAGTCCACCAAGGCCGATCCTTCGAAGCTCAACGTCAACGGCGGGGCGATCGCGCTCGGCCACCCGCTTGGCGCCTCTGGCACGAAGCTGATGACCACGCTGCTGCACGCGCTTTCGGCCCGTAACAAGAAGTGGGGACTGCAGACCATGTGCGAAGGCGGCGGCCTCGCCAACGTGACCATCGTCGAGCGTCTCTAGGGCTCAACGCCATGACCGGACGCGTTATCGCCATCACCGGCGCGTCCGGCGTCCTGGGCTCCGCAGTCGCCAAGGCGGCGGCCGACCGAGGCGCGCATGTGGCCCTGATCGATTTCGCGAACGCCCCGCCGGCTGCGCCTACGGGAACGGAAGTGTTCTTCCAGGGCGGCGTTGACCTGACTAATGCCAACTCGGCCGGCGCCTCTATCGACGCAGCAGCCGATCACTTCGGCAGCCTCGACGTCCTTCTCAACATCGCTGGCGGCTTTGCGTGGGAAAAGCACGAGGGCGGCGACTGGAATACCTGGCACCGGCTCTTCCTGATGAACGTCCAGACCGCGTCAAACGCCAGCCGCGCAGCGATCCCGCACCTGCGCCGCTCCGCGGCCGGGCGCATCGTCAATGTGGGCGCGAACGCGGCTCTTAAGGCTGGGCTCGGCATGGGTGCCTATGCCGCCTCAAAGGCCGGCGTGCACAGTTTGACGCAGGCGTTAGCGGAGGAGCTCAAGTCTGACGGGGTGACCGTCAATGCGGTCATGCCGTCTATCCTCGACACACCAACCAACCGAGCCGACATGCCTAATGCGGACTTCGCAAGCTGGGTGCGCACCGAGGAACTCGCGGCCGTCATGCTTTTCCTGGCCAGCATCGAGGCCAGTGCTGTCACCGGCGCCCTAATCCCAGTGACCGGCCGCGTCTGAGGCTGAGCGCTTCGCGAGCTTTGGCTCTAGCTTGATCGCCATGTCGTCGTCCTGCTCGGCGCGATGCAGGTCGTTCTTGGCACCCCAGGCCATGCTACGGAAGTGGTAGGCCATGCCGTCTTTCGCCGAGATGTTGATGGCTTGCGTCAAGTCGGCGATGGCCTCGTCCGGTTTGCCAACGCCGATCTGCGCAAGGCCGCGGCCACGCCAGGCTTCCTCGTCCGAAGGGTCCATGGCAATGGCTTTGGAGTAGTCTACCGCCGAGCCTGCGTCATCGCCCGCCGCATGCCGCGCGAACGCCCGGAAGCGCCAAGCCTGAGCCGTGCCCCGATCCAGTTGAATGAAATTATCGAAGTCGCTGATCGCCTTTTTGTACTCGTTCTTGGCGATCAAGGCTTGGCCGCGGTTGAAGTAGGCCGCGGCTTGGTTGGGCTTCAGAGCGATTACCCGGTCGAGGTCGCTGAGCGCGTGGTCCCAGTCGCTCGTAGAGATGTAATACCAGTCCCTTCTGAGCCTGACTCGCGGGGCTTCCCAAAGCAGCGCGGTTTCGATTCGATGTGCTGATTCGCGCAGCGGAGAGGTGGGATGGGC
>JAYUBY010000288.1:0-6388 GCA_043740635.1 Alphaproteobacteria bacterium
TGCGACGGCCGGGCGGTCGGGCTCTGCGCGGCATGAGGGCTCCGCGCCCCCCCGCCGTCCGGTCCCCTGCCCTCGTTGCACTTCGCCTGGAACCCACACAGCAAAGTGCAAATGTCAGTGCCGAGCAACATAGACATGTCAGTCTCCCCGGCCGCGCGGCGGTCAATGGGAGGTGACGCCGATGCCGGTGCGGATCATGAGCGACGCGGAGCTGTCGAGGTTTGAGATTTTGCGTGATGTAGACCAGGGCCGGATGCCGGCGCGCGGCGGTGCTGGGGCTTTGCGAGCGCCAGGTATGGCGGCTGCTGAAGGCGTACCGGCTCCGAGGCGCCGATGGTTTGATCTCCAGGAAGCGCGGCCGGCCAAGCAACCACAAGACGCCCGACGACGTGCGCCTGGCGGTGATGGCCATCGTCAAGGAGCGCTACGGCGACTTCGGTCCCACGCTGGCGGCCGAGAAGCTGCGCGAGGTGCATGGCCTGACGGTTTCGCGCGAGACCCTGCGCGCCTGGATGATGGCCGAGGGCTTATGGCAGGATCGCAAGAAGCGTCGCGCTCGCGTCCATCAGCCCCGCTACCGGCGCGACTGCGTCGGCGAGCTGATCCAGATCGACGGCTCCGAGCACCGCTGGTTTGAGGGTCGTGGGCCGATGTGCTCGCTGCTCGTCTATATCGACGACGCCACCAGCCGGCTGATGCATCTGCGGTTCGTCGAGACGGAGTCGACCTTCTCCTATTTCGCCGCCACCCAGAGCTACCTCGAGGCTCACGGCAAGCCCGTGGCCTTTTACAGCGACAAGCACTCCGTGTTTCGGGTCACCAAGGCGGGCGGCGCCTCCACCGACGGCATGACCCAATTCGGGCGCGCCCTGCACGCCCTCAACATCGAGATCATCTGCGCCAATTCCAGCCAGGCCAAGGGCCGCGTCGAGCGCGCCAACAAAACCTTGCAGGACCGCCTTGTGAAGGAGCTGCGGCTCGCCAGCGTCAGCACCATCGAGACCGGCAACGCCTTCCTTCCGGGCTTTGTCGCCGACTACAATGCTCGCTTCGCCAAGCCGCCGGCCAACGCCAAGGATCTGCACCGACCAATGACGGCGCGCGACCGTCTGGACGATGAGTTCACCTGGCAGGTCGAGCGCACGCTGCCGCAGGCGCTGACGCTACAGTACGACAAGGTGTTGTTCATCCTCGATCCGACCGGGGAAGCGCAGGACGCGATCGGCAAGCGGGTCACCGTGGTCGACTACCCCGACGGCCGCCTGGCCATCCGCTACAAGGGCGCCGATCTCCCCTACCGCACGTTCGACAAGATCCGGCAGGTCAACCAGGCTGGCCTTCCCGTAATCTCGGCGCCAAAAGTGACGCTAAGAAAGTCACGCAATTTCAATGTGTTGCGCGGCATGAAAGGTATAACACATTGATTGATAACCACATTCAGCTTTTTGCAGCCGCTCAGCCTCGATCGGCCGAGGCCATCGGCAATCCGAGCAGGGCGGATCGGTTGTGACCCAGCTCAAAGGTCATGACCCCGCGAAGGTTGATGTGCCCATGCCCGATCGGCGCGATGTGGCAGAGGACGTCATTAGAAAAGGCGCCAGGGTCCCGGTCCGCCGTCCGCTGAATATGGTGCGTGTTCCAGGCCATCACGATATTCGCCAGCAAGGTCAGGGAGCCCGATATCGCTTCGAGCTGTTGTGTTGTTCGCCCGCGCTTGGCGGGAATGGCGCCGTTGTGAATGGCTCGCTGCAGGCTGTGAACGGCCTCGCCCTGGTTGAGAAGATCCAGGATCTCGTTTCGGAACTCCCGGTTGCCGAGGTAATCGCAGAGATACAGGGTCAGCAGCAGCTTGCCGAGGGCGGCGCCGGCTTCATAAACGGCGTCGCCCCGCGCGGCGGCGCCATACCGGTCCAGCGCATCGGTCGCCGGATACCAGCCGTCTTTGACCGAAGCGCCAAGCCTGAGCAATTCCTCCCATCCGCGCCCGATCACGCGTCGCGATATAGGCGTCGGGGCGATGAGCGGCTTGAGAACCTCCGGCACGGCGCCGGCGAACCCCGTCGGCAGATGAAGCTTGCGGGTCTTCAGGCGCGCCAATCTCGGGGTGAGATCGAAGCCCACCACCTTGGCCAGGGTCAAGCCGAAATGGCTGTGGCCGTGGGTATCGACCGCCACTTTCTCCAGATGATCGACCTGTTTCTGCCTGAGCGCCCCTTCGATCGCGGCGCCGGCCTGCCGACGGTTCAGAACGATTGGCTGATCGTAGAGGACGCCCCATTGGTCCAGCACATGCGCGTAGGTCCCGATCGCGAAGGTCCGCCGACGGGGATCCAACCGCGCCGACCAGAGGTATCGCGTCGCCTCCAGGCTCATCATGTCGGCGGACGCATTGAGACCCCGCCCCCAAAGGCTCGCCACCGGGTGATGGCGCATGAAGCCAAGAACGGCCTCATTGGCGGCGCGCAGGCGTCCATCGGTCTCCAGCCGCAAAACCATCTGTCCAAGGCTGTCGGCGTCGACCGATGGGATCATGCGCGCCAGCTCGGCCACGCTCTGGTCGGACCCCAGGCCGAGCAAGCCCCCATAGAGCGTGACCAGCTCCTTTTCCGACCGGGCCGGGCGCCCCAGGAGCTTCCACGAGAATCGCGTGAGCCGATCAACCTCGATCATCACCGCCGACAGCTCATGGACTCCCATGGCCGCGGTCATCCCGTGCCGCGCGGACTCCACCCGAGGATCAGTTGGCGCGGGTTTGCGGCGCGGCACGCGGACGGCGTCGCCCTCTATGGTGATTTCGCCGGCCTGCACCGCCGCGGCCAAGGCTCCCAAGCCGGCTTCCAACCCAACCTCAAGCCGCTGGAGATATTTCTCGGCCGTGGGCGGCAGCGACAAGTTTCGGGTCAACCGACCTCGATCACGATCCCAAATCGCCTTGGGAATGAGCCGATCCCCGGGGGCCTGGTGGCTCAAACTTTCGGACGCGGTGACCGAGCGATTTCGGATCGCCCGTTTCATGAGCATGACCGTCGCGGCCCGGTAACAGTCCATCGCCGCCTTGCGATCTAGCTGATCGAGGAGGCTGCGCCATGATGGGCCGAAGGGGTTGGCGGCGCCCGCCGGCAAGATCCCCGCAGCCGTTCTGTCCACTTCGTCCAGGAGGGCCAACGCCTGGGCAAGCTTATGATCGGCTGGGGTCTGCAGCTTCGCCATTTTTGCCGCGCGCAACAGGCGGTCCAATTCGCCCTGCCGCTGCGCGAGTTCTTGCCGGATGGCGGCGATCTGAGAAATCTGAAGCTCAGGTTGGAACGGCTCCACCAACTTGGCGAGCCGCGCCCGCAAGCCATCAGCGTCCAATGACTCATCGCTGGCCAGCGTCGTCAAATCCGCGATCAGACGGCGGAATCGTTTCAGGCGCCCAATTTGGCCGTCGGCGGCGCGCTCGCGGGCCTCGCGCCACTGGGCCGCGATCTGATGGTCGAGCAGAACCAAGCTTGAATCCATCAGACGCTGCAGGGTCAGTCGAAGGAAACAGGCCAGCTCTATCGTGCGACGTGGCTCCTTGATGAGGCCAAGGGCCCCGACCTTCCTTGTCATTATCCGCCGGCCGTAGAACTCCAGGCCAGCAGCGGGCAGGTCCGCCACGCTCACGCGATCGGCGCCCAGGCCGCGCAAGAACTCAACCTTTTTGAGCTGTTCCTCCAGCGCCCTGGCGCTCCTGGTCGCCGGCGTCACGCTCAACCATTCGAGGTGCGTAATCTGGTCGGGTTCACGCGCTTCGGCGAGCTTCGCCATCCAGTCCTGACGTACCGACATGGGCGCAATCGCCTCAATCGCGGAGAAGAGTCGGTGCTCCTGGTGTCGGCGTGCGGCGATGGCATGGCGGCGGATGTCGCGGTCGCGGGGAAGAATGTAGTTCCGACCGACAAGCCAGGTGCGGGCCCGCGTCATGAGTTCAGTCACATCATAGGCCGCCGCCGCCTCGCGCCGGAGATAGGCGGTCAGGCCGCGCTCCGCGTGATCGTTGAGCGGGCCACGCCCGAGTACTTGACGAGCGGATTCCTGGTGATCGAACAGTGTCCGGCGGCGGCGGTAGAACGCCCTGATCGAGGCGACCCTTGGCGGCGGGGCGCCGATTTGCCGGCCGAGGTGTTCGAGCACCGCGGGCGGCACGATCTCCACTGAGTTCAACGTCCGCCCGGTCATCTTCAGGAAGCCGAGCTGGAGGGCGAAGGCCTTGCGGTTCACCGACGTGCGTCGCCCGGATATCGCCGACGCCTCACCAGCCGACGCGGTGAAGAAGTGTTCGATCTCAAGTGGTGACAACGCCTCCGGAAAGGCCCCGATGCCCAGGTAGCGTTGATCCCATCCGCCCATCCCCCGCACTCCGCCAGACGACCCGCACTCCGCAGGTTCAACCCAATGCCCGTCCCGCGGAGGCGTCAATCGATGACGACAAACACATCTTTGTCGTGGCCTGCGCAGCGGGGCCGGAATGGACAGGCCGGAGGGTCGATTGACCCACGAAAAAGCCGAATTAATCTATTGCCGAAAAGCTCATCGTCAGTGATATTTTTCGTGGCGATATTGGTTCGCTAAAGGCGCCAGGCCGAGAGGAAGACGCGGCCCATGCCGACGGTGATGAATGTTTCCGGGTTCCGCTTCTTCTTCTACAGCCTCGAAGGGGCGGAGCCGCCGCACATTCACGTCGAACGCGACCAATGCACCGCCAAGTTTTGGCTCGATCCGGCCCAGCTCGCCGGCTCGCGCGGCTTTCGATCCCACGAGCTGAACCGCATCCGCGCCTTGGTCATCGAACACCGCGTGGCATTCAAGGAGGCCTGGCATGGGCATTTCGGCACTAAAGATTGATAGCGACGCGGTCGATGTCCAAACGACCGATCTGGCGTTGCACATCGTCCTGGCCGACGGGCGAGAGCTCGATGCTCCGTTGGAGTGGTTTCCGAGGCTGAGGGACGCCACCCCCGAGCAGCGCAAGCATTGGCGGCTGATTGGCGGCGGCCAAGGCATCCATTGGCCTGACATCGACGAAGATATCGCCGTGGCCACGCTCCTAAGGTCGAGCTGACCGGAGAGGTCCCCATGGCCTTGGTTGGATATGCCCGTGTCTCGACGCGCGAAGAGCGGCAGGTTCTGGATCGCCAGATCGATGCGCTGACGACTGCGGGCTGCGAGAAGATCTTCGACGACCGGCTGAGCGGCGTTCAGGCCGATCGCCCGGGCCTGGTCGCCTGCCTCGGCTACTTGCGCGCCGGCGACGTGCTCACGGTCCTCGATCTTGATCGGCTTGGACGACGGGCCCGCGACCTCATTGGGCTGATCGAGGACCTCGAAAAGAAGGGCATCGCCTTCAAGGCGCTCAACTCGCCTATGGACACGACCACGCCCGCGGGGCGCGCCTTCCTGCAGATCCAAGCCGCCTTCGCGGAAATGGAGCGCAATCTGATCCGCCAGAGGGTCAACGAAGGCATCACCGCGGCGCGCGCCCGCGGTCGCCGGGGCGGCCGTCCACGCGTCATGACGCCGGAGCGGCTTCGATTTGCTCAGCACCTTATGGCCGACAAGAGCAGAACGATCCCTCAGATCTGCCGTGAGTTGGGCGATATCCCGTCAAGCACGCTCTATCACTACGTCCATGCGGACGGCACGCTGAAGGATCCAGGACAGCGCCTGCTCGCCTCCGCTGCGGCATGACCGGCGAGTTTCGGCGCTTGGGGCTGCGGCATTACGCGACCCCATCTGGGACAGACAGAACGTCTGCTTGTGGGAAACGGTCAGGCTTGAGCTGGTCGCACAGCCATCATATGGCGTTTGAGGGCAACCGTTCCCAAGTTCACCCCACATGACGACTTTCAAAATCGCTATCGGCTCCGACCACGCCGGCTTCAAATACAAGGAAGCCATCAAGGCAATGCTCCTCGCCGAAGGCCATACCGTCCGCGACTTCGGGACATATTCGTCAGAGCCCTGTGACTACCCCGATTTCGTTCGCCCGACAGCGGAAGCCGTTGCCTGCGGCGAATATGAGCGCGGCATCGTATTGGGCGGCTCCGGCAACGGTGAAGCTATCGTGGCCAACAAGGTCAAAGGGGTCCGCTGCGGCCTGTGCTGGACGGAACAAGTTGCCATCTGGAACCGCTCCCACAACGACGGCAACGTTCTCTCCCTCGGCGAACGCACCGTGACCGAAAACGAGGCTCTAAAGATTGTGAAAGTTTGGCTCGCCACCGAATTCGAAGGAGGCCGCCATGTCGCCCGCATCCAGAAGATCGACTAGCATTACAGTTGCACTGACGATCGTCCTCTGGATCGATGGGTGACCATGCTTCGGAGGTCATGTGATGTCGAGCGCATCGATCGAGACAACACT
>JAYUBY010000289.1:0-6508 GCA_043740635.1 Alphaproteobacteria bacterium
ACAAGATGTTGTGTCCGAAATGAAGGAAGCCGCTAGATATTGGGAATATGAGGCTGACGTCGTGCCATCAAAAAGCGACCCGCGGGGCCGCATCGTGCGTGTGAAGAGGCTCGGCCGTGCCCGCAAGGTCTGACCACAGTTTGCGCGTCCTGGTGGTCGCCAATCAGAAGGGCGGCGTGGGCAAGACAACGACGGCTATCAACCTCGGCACGGCTCTGGCTGCGGTTGGCGAGCGAGTGCTGCTGATCGACAGCGACCCCCAGGGCAACGCCTCCACAGGGCTGGGTATCGGCCGGGCCCAGCGCAAACATACGCTCTACGACGTGCTCATGGGCGAGAAGCTTCTGCTGGAAGCGGTGGTGAAATCCTCGGTGCCCGGCCTCGACGTCATTCCGTCCGATCCCGACCTCTCCGGAATCGAAATGGAATTGGCCCAGCAGACACGACGTTCCTACAAGCTGCGCGACGCTCTGGATGCTGTGCGGGAGGCTGGCGACTACAGCTACGTGCTCATCGACTGCCCGCCGTCGCTCAATTTGCTGACGGTCAACGCCATGGCGGCCGCGGATGCAGTGCTTGTGCCCTTGCAATGCGAGTTCTTCGCCCTCGAAGGCCTCACCCAACTCATGCGGACCATCGAATTGGTCCACACCAGCCTTAATCCGAAGCTGGAGATCCAAGGGATCGTGCTGACCATGTTCGACCGTCGCAACGGGCTCTCTGCCCAGGTGGCCAACGACGTGCGCGACCACTTCGGCGAGACGGTCTATCAGACAGTGATCCCGCGGAATGTGCGGGTTTCAGAGGCCCCGTCGTTCGGAAAGCCCGCGTTGGTCTATGATCTGAAATGCGCGGGGAGCCAGGCCTATCTGCGCCTCGCCCGCGAGGTTGTGCTGCGCGAACGCGCGCGCCGTAAAGTGGCGGCGTAGGAGAGGTTTCGATGGCCGAGGGCCGCAGAGGATTGGGCCGGGGTCTTTCGGCTCTGTTGGATGAGGCCGGAGAAGGTCAGGGACAGGCGCCTGCGCCAGGCGAGGGCACTCGCGACCTGCCGATCGAGCTTGTCCATCGCAATCCCAACCAGCCGCGCCGCCACTTCCCAGTCGAAGAGATCGCCGAGCTCGAGGCTTCGATCCGAGACAAGGGCGTCTTGCAGCCGATCCTGGTTCGGCCCTCGCCGAAGACCCAAGGGGAATTCGAGATTGTCGCCGGCGAGCGGCGCTGGCGGGCGGCGCAGCAGGCGGGACTGAAGGCGATCCCGGCGCTGGTTCGCTTGTTGGACGACGACAAGGCCTTCGAGATTGCCATTGTCGAGAACGTCCAGCGCGAAGACCTGAACGCCATGGAGGAGGCCCAGGCCTACGCCACTTTGATGCGTCGGATGGCCTATACGCAGGACAAGGCAGCTCTCGCCGTTGGAAAGTCGCGCAGTCACGTAGCCAACACCCTTCGCCTGCTGCAGTTGCCGGAAAGCGTGCAGGACCACGTCCTGTACGGCCGCCTGACGGCGGGGCACGCGCGGGCGATCCTCAGCGCGGATCATCCGGAACTTTTGGCGCAAGCCATTGTAGACAAAGGTCTTTCGGTCCGAGATGCCGAGTCGCTCGCCAAGGGCAAGGGCGCTCCGAAGAAGGCCTCCGGGCCTCGACGTTCAGGCAAAAACATGGATACGGCGGCTCTCGAGGCCGATCTCGAGGATGTGCTGGGCATGAGTGTCGACATCATTGACCGCGGCGGGGCGGGCGAGCTGAAAATCAAATACGCCACCCTGGAACAGCTCGACGAGCTCTGCCGCAGGCTGACGCGCACGTGATCCTGGCGCAGGGCAATCGGATCCGGCTTCGCACCATCGGCGTCCGGGACCTGAAGGCCGCCACGGCGCACAAATATACGCTCTCAATTACGGAGCCGATGACGGACCCGGCGTGGGCGCGGAAGGTCCTCGACCAGACCGGCTTCTGGACACCAGACGCCGGGGCCTGCGCGATCGAAAGCCTGGTCGAAGGCGAGGTGGGGCGGCTGATCGGAACGCTGCAGTTCTACGGGTCCGGTCCCGGCATCCATGGCCTGGAGATTGGCTACATCCTCCACAACGAAGAGGATCGAGGCAAAGGCTATGCCTCTGAAGCACTTCGGCTTTTCTCCGACCTAGTGTTCGCCGAGCACCCGGACTGCCATCGCCTTCAGCTGATCATCGAAACCTGGAACGACGCCTCGGCCCGCCTAGCCGAGAACTGCGGGTATGCAAGCGAAGGCATCCTTCGTAAGGCAGGCTATTCAACGCCAAACGCGCCCAGCGACTGCTTCGTTTACTCCCGCGTTCGGGATTAGAGCCCTTCGCCGCCTTCGTCTTCGGCCGCTTTGACCTTTTGGTCGACGTTGGTCGGCGCGGTCTTGACGCCGGTGCGGTCTTCTTCACGTGCGCCTTGAAGGATGCCGACCAGGCCGTAGTTGCCCTCATGGCAGGCGTATTCATAGATTTGGCCGGTTATGCGCGAGAACTCGTACTCGCCGCCCCAGGGCTGGGCGAAGACCGAGGGGTCGTCTACCCAGAAGGCGTAGTGCAGCCGGTCCTTGGCGACCCGTGTGAACCGCTCAGTGACCTTCAGGTGCTCGGAGGCGCCGCGGAACACCTGCTCAGGATGGAAGTTGATGGTCTCGACCACCAGGGTGTCGCCCTCCCAGTGGCCGATCGAGTCGCCCATCCAGAGCCGCACCGAGGCGGGCAGGTGCTGGGTCGCGTTCAACCGGACGATCCGGGCGTCGTGCACCATCTCAACGTCGATGACGACCTGATCCTTGGTCTGCACGAACTGATAGGTGTTGTTGTAGAGGCCCGGGAGCATGACCGGCCCCGAAGAGTTGCCGAATGATAGCAGGCAGCGTTCGCCCAGCGCGCGCGTCTCGGGGTTGTCGCTGGGACTAGCGCCAACTTTTAGACTCCTGCCGAACGGATTGACCTTTACATCCTTACGCATTGGCACCCGGCCATCCGGTGTGGAGGTGATGAAGCCGTTCCGCGCCTGGCCGTTCACGCGCATGACCACGCTGCCAGGGTCAGTCCAGGCTGCGTTGTAATTGCAGTCGACGCCTCGGCCCCCCGAGCAATCTGCCGGCAGGTCTGTGACCTTGGCGTTGGGATCGGTGGGCTTGTTGCCGAGATCGATCTGCGCTTGTGTCTTCTTCTCAATCGAGCGGGTTTCGGCCTCGGTCAGCACCAAACTGGCGCCGTAGCGCGCATTGCGCTCAAGCCGAGTGACGGTGGCGCTAGTCCAGGTTCCTTGGAAATCTGGATGACCATCGGCCATTCGCGGGGCTTTGTAGCCGGTCTTGGGCGCCGCCGGCGGCTGGGCATGCGCCAGTGTAGGCGTGAGCGCGAGGCCAAACGCGGCCGCGCAGGCCAGGGCTTTCAATGTCTTAGCCAGCATGGGCGTCCTCCCGTAACTCTGCGGTCACGTCTGTCTATGAACGTGAGTATCCTGACCTTCGCTCGTCGGAGCAAGTCCGCCGCTTAGAGTCCCAACCGACGCGCCCGGCCTGCGACGGCCAAGACCAGCCGCTCAGCGATAAGTTGATCCGGCGAGCCGGCGGTTTTGCAGAGCCGATCGGCGGAGAGGATCTCAGGTTGGATGCGGTCGAGCTCTTCCAGCGTCCAGGACCGGGCTTGGCGTAGGAACTCGCGTTCCTGCTTCCAGAAGACACCGGCCGCCTTGGCCGCTTCCTGCATTCCGGCTCCGTTCTTGGTGAGCGTCAGGACGCGGCGCAGGCGCCCCAAGTGCATGCCCATGGCCCGAACGGCCGCAGGGCCACCTTCGCCCTCCTGTGCCGCGCGGCGCAGTCCTGCCTGGGCGTCGCCGACCCGGCCGCCGAAAGCGTCAACGGCGGCATCGGAAAGGGAGGCTTCCGGCTCGACGCCCAGGAAGGGCTCAAGATCAGAAGGCGTCGCCACCGCGCCGCTGCCTGGGCCCAGGAAGAGGGCCAGCCTTTCGATCTCCTGGCGTGCGACGCCGCGCTCCTTGGGCATGCGGGCCACGAAGATCTGCAGGGCCTCGGCGCTCAGGGACAGGTTGTCCTTGGCCAAGGTCTCGCGGACCTGGCGGGCCACATCACCGGGCTCGTCTTCATAGCAGGGGATGGTCGCCGCGCCCGCCGCCTTCTCTGCGGCTTTCCGCAGCGCGGAATCCCGGCCAAGCGCGCCGGCTTCGATCAGAAGAAAGGCGTCGGGATTGAGCTCGCCGGCCGCATGGCGCGTCAGGGCCTCAGCGGCGAGCTTGTCCAGGCTGGCCTTCTCAGTTCCGAACCGCAGGCGCACGAGGCGGCGGCCGCCCATAAGCGACTGCGCGGCCAGCTCGCCTTCCAGGCGCGCCGCGTCACCGTCGAGATCGCCGTCGGTCAGCTGGGCGACGTCGAAGGGATCGTTGGGATCCTTGGCGATCTTCGCGGCCAATTGTTGGCCCCGCTCGCGCACCACGCCCAGGTCTCGCCCATAGATCAGGGCGGCCCGGATGGCAGGTTCCGGCCGACTGAGGAACCGCTCAACATCGGGTCGCTTGCTGAGGATCATGCGCTCAGCGCTTCTTGGGGGTTCCGGCGGCCTTCGGCGGCAGGACGGCCGATGTCTGCGCCTTGGGCCCGTCAGTGGCCAGCCAGGCGGCGATCTCAAGCTGGATACGCCGTGCAGCCTCCTCGGCGGCACGGTCCTGAGCGTTCTGCGCCGCCGAGATCGAGGCGTAAGGCTGGTCTGCGGAATCGTAGGTGATCTCCACCTGCACGCGGCCCGTCTTGGCGATATCACCGCCAGGCAGGTTGGAGAGTGTGTAGTCGGCGGTCACTATATATTCGTAGCGGGTTGCGACGTTGTCGGTGCGGATGCCGCGGGGAAAGCGAGCCTCCGATAGGCTGAGGCGCATCGCGTAGGCCGCCGGGCCGCTGCGGTCCTTCGCAAAGGCGTCGTCCAGGTGCTGACGCAGGAGGAAGCCCGTGCGGCCGTCCGGTGCGATGACATCGATTGAGGCGAGCTTCGAGGTCACGCCCGGCGCTGCGTAGAGCGGCGTGAATCCACAGCCGCTCAGCACCAGGCTGCTGCAAACCGCCGCCAGGGCCAGAAGACGCTTCACTACGCGGCCACGATGTTGACGATGCGGTCGGGCACAACGATCACCTTGCGGATAGTCAGTCCCTCAAGGCGCCGCGCGATCTCAGGGTCGTCAAGCACCATCTTCTCCACGTCCGCCGCTGAAGCGCCCGCTGGGGCCGAAATTTCGCCCCGACGCTTGCCGTTCACCTGCACCGGCAGAACCTTCACAGCGTCCTCGGTGAGCGCCAAGGCAAAGGCCGGCCACGGCGCCATCGCCACCATGCCCTCTCCGCCGACCCGGACCCAGCATTCTTCAGCCAGGTGGGGCGTAAAGGGAGCGATCAGCCTGGCGAATGCCGACAAAGCCTCCTGCCGCGCGGCCAGCAGGCCGCTCGACGCGCCCGCCGCAGGGTTCGCCTTCAGCAAGTTCAGGAATTCGTAGAGACGTGCGATGCCGGAGTTGAATTTGAAGGTGTCGATGGCCTCGGTCACCTGCTTGGTCAGCTTGTGCGTTGCACGTCGGACGGCGTTTGCGGCTGCGTCGTCAGAGGCGGCTGCCAATCCAACGGCCCGCGGCTGGCTTTCGAATTCTTCCCAAACCCGGTTGACGAACCGCCAGGCGCCCTGGACGCCCGCGTTCGACCACAGGGCGTCCCGTTCAGGCGGTGAGTCGGACAAAACGAACAGGCGAGCTGCATCGACGCCATAGGCTTCGAAGATCCCGCCGGGTGCGACGGTGTTCTTCTTGGACTTGGACATCTTCTCACTGTCGCCGATCGCCACCGGCTCGCGGGTCTCGATCATCAGCGCGCGGCGCGTGGATCCTTCAATGCTGACCTCGACATCTTTGGGTTCGAGCCACTCACCGTTCTGCCGCCGATAGGTCTCATGGGTGACCATGCCTTGGGTGAAGAGGCCTGCGAACGGTTCGCGCACTGACACTTGGCCGTCATCTGCCAGCGCTTTGGTCACGAAGCGCGCATAGAGCAGGTGCAGCACGGCGTGCTCGATGCCGCCGATATACTGGTCGACTGGCAGCCAGTAGTCGGCGGCGGCCTTGTCGATGGGCTCGGCGAAGTCGGGGTTGGCGAAGCGAGCGAAATACCAAGAGGAGTCCACAAACGTGTCGAGCGTATCGACTTCACGGGTCGCAGGTCCGCCGCAGGTCGGGCAGGTGGTGTGCTTCCAGGTCGGGTGCCGAGCAAGCGCGTTGCCAGGCTTCCCGAATTCCAGATCGTCGGGCAGCGCCACGGGCAGAACGGACTTCGGCAGGGGGACAACACCGTCTTTGTCGCAATGCACGACCGGGACAGGGCAACCCCATGCGCGTTGTCGCGCAACACCCCAGTCACGCAGGCGAAAGACGGTCGCGCCCTCGCCTTCACCCTGGTTTTCGATCCTGGCGATCGCCGCGGCCTTGGCGGCCTCGACGTC
>JAYUBY010000290.1:0-2985 GCA_043740635.1 Alphaproteobacteria bacterium
ACCGCCGTGCGGGTCAACTCGCCCAGCTCGGCCTCATCGATCGCCGCATCGCGTTCGAACGGCGCGCGCACCAAACGGGCCAGGTTGATAGAGCCCAGCAGGCATGCGCCATAGGGCGGCAGCATCTGCTCGCCGCAGGGATTGCTCGCCGAAATGGTCTCACAATAGGCCAGGTTGTTCTGCGCGTTCACGCGGTCGATAAAGATCACACCGGGCTCGGCGACGTCGTAGGTCGCATGCATCAGTTGCTTCCACAACGCCGTGGCCCGCACCGTGCGACAGACGCATCCATCAAAGGCCAACGGCCAGTCCGCGTCAGCCTCAAGCGCCGCCATGAAGGCGTCGGGAACGAGCACCGAGAGATTGAAATTGCGGAACCGGGCCGCATCGCGCTTAGCGTCAATAAAGGCCTCGATGTCCGGATGGTCGATGCGCAAACAGCCCATCATCGCGCCGCGGCGTTGACCAGCGGACATGATGGTCTTGCACATGGAATCCCAGACTTCCATAAAGCTGAGGGGCCCGGACGCCTCCGCGCAGACGCCGGGCACCGGCGCGCCGGACGGGCGCAAGCTGGAGAAATCCATCCCCACGCCGCCGCCCTGCTGCATGGTGATGGCGGCTTCGCGCAAGTGATCGAAGATGCCCGGCAGGTCGTCTGGGATCGCACCCATGACGAAACAGTTGAACAGGGTAACCGCCCGCCCCGTCCCCGCTCCCGCAAGAATGCGGCCAGCCGGCAGGAAGCGGAAGTCGCGCAGCGCGTCGTCGAACCGGGCCCGCCACATGGCCCGCTGTTTTGGCGCCTCTCGCTCGGCCAGGGCGTGCGCCACCCGCGACCAGGTTTCCTCGATCGATGCCTCGGCCTTGCCGTCGGTCAAATCGGCGACGGGTCCGGCCGGAGCGAACCTGTACTTGCTGGCCCAGATATCCTGCGCAAGTGGATTGTCGAACGCCATGCCCATGTCCCTCGAACAATCGCGCGCGCCTGGCCCGACCGCCACCCGCCCATACGGGCGCCGCTTCGCGCCAGTACAAGTTGATCTGAGTTAATACACGTCATTTTCAGTTTGTTTTTTGTAAATACAGAAAATGACAAACCCATCCAGCCTGAACATCAATTTACGTGCGACCAATCAATTCCTGTTATTGCCGCAATATAGTGATATCTTTAGAAATCGACTGTCTCGACAAACTCCCCTGTTGACATCAGACGGTAGCCGGGGCGAACGCGGATCAGTTGGTCGGCTACCGGTCGGCGCGGGGGCCGACCAGCATCGGGCCATAAAACGCGGTGAAGGTCGCGAACCCGCCGCACCACGCCGCTGACGACAGGCCCAGCAACAGGGCCTGGTCAGCAGGCCAGAAGGCTGCGGCGATCCGCAGCACCGCACCGACGTTGAGCAGAAGATAGATGGCCAGACCGGCACGTCCAGCCACGCGAGCGCGCCCGGTATGTCCAAGGATAGCGCGGGTCATCATAGCCACGGTCATGACGCCGATCGCACCGACGGTCAGGGCGTGGATTCCCGCCGAGCGGGGGACCGCGTCCGGGGCGAGTATCGATCCGCCCAGCATCACAAGCGCCAGGCCCATCCAAGCGTAACCCGCGTGCAGGATCCAGACGAGCGGCTCAGCCAGCGTCGTTTCAGCCCGCCACCGCGCCAGCCGGACCAGATTGGCGGCGCCGGCGAGGGCAAGGGCGACGCCCACCGCCTTCTGATCCGGCGCGACGATCCAGCCGGCCACCGCGACGCCCGTGCTGATCAGCACCGCCAGATCGAACCGCGAAGCCGTCGCAGGCAGAGTGGCGGCGCGCTGCTGTATCAGCCAGTTGCGGGTGAAGCTCGGCGTAACCCGGCCACCGATAAGGGCGATCATCAATGAAGCCACGCCCAGCGCCAGCCGCTCGCTACCGGAGGCCACGTCCGGATAGGGCGTGCGCAAGTGCACTCCGATGTTGGCCGCGGCGAGCAGGCTCACCAGCAGGCAAACCGGCAGGTTGCGCCAGTTGCGACCGGTCAGCACCTCGCGCCAGATCACCGCAGCGAACACTAACAGGAAGGCCGTATCCACGATCGCGGTCCAGGGCGACTGCGGCGCGGCCAGCATGGCCGCGCGCCCTGCGATCCACAGGCCGGCGAGGCCGGCGAGCGGCGCGCCGATCACCGGCATTCGCCCAGTCCAGTTCGGCACGGCGGTCAGCAGAAAGCCCGCCATCACCCCGCCCAGATAGCCGAACAGCATCTCGTGCACATGCCAATCACGGGTGATCGTCCCGGCGAATGGCTCGACACCCAGATAAGCCAATACCCAGAGCGGCACGGCGCCAACCGGCCAAGCGCCTGCAATGAGGAAGAACGGTCGGAAGCCGAAGCTAAAGAGCAGCGGGCCGGAATAGGCGCGACGGTCGGCGACTTCGGTCATGAGGCCAACAACTACCGAACGCGGGCGATCGCCTTGAGTGAGATCAAGCCCACCCACATCGTTGTTGATATTTACTGGAGCGGCTTTTGAGGCGAAACCTCAGGGAAACGCGGTTGGGACACGGAGCACCAGACCACTCATTTCGTACGCCATTCTGGAAACCCTCGAAAGGCGCAAGCGCTATGTGAATCACCAATTGCGATATCATCGGCCTCAACGATCTAGACGTCCCAACCTAGGTTCGTGGGCGAACCGGAGCGACAACGATCGAAACGGCAGGCCGAGGGGTCTGAAAAGCGCTCTCAAGGCTCGCGATAGTATCTTTCATTTTGGCTCTGTTTGCATTGCGTAGGCATCAGCCTGCGATGGCGGCGTTGAGGCAGGCTCGCGGTGTTGACGACTGGAGTCCGGCGAGATGAAACCAGTTGAGATAGTTGGCGAGATATTTGGTGGCGACAGCTCGTTTAGGGCGGAGGAATGTCTTGAGCCGTTCGTGGCGGCTGTTGACCGTCTGGATATGCAGGTCGCCACGGACGCGCTCGCCGGCGCTCAGCCTGA
>JAYUBY010000291.1:0-6338 GCA_043740635.1 Alphaproteobacteria bacterium
ACGCGGCTTTCTGCTGACGGGTGAACCCGTCTACTTGAAACCCTATGAGGCGGCGATCACCCGGATCGATCGCGATGTTAAGGCGCTTGCGGCGACGACTGCGGACAATCGGCGGAAGCACTCAAAACCGCGAACGCCGATCTGAAGACCTCGACCGCTGATCTCAAGGCCACGAACGCACATCTGGAAACCGAGCTGGTGAACCGCGAGGCAGCGGAGGCCCAGGTGCGACAGATGCAGAAGATGGAGAGCATCGGTCAGCTCACGGGCGGCATCGCCCACGACTTCAACAACATGCTGGCGATCGTGATCGGCTCGCTCGATATCGCGAAGCGACGTCTCGACAGCGACCGTGCACGCGCTCTGGGTTGGCATTGACAACGCCCTGGAAGGCGCCCGGCGTGGCGCGCTGCTCACCGCGCGCCTCCTCGCCTTCTCACGCCAGCTGCCGCTTGAGCCGCGGGCGCTCGACGTCAACAAACTCGTCGCGAGGATGTCGGAAATGCTTCGACACACGATCGGCGAGCAACTGCGGGTAGAGACCGTGTTGGCGGGCGGCCTCTGGCCCGCTTTCGTCGATCCCAGCCAGTTGGAGAACGCGATCCTCAATCTGGTGATCAACGCGCGTGACGCCATGCCGGAGGGCGGCAGGCTGACCGTGGAGACCTCGAACGCACATCTCGACGACGCCTATGCTGTCGCCCATTCGGAGGCCGCGGCCGGGCAGTATGTGCTGGTCTCGGTCACCGACATGGGTATGGGCATGCCGGCCGACGTGATCGAGCGGGTGTTCGACCCCTTCTTCACCACCAAAGGCGTCGGCAAAGGCACGGGGCTCGGCCTCTCCCAGGTGCACGGCTTTATCAAGCAGTCGGGGGGCCACGTGAAAATCTACTCCGAGCCCGGCGTCGGGACGACGGTGAGGCTCTATACGCGAACCGAGCGGGCGGGAGATCGTCCTCGTCTTGACCAAGCAGGGTCCCATTTACTTTGATCACGCATTGATGGACCCCGCCCTCAATGCGTTGGTCTCACGATTGATGAACGCCGACGTCTTCAATCGCTTTCGCGCCTACTGCCCCCAAACCGCTCTTGGTCAACCAATTGTCGTTCACTCCAAGGTCGCAATTGTGGACGAAGGTTTTGTGCGCATCGGCTCGGCAAACCTGAATAATCATTCTGCGGGTTCCGACACCGAGTGCGATCTCGCCTTCGAGCTCGACGGCGCTTCAGAGAGTAGCAATTCAGCGCGCGCCGTCCAAAGTTTTCGTGGAACCTTGATTTCCCATTTTCTCGGCTCGACGGCCGAAAAATTCCAGCAGGCCTTCGATCTCTCGGGGAGCGTCATAGCCGCGATCGAGAGGCTTGATGGCGGCGCGTGACGAAGGCTTTTGCCGCTGCAACCGACAACTTCATCGATCTTCGGGCGCGTGATTGCAGCGGATCATTTGGGAGATCCAACTGGGACGGTCGATGCTTGGCGGCCTTGGCGACGCCGCCGCTGAGCTCGATCGCTAGTCATAGATACCGTTTTCTGACCTCGGCCGGCAGGTGGCGACACAGGGAGCGATAGCAACCGCCACGAGGCCGTGATGGGCCAAGCGCGAGTGCAAGACCGACCGTCGTGAGAGTCAACTCATCCCGATGATCTGTTCTTCCGTGAACCTTGATCGCTTCATTCGTCCGTCCCTTTCCTGGGCGGACTTTAGTTATTCTTGGAGGAGCTACAGGGGGTCACGTCAGCTGGGCTGTCTGGGGGACACCGTCCCCAACCTCAGCCGCAGCGCCCTGCACCGGGCTTTGATGGCTGATACAGCGCTGTCGGGGCGCAAGGTCGCTCGCAAGCCTGACGCCATCATCCGTCAGCGCGGGCGTCCGGACCCATCGTCGGCGGCAATCATCCAGGCCGACGCACTTGGCCTTCCACTTGTATGAGGTGGCCGAACTAAGCCCGTGCTTGCGGTACAAATCCACGCCAGTGGCACGCCCTGCCCACGTTGGATGGTGAGGACAAGACTTGCCCGCTCGGTCTCCGATCAACCGATGAGTTTTTAGGGTCGCCCAATAGGATCAAAGCGAATTCCAGCAGAGGGCAGATATCGACATTCATCCGCGAGCACCGCCCGGATCAGCTCCGACATTTCTTTAGGTCAACGTAAAAGACCACGCCGCGCCGGGCCGTCCCGTCCAGGGAATCGAGCGTCACCAAGGCCTCCTGCGACCCCCCGTTCGGCAGCAAGTCGAGAGTCGCGGCGAAGTTGAGGGCGGCGTCCTCGCCACAGCCGGCGCGCTTCATCAAGCCCGCGCCGATGTTTTCGACGAACCCGAAGTCGCCGTCGTAAGCGCCTTTCAGGGCCCGGCGGAAATTGCGGCCACGGCCCTGGCGTCCCACGCTGTAGTCGACACTTAGCTGGGCGCTCTGTCCGGCGTCGAGGTGCGCGAATCCACGATAGTCTATCCGGAATACGCCCAGGGAGTAGCCCGCCGGCAGATTGAGCGGAATTCGGACGGCGCAGTTCGTACGTACCGCTCCGGCGACGGCCTGGGTTGCCTGGGCGGCGAAGTTGTCAAATAGGACGCTGACGGAGGTTCCGTCGGGCGAGTTGACGACGCTGTAGGATCCGCCGCCGCAATTGGCCTGACTGACCACGGCCGCCAAGCCATGGGCCTTGAAGGATTTGACTGCCGGATCATCCACATCGGAAAGCGCCTGAGGCGGCTTGGCCTCTGCTGCTGGGCCGGCGGACAGGGCCAGGGCGACCAAGGGCAAGGCGATAATGGCAGCCGACCAACGCATGCTAAAAATCTCCATTTCTGCAAGCGAAGGCCGGCTGCGCCTGGTCCCTGTTGCCTAACAACGGCGCCAGCTCAGGCGATAGACGATAGCGGCGTTTACGTCCTGCGTATCGACCGTGGCCATGGCCTCGGCGTTGTTGACGGTGCTGACCCTCATGCTCGAGTTGGTGCGCAGGTTTACGTCTGCGCCGCAGGCCGACCAGACCATGCTTTGCACAACGAGCGCGTTGTTGATCAAGAAGTCGGAGTCGAGCGCGCCGTAGAAGTTGCGCCTGAACGCGGGCCCGCGGCTTCCGGCGAAGAAATATTCGACGTTGAACTGCGAGGCTGCTCGGGGGGGCAGACGATTGTATCCACGGTAGTCGACCGAGAGAACGGCTACGCTGTAGCCCTCAGGAACAGAGACCGGAATGGCGACGTTGCAACTCTTGCGGTCGAACGACCGGCCGGTCGTTCCGCCAGCTGATACCTGATATGCATCGAAGATAATGCTCAGGGCCTTGTTGTCGGGGCTGAGGGTAGCCGAGACGCTGCCCGACGGACAGCCGGTGCCGCCATAGCCGGGCGTCCCCAGCGCGATGTCATTTTGGGCGCTCGCCGTCCCGGCCATCGCCAGGGTGCTAAGCGCAACCAATCCCGTAAGCCTTGCTTTCATCGTTCTAGCTTTCTGATCTTTTCCGGCCGAGCGGTGGCCGTGTGACCCACCCTAGGCGGGCGGGGGGCGCGGACATTGACGAGGATCAAAATGCCGCCGTCACGGCCAGCAACGCGCGGCTCGCACCGGATCGACCGGAATAGCTCTCCGACACGCCAGGAGCTGAAGCGTCCGTGGCCGATGGCGCCACGGGCGAGACATCCGGCCAGAGCTTTCCTCATTCCATGGCCTGCATCTGCGTGGTGGCCTGCGGCAGCGTGTCGGTCGAAATGATCCGCGCACTGACACCTGCGACACCCTGGTCAGCGCGTCGCATCCGAGAGCGCATGCGCGACCACGCAGACGGGCGGCGCGAAGCCATGCGCGCAGTCCAGCGCCCGCGGCGACCTCAGTTGGCTCAAGGCGGTGATGCCGTCGATCAGCACCGACCGCAGTCCCGCATGCGCCCGATCCGGCATGGTGATCCTCACGTCGCGATCACCCAGCCGCCGCCAGTCTGTCTAGCCTTTATTCTGCTGGCTTCTCTCTCCCCGGACCGTCGCGGGCGGCATGGCGCTTTCCTCGGTCGGAGTCATCACCAATACCCTTCGGCTGCGGATGGTCCGTCTGTGATGCCCCGAGCGCGGCCAAGGTGTTTGATGGGGATCAATGCGGTCCAGGCCAGATGTCGGAAAGGGCTCCGACCTCGACATCCAGAAGTGCGAGCACTCGGGGCGTTTCGAAAGGGCTTTGTCTCTGATGAGCGACTTCAACCGCGGCTACGCACGCACGGTCCCCGCGGATCGGGCCGACATGTCGGTCGATGCGGGCCTGCGCGGCTTCATGCTTGGCGTCTACAACAAGGTCGCGTTGGGCCTGCTCCTGTCTGCCGCCTTGGCGTTCCTGACCGGCACGTTCCCGCCGGTGCGCGACCTGATGTTCTCGGTCTCGTCCACGGGCCGCATCGGCTACACGCCGCTCGGCATGATCGTGGCCTTCGCCCCGCTGGGCGTGCTGCTGACCTCCATGTTCGCAATGCGCAATCCCAACCCGCGTACGGCCGGCATTCTCTATTGGACCGTCGTCAGCCTGATCGGCGCGGGTCTCGGCGTGCTGAGCCTCGTCTATACGGGCACGTCGATCTTCTCGACTTTCCTGATCACCGCGGCGTCCTTCGGCGGCCTGTCGCTGTTCGGCTACACGACGAAGAAGGACCTGACCGGATTCGGCAGCTTCCTAATCATCGGCCTGGTCGGCCTGGTGATCGCGAGCCTGGTCAACATGTTCCTGCAGAATTCGGTGATGGGCTTTCTCATCAGCGTCGTGGGGGTGCTAATTTTCGCAGGCCTGATCGCCTTCGACACTCAGCGCCTGAAGATGAGTTACTATCAGTTAGGCGGCGACCAGGCGGCCATGGGCGTGGCCACCAATTACGGCGCGCTGAGCCTCTACCTCAACTTCATCAACCTCTTCCAATTCCTGCTCAGCATCTTCGGCAACCGCCGCTAACGGCTGGGACGGACTCTCGCTCAAATCGAGGGATCAGGAAGGGGGCACGTCAAAATCCATGTCCGCGTCGCGGAATCGGATCCGGTTCGCCGCGCGGGTCATGATCTTGGGTTTGCTCATTGGAGACTATTGGTCATCGCAAGTGTGGGCGAGGTCGAGTGCGCGGGCCTTCAGCGCGTCGAGCTTCTGACTGGCGTCCAGCCGAGGCCACGTGAGGACGCCGATGGAGTGTTTGGCCTGGGTCGCGACCGTGGTGGCCGTGGCGTCGGATGCGTCCCCCCGCCTGTCGGATACCCGGCGCATTAGGACCTCGACTGGGGCTTCCAGCCAGAGCCCTAGGAAAGGCACGCCAAGACCGACCCCGACCGCGGCGATCGCCTCCCGCTCCTCGGAACGCTGGTGCGTGGCGTCGACGATGACGGTTTGGCCCGCCCGAAGGGCCGTTTCGGCGAATTCAGTGAGCGTCCTGTAGACCCTTGCCGAGGCCTCCTTCCGATATGCGTTCGCGGGGAGATGCGCTGTCTCCGCGACACCGAACAACCGCTTGCGCACGACGTCGCTGCGCAGATGGACCGCGCCGGGCGCCCGTCCGAGCGCCGGCGCGAGAGCAGCCGCGAGTGCGGTTTTGCCCGTTCCAGACATTCCGCCGATCGCGATCAGCTGGGGCGCGGCGGGTTCGAGAAATCGGACCGCAGCCTCGAAATAGGCGAGCGCCTTGGTTCGCAGCTCGACTTTCTGCGAACTGAGGCGAAGCTGCGCAACAATGACCTTCGCCCGGATCGCCGCGCGCAGGCTCAGGAACAGCGGCAAGGCCATCAGCCCTTCAAGCTGCAGCCGTTCATCCTCGCAGGCGGCAAGGTATCGATTTAGAAGCCGATTGGCGTCGGCGCGAAGTCCGCGCTCATAGAGGTCCATCACAAGGAACCCGAGATCGTAGAGGATGTCGCAGGTGGCGATCGCGTCGTCGAACTCGATCGCGTCGAATAAGACGGGCTCGCCGTTGATCAGAACAAGATTGCCGAGATGGAGGTCCCCATGGCAGCGACGGATCTGATCCCGCGCGCCGCGGCGAAGCAGAAGCGGCTCGGCCAGATCGAATGCCGCAACCAGCGCCGAGCCGAACCTGACAGCGCGCTTTGGAGGGAAAAGGTCAATCGCTTTGGAGACCTCTTCCACGGTCTCCTGCAGCAGTCGACGCAGGACATGTGTGGCCGTTAGGCCGTCCCTGGCGGGCGCGCGCCCATGGGCCACAACAATCGCCTGAGCCAGCTTGTCGATCAATTCCGCGCCGAGGGGGCCCGCGTCGGCCAGCCGGTCGAGCGTGGCGTTTTCGTCGAACCGGCGCAAATGCACCGCCCATTCTATGGCTGGGCCGCGGCCGCCCAGGCGGAAGTGTCGA
>JAYUBY010000292.1:0-2881 GCA_043740635.1 Alphaproteobacteria bacterium
TGGGACGAGGCTAAAAACCTCTCAAATCAGCGCAAGCATGACGGTGTGAGCTTCGAGGAAGCCCGGCAGGTATTTCAGGATCCGCTGCACGTCTCAGTGTAGGATCGCATCGAGGGCGGCGAACAACGGTGGCAAACCGTTGGGGCGGTCCAGGGCGTCGTGATCCTACTGGTGGCGCACACCGTCACAGAGGAAGACGCCGGCGGCGGATCGGTTGAGGTCATCCGCATTATTTCAGCGCGACGGGCCACGCCGCGAGAGAGGCGACGCTATGAAAACGAAAATGGTTAGCCACACCCTGGAAACCCCGCCGGCGCTGACCGACGCGCAGCGCGACCACCTGGCCGAGCTGGCGGCGCTACCTGACGAGACGATCGACACCAGCGACATTCCCGAGCTGTCCGAGGAGGCATGGGCCGCTGGCGTCCGTGGGCGTTTCTACCGGCCCGTAAAGCAGCAAATCACCGCCCGCGTAGACGCCGACGTGCTGGATTGGCTCAAGTCGCAGGGGAGGGGGTATCAGGGCCGCCTGAACGCCATTCTGCGGCGCGAAATGCTGGCTTCGATTAAGCAGGCGCGCCGGGCGTAAGGATCGCGCCGCGCCTGCCGGGAAGAGGAGGGCGTTGCCTACACGCAGACGTTTCCAGCTTCGGAGAAGGGGGGGAAGGCGGACGCTCGATCCCGGCCGCAGCTATTCGGCGATGGTCTCCCCGGACCCTCCGAATTCGGCCGGGAAGTCCTTGAGTTTCGGCAGTCCGTCCCGCATCGGCAGCACGGTCTCCGAGTAGTTGATGTGGACGCCTGGAGTGAATTTTAGACCAGGGATCGTCGCGGCGAAAACGTCCACCAATCCCAGCGTCGGGTGATTGGTCATCAGGTGCCCCCCGCACTTTGTGCAGAATTGCCGCTGGCTCAGTTCCGACTGTTGATGGGTGGCCAGATGCTCAGCCCCGGACGTGACCTCAACGGCTTCAGGTTTCCATAGGCTGAAGGCGTTCACCGGTCCTCCGGACCAGGACCTGCAAGATCGGCAATGACAGTAGCCCATCCCTTCCGGCTCCCCGGTCACCTCGAGCTGAACCGTTCCACAGAAACACGAACCCTTATGCGTCATCGCGGCATCTCCACCATCAAGTCCGGGCTAGCTCGGGCGCCGAAGCATCTACGGCAAATCCGAGTATAGAACGCCTCTCGCCGGCCGTTGCAACGGCAGTGCCAGTGTGCAGCGGCAGAGATCCTTGATCCAGCTAGGCACACGCCCCTCAGCCCGCAAGCGGACCTTCCCAACGTCGCCACGGGCGGGGGTCCTTTGCTCAACGACCAAATGGGTGCCGGATGACGACTCATCTCGCCCGTTCCGCGCGCCCGCTCCCCGCGGAGTTGACCGCGACGACTCCGAAGCAGATCACCGTGACGTAACTTGCGCCCGCCAGATCATTCGCGAGAGTGGCGCACAGATCAGCCCGGAGGACGGTGATGGCGGTGCTCAACGAAAACAAGCTGAATGAGTTTGTCGGCAAGATGCTCGGCGATCTGGGCGGCGCGTTCAGCGTGCCCACGGTTCGGCTGGGCTTTCGACTTGGCCTCTTTGATGCCCTGCACAAGGGCGGTCCGGCGAAGTCCGACGAACTTGCCGAGCGGGCCGGCGGGCTGACGGAACGCTATGTCCGGGAATGGGCGCTCGCGCAGGCTGCCAACGGCTACATTGACTATGATCCTGCTGGTGAGACGTTCAGTCTCTCGCCCGAACAGGCGATGGTGTTCGCAGCCACGGACAGCCCTGTCTACCTGGCGGGCGCGTTTGACCTTGCGGCTGCAATGATCGAGGGCGAACCCAAGGTCGAGAAGGCCTTCCGCACCGGGAACGGCGTGCGGTGGGGCGACTCTGCGGGCTGCCTGTTTTGCGCGACGGGCGCTTTCTTCCGTCCGGGCTACGTCAACAACATCGTCCAGAACTGGCTCCCGGCCCTGGAAGGCGTGGAGGACAAGTTGAAGGCAGGCGCGAAGGTCGCCGACATCGGGTGCGGCGTCGGCTTCTCGACGTTGTTGATGGCCGAAGCGTTCCCCAACAGCCGTTTCGTCGGCTTCGACTTCCACGAGCCCTCGGTGGAGGAAGCCCGTGGACACGCCAAGGCTCACGGTCTCTCCGACCGCGTCAGCTTCGAAGCCGCGAGCGTCAAGGAAATCCGCGACACGGGCTTCGACCTCGTCACGGCCTTCGACTGCCTACATGACATGGGGGATCCCCGAGGCTGCGCGAGTCACATGCGGCAGATCCTTAAGGACGACGGTACGTGGATGATCGTGGAACCCATTGCTGGGGATCGTCCAGCCGACAACCTCAACCCGGTGGGACGTCTGTACTACAACGCCTCGACCATGATTTGCGTGCCTACCTCCCTGGACCAGGAAGTTGGCGAAGGTCTAGGAGCCCAGGCGGGCGAAGCGAAGCTCAGCGAGGTCATCCGGCAAGGAGGCTTCACGCGCGTCCGGCGGGCCACTGAAGGTCCATTCAATATGGTGCTAGAGGCCCGCGCCTAGTCCCGTCGATGTATGATGACCTGTAGCGGACGTCCTAACGACCGGACGTTCCGCGTGGCGGCCGTGTCGCCCACCCTGCCTCTGGTAGAGGCAGTCGCGCTCGTCTTTATCGATTATCCCTTGCACTACCTGCTCGCGGGCCTGGATCCCCGCGGCATCGATCATAGTCTGCGCCAGCGAAGGGAGGTCGTCGATCTGCGGCCAGCTTTCCTGAACGGTAAGGGGTTTCTCCGAAGGACAGACGAGTTAGCCTGTCAAAGCCGTGATGCCAGCTGCTAGCCATCCATCTGGTCCACCCCAAGACCGAGGTCGAGGCCCAGGATACCGCTGAGGCCTTCGC
>JAYUBY010000293.1:0-1877 GCA_043740635.1 Alphaproteobacteria bacterium
CCCTCAGTGATCAATACATTGTCGATGAGACGCGCGCCCAGCCCCTCGGTGCCGACGAATACTGGTGGCTCGATGGTGACGACCATCCCAGCCCGCAACAGGTAGGGGCTGCCATCGATCATGTGGAGCGGCTCGGCCCAGCTTGGCGGAAAGCCGGGCCCTAGCCCGTACCCCGAAAGGTGCACGCGATAAAGATCCAGGCCGGCGTCGGCGATGACCATTCGGGCAGCGTTGTGCACGACGACGGCCGGAACGCCGTCACGGATACTAGCAATCATCGCATCCGAAGCGCGGCGAACGACGCCATAGAGGTGGAGCATCCGCGTGGTTGGTTGCCCGAGCGCAAACTGCCGGCCGATTGTCGATGTATATCGTCGTACCGTTGCGCCGAATTCCACATTGCCGAAATCGCCCTGCTGCAGTACCCGCGTTGTCGGGGCTCCATGGCTGAATGCTGAGCGCGGTCCCGAGACCAGGTTGATCGGACTGGCGGCAATGCCGCTGCCATTGGCGAAAAGCGAAGCATAGATGTGCCCGGCGAGCTGTAACTCGGTGTTGCCGGCAATCAGGGCCGTCTCGAACTCGCCCATCGCCCGATCAGCAAGTCGCGCGGCCGCGCGGATGTAGCCAATTTCGGCCGACGACTTCACCAGCTTGAGGTCGGCAATCAGCGACGTGGCCTCGACCACACGATCCCGCCCGAGCACATCGAGCAGCCCCGTATAGTGGTGCGGATGGAGGTAGTAGCCCGGCACCTCGAGCCCGACGCGCCGACCGACCATTTTAAGCTGGGTGGCGATCCGCTCGAATGCGGCAACTGGATTCTCTGCGAAGCCGCCGCCCCATCCGACCACGTGCTCGGCGATGGAGTCTGCTTCGAACTCATTGACCTCGCCGGCTCGCACCAGCACCGTCATCGGCTCGCCGCCGGCGCCAACTAGGAGGCATTGAAATTCCTGGTAGCTTTTGGCCTCGCTACCTGTCAGCCAATGGATCGAGACGGGATGAACGGCGACCAGCCAGTCGAGGCGGGCGTCCATCATGGCATCTCGCACCCGCTCCAAGCGCTTGGCAAACTCCTCGGACGAAAAATCTCCTTTCGACATCAGTCCGGTCTGACGCCAAACGCTTCGATTTCGATCAGCAGATTCTCGAAGGCAAAGCCAGCGACCCGGATGGCGGTAACTGCCGGCCCGGGATCAGCATAGAACTCGCGCTGGACCCGCGCGATCGCGGCGCGGGTCTGCTCAATCTCGCCCCATTCCCCTTCAGCTTGGAAGTAAATGTACAGCTTAGCAACGTCCTTTTCGGTGAAGCCACCCTCTGCCAGCGTCTTGCGGATGAACCGGAAGACGTTGCGGGCTTGCGTCTCCATATCGGAGCCTACAGCCTGCGCCTTCTTGTCAGCCGAGATTTGGCCACCGATGAAGATCAGCTTTCCCTTAGCCCATCCCTGAGTGAACTGGGTGTTGGGGATGCTCCAGTCCCAATGGTCGGCAGGCTGCAGCCGCTGCCGATCGTCACCGAGCACACCGATGCCCTCGACCTGGATTAATTCGTCCACGTTGGGCATGCCCTGGATGCGAAGGCCGGCCCCCGCGGCCGACGGCACGGACATGTAACGGCGGCGGACATTGGTCATCTTCTCCCAATACCGGGTGACCTCCGTGCCTTCGCCGAAGAAGCGAAAATAGGTGTTCTGGCGCATCAAGCTGTTGCGGTCACCACCGCCTGCTTGCAGCATCGTGTCGAGGTTGCGGAAGGACTCGTCGGTCTGAATCTCGATATCGCCTACCCCGAGCACCTTGCCGGAACTGTCGAGTGAGCGCTGGCCACCTATGAACAGCATGTCGTCGACCTTCCAGCCGTGCACGAAA
>JAYUBY010000294.1:0-16210 GCA_043740635.1 Alphaproteobacteria bacterium
TCATCGGCGGCCTTCCTGGAGGTCGATCCCGCCGATGAGCCAAACGTCGCATGGTCTAAGGTCTGCGAACATTCTGAAGGCCTAATCCTACTTTCAGGCGGCCCGGACGGCCCGGCCGATCCGCTGTTCGCCGCGGGAAAGGCCAAGGAAGGCCGCGCGGTCTTGACCGAGATGCACCGGGCTTTCGCTGACCGCTTCTACGTCGAGCTGCAACGCCATGGCCTGACCGCCGAAGCCGCCGCCGAGCCGCAGCTTGTGGGCTTCGCCTACGAGGCCGATGTCCCGCTGGTTGCGACAAACGACGTCTACTTCAAAGCATCAAAGATGCACCTGGCCCACGACGCGCTCCTTTGCATCGCCGACGGAGCCTTCGTCGGGCAGGACGAGCGCCGGCGGGTTACAGCAGAGCATTGGTTCAAGTCTCCGGCCGACATGCGCGCGCTGTTCGCCGACCTGCCGGAGGCCTGTGACAGCACTCTCGATATAGCGCGGCGCTGCGCCTTCATGGTGCCGAAGCGCGACCCGATCCTGCCGCGCTTTCCGACAGAAGGTGGTCGCTCGGAGAACGACGAACTGGCTCACCAAGCTCGAGAGGGGCTCAACGCCCGGCTCAGCATCAATGCGCCTTCTCAACCTCTCCAAGTCTATGAGGAGCGCCTTGAGAAGGAGATCGGGGTCATCACCTCGATGGGGTTCGCCGGCTATTTCCTGATCGTGTCGGACTTCATGAAGTGGGCCGTAGCCCATGGCGTGCCCGTCGGGCCCGGCCGTGGCTCCGGCGCCGGTTCGCTTGTCGCCTGGTCTCTGATGATCACCGGCCTCGATCCCCTGAAGTATGGACTCATCTTCGAGCGGTTTCTGAACCCCGAGCGGGTGTCGATGCCCGACTTCGACATCGACTTCTGCCAGGAGCGTCGCGACGAGGTGATTACCTACGTCCAGCAGCGCTACGGTCGCGACCGGGTGGCCCAGATCATCACCTTCGGCACCCTGCAGGCGCGCGCGGTTCTGCGTGACGTTGGCCGGGTGCTTCAACTGCCCCTAGGCCAAGTGGATAGACTAGCCAAAATGGTGCCGGCTAACCCCGCAAACCCGGTGACGCTGGCCAAGGCGATCGAGATCGAGCCACGCCTGCGGCAAGCCCGTGACGACGACGAAGGCGTTGCCAAGCTCCTCGACGTAGCTCTTCAGCTGGAAGGCCTCTACCGCAACGCCTCGACCCACGCTGCTGGTATCGTTATCGCTGACCGACCGCTGACCCAGCTCGCGCCGCTCTACCGCGACCCGCGATCCGAGCTGCCGGCTACGCAGTTCAACATGAAGTGGGTGGAAAGTGCGGGCCTGGTAAAATTTGACTTCTTGGGTCTGAAGACATTGACGGTGGTCGACCGCGCCATGAAGCACCTGGAGCGACGCGGCGCGGGCTTCGAACTCGAAACTCTGCCGTTGGACAACGCGCCGGCCTACGAGGTGATGGCGTCAGGAGCTACGGTCGGTGTGTTCCAGATGGAGGGCCAGGGTATGCGCGACACCCTGCGTCAGCTCCGGCCCCAGTCGCTCGAAGAGGTCACCGCGCTGATCTCTCTCTACCGGCCCGGCCCGATGGACAGCATCCCCGCATATGTCGACTGCAAAATGGGTAGAAAGCCGCTGGACGTGCTTCACCCGTTGCTCGCCCCTGTGCTGACCGCAACGTACGGGGTGATCGTCTACCAGGAGCAGGTGATGCAGATCGCCCAGATCCTGGCGGGATATAGCTTCGGTGAAGCAGACCTCCTGCGACGCGCCATGGGCAAAAAGAAGAAGGAGGAGATGGACAAACAGCGCACGCGCTTCATGTCCGGCGCCGCCGAACGAGGGGTCGTTCCCGACCTCGCCGCACTACTGTTCGGTCTGATGGAAAAGTTCTCCGGCTATGGGTTCAACAAATCTCACGCCGCGCCGTATGCGCTTATCGCGTACCAAACAGCTTGGCTGAAGGCGAATGCGCCGGTTGAATTCTTCGCGGGCTCGATGAGCCTCGACCTCGCCAACACTGACAAACTTTCGGTCTTTTATCAGGATGCCAAGCGATCGGGGGTGAAGATCCGTCGGCCGGATGTGAACCTCTCCGGCGCGGACTTTGAGGTCGAGGACGGCGAGGTGCTTTATGCCCTGGGCGCTATCCGAAATGTCGGTCTGCAGGCCATGGAGCACGTGGTCGCCGAGCGCCGCGAGCGTGGGCCGTTCCGCGACCTTTTCGATTTCGTCGAGCGGGTGGATCCAAAGCAGGTCAACCGGCGCACCTTCGAGACTCTGGCGCGGGCCGGGGCCTTCGATTCTATCAACCCCAACCGTGCAGAAGTGTTCGACAACGCCGAGGCGTTGATCGGCCATGGGCAAGCTCTCGCTGCCGACCGGGCTGAGGGAAAACGCAGTCTGTTTGGCGAAGATAGTGGCGGCTCTCACCGCCCGCGCGTGAAGAAGTCGGACCTATGGACGCCGGTCCAACGCCTTGACGAGGAATTGGTCGCCGTCGGTTTCTATCTCTCGGGCCATCCACTGGACGACATGGTCGACGCCCTACGCAAGCGCCGCACAGATCTGCTTTCGGACGCGATCGCGAAGGCCGAAGCCGGCGTCGAAGCGTTGCGTATGGCGGGCGTCGTGCGCCGGCGCCAAGAACGAGCGGCACAGAGTTCCGGCGAGAAGTTCGCCTTCGTCACCCTGTCAGATCCTACCGGCGAATATGAAGTGCTGTTTCCGCCGGAAAGCTGGCGGCGTTGCCGTGATTTGCTGGAGCCAGGCGCAGCGGTGGCGATCACCGTGAGGGCCAAGGCAAAGGATGGCGAGGTGCGCTTCTTTGGGGACAGCGCAGAACCCGTGGCTAAGGCGGTGGAAAACGTAGTCGCAGGCCTGCGCGTGCATCTTGCGCCGCGTAGCGCTGAGATTGAAGCGTTGAAGAAGCGGTTGGAAGGGGTGACCAATTCTCGCGGTGGCGAGATCATCCTTGTGGCCGGCGTTGGGTCGGGTCGGGAAGTCGAGGTAAAACTCCCCGGCCGCTTCACGCTCGACGGTGCGGTGCGCGGCGCGATCAAAACTGCGCCCGGCGTAGTGTTCGTCGAGGACATCTAAGGGCCGACTAGAGCGCGCTAGGAACTGTTTTGATTGCATCAAGGTTGCCTGAGGCAGGGATGTGACTCTAAGGCGAGTTCACCTATCCCACGAGATCGGTTGATTTTTTCCTCCCAAGCCCCTATGTGCCGCTCCTCAATCCACACGCAGGCGTTTGGCGACGCAGCGGGGAGACATCCCGTTCGCTTCCATTCCGGTCCTCCCAAGGGAGGGTTTGTCTGCGGCGGTTAACCGGAAAAAGGACATCCGACCGATGGCACTACCCGAATTCTCTATGCGTCAGCTGCTAGAAGCCGGCGCCCACTTCGGCCACCAGACCCACCGGTGGAACCCGAAGATGGAGCGCTATATCTTCGGCAGCCGCTCCAACATCCACATCATTGATCTGTCGCAGTCGATCCCGCTGCTGCACCAGGCGCTGGTGAAAGTGCGTGAAGTCGCCGCTGGCGGCGGCCGGATTCTGTTCGTCGGCACCAAGCGTCAGGCTTCTGAGCCGATCGCCACCGCCGCACGCCGTTGTGCTCAGTACTACGTGAACCACCGTTGGCTGGGCGGCACGCTTACCAATTGGCGCACCGTTTCGGGATCGATCGCCCGCCTGCGCGAACTGGAAGGCGTTCTGGAGAGCGAAGTCGGCCGCACCAAGAAGGAATTGCTGCAGCTGCGTCGAGAGCACGACAAGCTTGAGCTGTCCCTAGGCGGCATCAAGGACATGGGTGGAATTCCTGACCTGATGTTCGTGATCGATACCAACAAGGAAGCGATCGCTATCCAAGAGGCGCGCAAGCTCAATATCCCGGTGATCGCCATCCTGGATACGAACTGCAATCCCGACGGCATCACCTTCCCGATCCCGGGCAACGATGATGCGGCTCGCGCGATCCAGCTCTATTGCGACCTGATGGCCGATTCGATCCTCGACGGTCTGGCCGCCGGCCAATCGGCCGCGGGTGTCGACCTCGGCGCTTCAGAAGCGCCGATGGAGCCCACTCTGGCCCGTCTGTCGGAGCCGGTTTCTGAGGCCAAGCCGAAGAAGGCAAAGGCTCCGGCGGTTGACGTCGCACCTGAACCTGTTGCGGAAGCTCCGGTCGCAGAAGCTGTTGTCGAGGCTCCCGCCGAGGCTCCGGTGGCGGACGAGGCGCCCGTTGCAGCGCCGGAAGCCGTCGCAGAAGCGCCGAGCGAATAACAGGCCGGCTGAGACGCAAACCGTCTCATTGGCCGAGTACCCCTCAAGGGGCGGAGTCTGCGAGGCCTCCGCCCGACCTCTATAGCTTTGAAGGAGCTGACCATGGCGGAGATCACCGCTGCGCTGGTCAAGGACCTGCGCGAAAAGTCTGGCGTTGGCATGATGGACTGCAAGAAGGCCTTGCAGGAGAACGACGGCGACATCGCCGCTTCGATGGACTGGCTGCGCGCCAAGGGCCTATCCAAGGCGGCAAAGAAGTCCGACCGCGCTGCGGCTGAGGGCTTGGTAGCCGGCAAACTCAGCGCCGACGGCAAGACCGGCGTGCTGATCGAGCTGAACGCCGAGACCGACTTCGTGTCCAAGAACGACACCTTCCAGTCCGCCGCGCGGGACATCGCCGATGTCGCGCTGACGGTCGAGGGGGTCGAAGCAATCGCGTCAGCGAAGACCGCCAAGGGCGAAGTCGTCTCCGATATAGTGACCAACATGATAGCCACGATCGGTGAAAACATGCAGCTGCGCCGCAGCGCTCGCCTGACCGTCAGTCAAGGCGCGGTGGCGTTATACCTGCACAACGCACAGGGCGACGGCGTGGGCCGGCTAGGCGTTATCGTGGCGCTGGAAGGCGCTGGCGATCAGGCCGTGCTGAAGGAAGTGGGTCGCAAGATCGCCCTGCATGTGGCTGGCACTCCGATGCCGCCGCTGGCGCTCGCGACGGACGACCTGGATCCGGCGGCGGTCGAAAAGGAAAAGAAGTTCCTCACCGACCAAGCTCTGGAATCCGGCAAGCCCATCGGTGTCGTTGAGAAGATGATCGAAGGCCGCATTCGCAAGTGGCAGGAGGAGGTTGTGCTTATGAAGCAGCCCTTCGTGATGAACCCTGACCAAACCATCGAACAGCTGATCGCTGAAACGGCGAAGCAAGTTGGCTCGCCGGTCGCCGTGAAGGGTTTTGTCCGCTTCGCGCTCGGCGAGGGTGTGGAGAAGAAGACTGACGACTTCGCCGCCGAGGTGGCCTCTCTCTCCGGGCAGAGCTAAACTAACTGCCGATTCTATTTGAGGGCGCGGTGCGTTCGACGCGCACCGCGCCCTCAGTGTATGTTGAGTTTGAGACGAGAGACGCAGACCCCCATGCCTGACGCCCAGCCGCGCTATAAACGCATTCTCCTGAAGTTGTCGGGTGAGGCGGGCGTCGGCGGCGAGGGGTTCGGCATCGATCCAGCGACGTTGCAAGCTGTGGCCGCTGAGATCGCCGAAGTCTCCAACGCTGGGGTTCAGGTCTGTGTCGTGGTAGGCGGCGGCAACATCTTCCGCGGCGCGGCGCTGGCCGAAGCTGGAATGGAACGCGCTAGCGCCGATTACATGGGCATGCTGGCCACAGTCATGAACGCGCTGGCTGTCCAGGCCGCGCTGGAAAAGATCGGCGTCTACACTCGCGTGCAGTCGGCGATCCCGATGGAAGCCGTTTGCGAGCCCTATATCCGTCGCCGCGCACTGCGCCATCTGGAGAAGGGACGCGTGGTGATTTTCGCCGCGGGTGTTGGTGCACCGTTTTTCACGACCGACTCAGGCGCGGCGCTGCGCGCTGCTGAGATGGGTTGTGACGCCCTTCTCAAGGGTACCAGCGTCGATGGAGTCTACACGGCTGACCCGAAGAAGGACCCAGATGCCAAGCGCTACGATGCGCTGACCTATAGGGAAGTCCTCTCTAAGGACCTGCGCGTCATGGACACTTCAGCCGTCAGCTTGATGCGCGACAATCACATCCCAATCGTAGTCTTCTCGATCCGCGAGCGGGGAAACCTCCTGAAGGTGCTGAAGGGCGAAGGCGTCTTCACAACGATCGCTTGATCCACACTGACGAGTAGGGACGAAGGGAGCGAACAAAATGGCCACTGTGGAAAAGCCGGAACTGTCGAAATACCGGTCGCGCATGGACAAGGCAGTCGACGCCTTGAAGGAAGAGTTCGGCAGCCTGCGCACCGGGCGAGCCTCTGCCAGCCTACTCGATCAGATCAATGTCGACGCGTACGGCTCGACCATGCCCATCAACCAGGTGGGCGCGATCTCGGTTCCAGAGCCTCGGATGATCAGCGTCAGCGTCTGGGACAAAGCGCTGGTGATCTCGGTCGAGAAGGCCATCCGCTCCGCAGGCCTTGGGCTGAATCCGGTTACCGACGGCCAGAACCTGCGCATCCCGATTCCGCCCCTGACCGAGGATCGGCGTAAGGAACTCGTGAAGGTGGCCGGCAAATACGCCGAACAGCAGCGCATCGCCGTGCGCAACATTAGGCGCGACGCCAACGAGGACTTGCGCGCGGCCGAGAAGGCCCACGTCATCAGCCAAGATGAGGAAAAGCGCATGGAAACCGAGGTCCAGAAGCTGACCGATGAGGCGATCAGGCGCGTGGACGAAGCCTTGAAAACCAAAGAACAAGAGATCATGCACGTTTAACCAAACGCGCCGCCTTACGCCGCAAGGATCCGTTCCACTTCCATGGCCGCCCAAGAGAACACTTCGTCTGCGGGCGCGCCCAAAGAAGGCGCGGACGGCAAAGCGCAGCTGCACGTGGCGATCGTCATGGACGGCAATGGGCGCTGGGCGAAGCGCAGAGGCTTGCCGCGCACGGTTGGGCACCAGGCGGGCGTCGAAGCACTGAAACGCATCGTCCAGGCCGCACCGAGCCTGAACATCCGGTGGCTGACTATATTCGGCTTTTCTACAGAAAACTGGAGTCGGCCCGTGGCGGAAGTGGCCGAGCTCATGGCCTTGCCACAGCGCTACTTCCGCACCGACTTGCCCAGGCTCGAGCGCGAAGGGGTGCGCGTCCGGGTGATCGGCCGCCAAGACGGACTGTCGCGCGACCTGTTAAAAATCTGCCGCGAGGCTGAAGCACGTACGGCGCGCAACGACAGCCTCTACCTGACAATTGCCTTCAACTATGGTGGTCAGGCCGACATCGCCGACGCGGCCCAACGGTTCGCCGAAGAGGTAGCCGCTGGCCGCGCTAAACCCGGCGACATGACCGAAGCGAAGTTCGCGCAATATTTGTCGACATCAGATCTGCCGCCACCTGACCTGATCGTGCGGCCATCCGGGGAACAGCGTCTCTCTAATTTCGTCCTCTGGGAGGCTGCCTACGCCGAGTTCGTGTTCCAGGACGTTCTGTGGCCGGAATATTCGGCCGAGCACCTGAAGGCCGCCATTGCCGAGTATCACACGCGTGATCGCCGGTACGGCGCCGTCATCGCCGATGATGTCCTTGCCGCAGGCTAGGCGCTTCGACTGGTCGAACTTGGGCCTGAGAGTAGTCTCGGGCTTTGTTCTGGTTCCGACGGCGCTCTACGCCACGCTCGGACAGCACCAGCATTGGGCTCCGGCGCTCCAGGGGCGGCAGGAAGCCTTGCCCTATCTTTTGCTGATTTCAGTCGGTGTCGCCCTGCTGGCCATCGAGTGGGGCGGAATGAGCGCACCGCAGGCTCCGGTGCGGGTCTCCGCAGCGGTGACGGCGGCGGTTCTGGCATCGGTCTTTCTCGCCTATGAAACCCATAAGCTCAGTCACTACTTCCTGGCCTGGGGCGTCATGGTGTTTGGCGCGTTGGCGGCGGGACTTGTTGCGCGCGGCGTCGCCGAACGCCCTGCAGATGCAGCTTATGGCGTCTTCTATGTCGGCCCCGCCGCGCTATGCTTGGTCTGGCTGAGGGCGACAAATCAGGGGGTCTGGTGGACGCTGATGCTGTTCGCCTGCACCTGGGGCGCCGACATCGGAGCTTTTGCGGTCGGAAGCATCTTCAAGGGGCCGAAGCTATGGCCTCGGTTTTCGCCAAACAAGACTTGGTCGGGGTTCGTCGGCGGCCTTGCGACGGCCATGGGAGCAGGGACAGCGATGGCCTCATTGCCATACTTTCAGCTCAGCCTCTGGGCCGCGGCGTTCATCGGCCTAGCGGTCGGTCTAGCGACCATGGCGGGGGACCTTTGGGAGTCGGCTCTCAAGCGGCGCTTTGGAGTTAAGGACTCGGGCGATATCATCCCCGGCCACGGTGGGCTGCTCGATCGCGTCGATGGTCTGATGTTCGCTGTTGTTGTGATGGCGGCGGCCCGTTTGGCCAATGAGATTGGATGGGGACATTGAATCTGCCGCGCAAGATCAGCGTCCTCGGCTCAACGGGTTCGGTCGGCGTCTCGACCCTTGACGTCCTGGCTCAGGCAAGGGTCGAGGTGGAAGTCGCAGTCCTTGCGGCTGGTCGAAACGTGGAGCGGCTCGCAGAGCAGGCGCTGAGGTGGCGCCCGAGGATCGCGGTGATCGGGGACGAGGCGGCGCTGCCGAAGCTCAGGGCGCTGCTTGCGGGCTCAGGCATTGAAACCGCCGCAGGCGCTCAGGCGACCGTGGATGCCGCTTCCGAAGAGGCCCAATGGGTTATGTCCGCTATTGTGGGTTTTGCCGGTCTGGCGCCAACTCTGGCGGCCGCGCGAACCGGCGCGATTATCGCTTTGGCGAACAAGGAGAGCCTTGTCTGCGCTGGGCCGGAGCTTCTTCGCACCGCGCGGCGTGCCGGCGGCATGGTGATCCCGGTGGATTACGAACATTCGGCGATCTTCCAGGTGTTGGAGGTGCAGAACGCCGCTCAGGTGCTGCGACTGATCCTCACCTCGTCCGGCGGACCGTTTAGAGGGGTCGCGTACGAGACGATGGCTCGCGCGACACCTGAACAGGCGATCGCCCACCCCAATTTCAGCATGGGGGCCAAGATCTCGGTAGATTCCGCGACCATGATGAATAAGGGGCTGGAAGTGATCGAGGCCTCTTACCTGTTCGCCATGCCGGCCGAACGGATCGAGGTCCTCATCCACCCACAGCAGATCATCCATAGCCTCGTGGAATACGCAGACGGCTCCACCCTGGCGCAGCTGGGAGCACCGGATATGCGTCCCCCGATCGCTTGCGCTTTCGCCTGGCCCGATCGGCTGCCATGGCCAGCCCAGAAGCTTGATCTCACCCGCATGGGCCCGCTGAGCTTTGAAGACCCTGATCCTGTCCGCTTCCCCGCGTTGCGGATCGCCAAGTCAGCGCTGGCTGCCGGCGGCGCGGCGCCCACGGCCATGAACGCCGCGGACGAAGTCGCAGTGGCGGCGTTCCTGAACCGGCGCATCGGCTTCCTTGATATCGCCGCAACTGTAGAAGAAACCCTGACTCGTATGGATCGACAGAACCAACTCACGCCGCCGGACAACGATCCTGTGGACGCAGCGCGCATCACCGATGCGACTGCGCGCCGCGTGGCGGACGACGTGGTTAGCGGCCTTATGGTCTCGGCCCACGCATGATGAGCCTGGCGGAGTAGACAGCCCGATGTCCGGTATCCTCGCCTATGCCGCGTTTTATACCCTGCCGTTCTTATTGGTCGTGGGCGTGGTCGTGACTGTCCATGAATTTGGTCATTTCTTGGCGGCCAAGGCCCTGGGCACCAAGATCGATCAATTCTCCATCGGCTTCGGCAAGGCCTTCGCCCATTGGACGGACAAATCGGGCGTTGAATGGCGCTTAGGCTGGCTGCCTATCGGCGGCTTCGTGCGGTTCGCCGGCGACGAGAACGCGGCAAGTGTGCCCGACCAGGACGATCTTCAGGCCATGCGTCGCGATTTAGTGGCGCGAGAAGGCGAGGCCGCGCTCGGCCGCTATTATCACTTCAAACCGCTCTGGCAGCGCGCCGTGATCAGCGCTGCGGGCCCAGCTGCTAATTTTGTGCTCTCAATTGCGGTCTTCGCAGGGATGTTGATGGCGCTGGGCGAGCCCATCTCAGCCGCCCGGGTCGGAGCGGTATTCCCAAATACGCCGGCGGAACGCGCCGGGCTTCACGCCAATGACTTGATCGTCGAGGCTGACGGTAAGGCGATCAGGTCCTTCGACACTGTCAAACAGCTGGTCATTCTTCGCACTGGCGTGCCGATAACTCTCGTCGTCGAACGCGCTGGCCACCAGGTCGTGCTCAACGTCACACCCGTGCGCGGTGATGTGACCGACGCAGTCGGCCGCAAGCATCGCCTAGGGACAATTGGCGTCAGGTTTGAAGCTCTGCCGCAAGATCAGAGTATCATTCACTACGGGCCCGCCGAGGCCCTGAAGGCAGGCGTCGGCAAGACCATCGACGTGGTCCAGACGACGGTCTTCTACATCGGGCGGATGATCACAGGTCGTGAGAGCGCGGATCAAATTTCTGGGCCGTTGGGAATGGCGCAGATTTCCGGCGATCTGGCCAAACAATCCGCTGCCGGATCGGTCAACCTGGCGAGCTTTGCGCTAAACAGCGTCCTGACCATGCTAATGCTGGTCGCCAACATTTCGGTTGGTATCGGATTCCTCAACCTGCTGCCAATTCCTGTGCTCGATGGGGGACACCTGCTGTTCTATGCCTATGAGGCGGTTGCCCGGCGCCCACTTGCTGCCAAGGTTCAGGCGGCAGGGTATCGCGTGGGCCTTGCGCTGGTTCTCGGATTGATGTTGTTCGCCACCGTGAACGATCTGCAGCGCCTGCGTGTGTTCAATTTCCTCGGCGGGCTATTCTCCTGACCCCCGACTTTTCCTAAACGGCTGATTCGATGCACAGACACCGCGCCCACAGCGCTGCGCTAGTTTCCGGTCTTGCCGGTCTTATGGCGACGACCGCACTGGCCACGCCAGGCCTGGCGGTTGCACAGGCTCCCCGCGCACCGCCTGCGGCTGCAGCGGCGCCTGTGTCCACGGCTCCGGCCCCACCGCCGACTCCGCCGGCGCCGCCTCCACAGACCGGCGTGATCCAGCGCTTTACAGTTCGCGGCAATGAGCGGATCGAGCCGACGACCGTCATTTCCTATCTGCCTATGGCGGTCGGCGAGACGGTGGACGCAGCAAAGATTGACGCCGGCATCAAGGCGCTGTTCAGAACCGAACTGTTCTCGGACGTGACCATCGATCTCAACGCCGGCGACATGGTCATCACGGTCGTCGAGAATCCGATCATCAACCGCGTCCTCTTCGAGGGCAATTCCTCGATCAAGGAAGACAAACTCAAGGACGAAGTGAGCGTCCGCCCGCGCGGTATCTTCACCCGAGCCAAAGCACAGTCGGACGTGGGGCGCATCGTCGAGCTCTATCGTCGAGCCGGCCGCATCTCGGCCGACGTGACGCCACAAATCGTCGAACTGCCGCAAAAGCGCGTGGATCTGATCTTCAAGATCAATGAAGGTCCCAAGAGCGGCGTTCTTCGCGTCAACTTCCTGGGCAACAAGGCATTTTCGGACGACGATCTGCGCGACGTCGTCGTGACCGAGCAGACCCACTGGTACAAATTCTTCTCGTCGAACGCCAACTACGACCCGGACCGGCTGGAGTACGACAAAGAGCAACTGCGCAAGTATTACCGCAATCGCGGCTTCTATGACTTTCGGGTCGCCTCGTCGGTGGCGGAGCTGGCGCTTGACAAGAATGGCTTCGTCATCACCTACACCGTGGACGAAGGCCCAGAGTACAAGTTCGGCAAGATCAGCGTCGATACCGATCTCAAGAAGCTCGACAAGAACGTTCTCCTGGCGTTGGTGCCCCTGCGTCGCGGCGACATCTACCAGGACGAACGGATCGAGCAGGCGACCGACGCACTGACCTTCGCCGCCGGCGCAGCGGGTTTCGCCTTCGTCGACGTTCGTCCGCGTTATACGCCGAACCGGGCCAAGGGCACGGTTGATGTGACCTTCGATGTGAAGGAAGGGCCGCGGGTCTACGTCGATCGCATCGACATTGTCGGTAATACCCGCACCCTGGATTACGTCATTCGCCGTGAGATGAACGTTTCCGAAGGCGACGCCTATAACCGCGTGCTCGTTGATCGCTCGAAGAACCAGATCAAATCGTTGGGCTACTTCAAGGACGTGGATATCACTGAGACGCCGGGCTCAGCACCGGATCGCACGGCCTTGCAGGTGAAGGTCACCGAGCAGCCTACCGGCGAACTTTCTTTCAGCGCCGGCTACTCGTCGGTCGATCAGCTGGTTATCGACTTGGGCGTGACGGAACGAAATTTCCGCGGCCGCGGCGAGGACGTCAGGGCCCGGGTATCTATCGGTTCGATCCGCTCGCAGGTGGACCTCGGGTTCACTGAGCCACGCTTCCTTGGCCGCGATCTGCAAGCCGGTTACGACGCCTACTACTACAAGTACGACCTTACCCAGTTCTCCGCTTACAAGCAGCAGACGCTCGGTACCGGTGTACGGCTGCGCTTCCCGCTTAGCCTGAATTCCTACGGCTCTCTCAACTATACAATTCGCGAGGACGACGTTCAGGTCGACTCGACGTTTTGCGATCCGACAAAGCTGATCGTTTCGCCGTCGCTTTGCGATCAACGCGGCAACTTCCTGACGTCGATGATCGGTTACGGCTACCGCCTGGATCGCCGGAACGACGCAATCAACCCGTCCCGGGGTTTCTACTTCGAGATGAACCAGGACTTTGCGGGTCTCGGCGGCGATGTGAAGTACATCAGCACGCAGAGCGACGCCGCCTGGTATCACGGCTTCAACAAGACCTTCATCCTGAGCATCACCGGCTCAGCGGGCGATATCCAGTCCTGGGGCGGTGACCACGTCCGAATCAACAATCGCTTCTATAAGGGCGGCGCCAGTTTCCCGGGTTTCCAGACTGCCGGTATCGGTCCCCGTGACCTAAGCCTGAGTTCCAATGGTCAGAACAACGCACTGGGCGGCAAGGTCTATGCGATTAGCTCCGCTGAACTGACCATTCCTACGTTCCTTCCCGAACAATACGGCATCAAGGCGTCCTTGTTTGCCTATGCCGGCACTGAAGGTTTGCTCGACAGCTTCGACAAGAAGACGATCAATGCCACCACTGGATTGCCAGGCCAAAATCCGTTGATCCAGGATGGCTTGGGACTGCGCGCATCCACCGGCCTGAGCATCTACTGGAAATCGCCGATGGGTCCGATCAAGTTTGACTTCAGCCAAGTGCTAAAGAGGGAAGTCTATGACCGGACTGAATCCTTCAAATTCTCAACTGCAACTAGGTTCTAGGAATATCATGACGTTTAAACCCTTCGCGGCGAGCCTCTGTGCCGCCACAGTCGCCTTGACCGGCTCCAGCGCGTTGGCCCAAGCTCCCGCCGCGGCCGCCGCTGCGGCGACGCCAGTGACGCATGGTCCGCCCATCTCGGGCGTCTGCCTCTTCGCGTTCCAGGATGCACTCGCCCTCTCGACGGTGGGGAAATACATCGATCAGCGAATGCAGCAGATCGTTGGCCAGACCAACGCCGAGCTGACCGGCGAAAAATCAGCGCTCGACAACGACGCCAAGGCGCTCGAGGCGCGACGGGCCACCATGGACCCAACGACGTTTGAGCAGCAGGCAGTGGGCCTCCGCGGGCGGGCTGACGCCCTTCAGCGCAAGGCGCAGACGCGCGACCGCGAAGTCCAGGCGACTGAGCAAAAGGCGGTTGCCCGGGTCAGCCAAGAGATGGAGCCCTACATCCGTCAGGCTTATCAGGCGAAAACCTGTAGCATCCTGCTTCAGCGCCAGGCGGTGATCATCGGCAACCCTGCGATGGACATCACCCAAGCCGTGGTCACGGGTTTGAACGCTAAGTTCACTCAGTTTGCCTTCGACCGCGAACGCCTCGAACAGCCTCAGGCCGCCACGGGCGCCGCACCGGCCATCGTGCAGACTCCTGGTCCTGCGTCGCGCCCGGCGGCTCCGCCGGCGAAGCGCTAGACCACGTCGTCGAGGACGCGGATCGCCGCGCGCAAGCCATGCCCGATCCGCGTTTCTTCGAAGACCTAGGCCCCGTCAATCTGTCCGAATTGGCCGCGCTGACCGGCGCCCAGCTCGCCGATCCGTCGGCGAGCTGCCGCTCGGTGAGGGCTGTATCGGTTATGGCCGGCGCGACGCCAGAGACCATCACCTTCGTCAGCGACCGCAAGTTCGTTGATCAGGCCCGGAATACCCACGCTGTCGCCTGCTTTGTGAGCGCTGAGAACGTTCAGGCTTTGCCGGAAAGCTGCGCCGCACTCGTCATGGCCGCACCGATGGTGGGCTACGCGCTTTCTGCAGCACGGCTCCATCGGCCAAGGATGGCGACTGGTGAAAAGGGCGTGCATCCCAGCGCTGAGATCGAGTCCCACGTCCTGCTGGGTCCAGGCGTGGTGGTCGGCGCCGGCGCCCAGATCGGGCGCGGCGCTCGGATCGGGGCGAATACGGTCATCGGGCCGGGTGTGGCCATCGGGAGGGATTGCGAAATCTCCCCCAACGTCACCATCGGCTTCGCACTGATCGGTGATCGGGTGCGGATGCAGGCTGGCGCAGTCATCGGCGAGCCCGGGTTTGGCGCGACTGGCGGACCCAAGGGACTTATCGATATCCCGCAACTCGGCCGGGTGATCCTGCAGGATGGCGTGAGCGTCGGCGCCAACAGCTGCATCGATCGCGGCGCCTTCGAGGACACTGTGCTCGGCGAGAACACCAAGATCGACAATCAGGTGCACATTGGTCACAACGTCCGGGTCGGACGAAACTGCGTCATGGCGGCGTATACCGGGATTTCCGGCAGCGTCGTTATCGGCGATGGGGCGCAGTTCGGGGGACGCGCCGGCGTCGTCGATCACATCACGATTGGCGATGGCGCGCGCATCGGCGCAGGCTCCGGCGTATTTAGAGATGTTCCGGCGGGTGAGACCTGGGGCGGTTTCCCCGCTCGCCCGGTCCGGCAATGGTTGCGCGAGAATACCTGGCTCGCCAGGGCGGCGAACCGCAAGGAAGGGGATTCATGAGCCGCAAGGCCCCGGTGAGGGAAGCTCTCACCGAAATCGACATCACTGAGATATTGGCGCGGATTCCGCATCGCTATCCGTTCCTCCTGGTCGATCGCTGCGAGGATTATGTCGCGCACAAGTCGATCGTTGGCATCAAATGCGTGACTGCGAACGAGCCGTTCTTCCAGGGCCACTTTCCTGGCTACCCCGTGATGCCCGGCGTGCTGATCGTCGAGGCCATGGCCCAAACTGGCGCCGTCTTGATGTCCAAATCGCTGGATGTCGATGTGGGCGGCAAGGCCATCTTCTTTATGTCGCTCGACAATTGCCGATTCCGTGCGCCGGTGCGGCCAGGGGCAGTCATCCGCCTGGCGGTTGAGGTTACCCTTTCGCGACGCGACATCTTCAAGTTCAAGGGCCGAGCTCTTGTCGACGACAAGATGGCAGCGGAAGCGGAATTTGCCGCCATGGTGGTGGAAACCAAGTGAGCGTCGATATCCATCCCACGGCAATTGTCGCAAAGGACTCCGAGCTGGCCGACGGGGTCAGTATCGGGCCCTACTCGATTATCGGCGAGCACGCGCGGATCGGGGCGCGCACCCAGATATTGTCCCATGTGATCGTCGAGGGACACACCCAGATCGGCGAGGATTGCACCGTCCGCAACTTCTCCAACCTCGGCGGACCGCCGCATCATACGGCCTATCAGGGCGAACCCACCCAGCTGATCATCGGCGATCGCAATCGAATCTGGGAGCACGTGACGATGCATATCGGCACGATCCAGGCTGGTGGTGTGACGCGGGTGGGCAACGACGGTATGTACATGGCCACCTGCCATGTCGGCCACGACTGCACGGTCGGAGACAATGTGGTTCTGGCCCATTCCGCGACCCTTGGCGGGCATGTGGATATTGGCGACTTTGTGATGGTGAGCGGTTTGGCCGCGGTGCACCAATACTGCCGGGTCGGACGCTATTCCTTCATCGGCGGTCTGGCGGCGGTGACCAAAGACGTCATTCCCTACGGCCTCGTGTGGGGAAACCACGCCCATCTCGAAGGGCTCAATCTCATCGGGCTGAAACGGCGCGACTTTAGCCGTGAAATGATTGGCGAGCTGC
>JAYUBY010000295.1:0-3091 GCA_043740635.1 Alphaproteobacteria bacterium
GCCAAGGACTTCGAGGCCACCCTCGAAAGCTCAACCGCATGGCTCATGCTCGCCTCCGTCCAACTCATGACACGAAGGCTGGCAAACCCTTGAAATCCAAAACAAACATTATGAGCCAGACTCTAAGGGATGCTTACCCACGATGCCGTCGCCGCCCGGCAGCCCGCAGGGACACCTAGCCCCGCCAATATCCGAACCCTTGAGGCGAAACTCAGGTTGCCGAAAGGAGCCGAACCGCTCGACCACTATGCTCGCTACTACACAGCGACCAGAGCCAAGACCGTCAACGATCTGCCGTTTTCGACGATTTCTGACGGCATTTGCCTCAGGAGAGGCCAACCGCTCATTCTCGGCATCTTGGCTCTTTCGAATAGGTGGGGTCCGTTGCCGACAGGAGCCCGCATCGTGAGGCCTTCGGCGTTCCCCCAGTTTGTGCACGGCGGCTGCTGGGCTGTGAATGTTGTCTACGATCCGGTTCACGAGAAGCTGCTTGGGATGTGGTGTAAGTACGACGACCGAGCTCCACGGCCGCACCCGTGAACTTCCGCCGCGGGGTCGAAAATCCGGGTTTGGCCGTTGGTCTAAACGTCCAGTTTGCGGATCGAAGCCAATGACCGTAGTTGGCGCACACCGGACGAAGCGTTGGCAGTAAGCCGCCGAGCGATCCCGTTTGGAGGAGTGTTGACCCTTTAGGGAATCCCATTTGTCGGGCACCCGTTCGGCGACCCGTTGATCCCGGCTGCCGTGATGAGCCAAAAGCTCGGCCAGATTCGTTGGCGCGAACACCTCCACCGCTCGTCCCTGTTGTACGGCCGGTCGTCACGCCGCCGGGCCTCCGGTCCCCGTGAGACCGCCGATCGGCCCCAATCGGTAGCGGCGTCGACGGGGATCGGCGATCGACCTAGACATTGAACATCCGAAGAGTTCGCAATGTTAAGACGCAACCTTTTGAGAGGCGCTGCCGCCCTGCCGCTGGCGATAGCCCTGGCGCCTACCGCGGCCCTCGCCGCGCAAGGGCGCAAGCGGGTGCGGCCGAGTGAGCCGGGTTGGCCGGACGCGGCGGCCTGGGCGGGTCTGGGCAAGGCCGTGGGCGGACGGCTCGCCAAGATCGACTCGCCGTGGGCAGCGGCGGCTAAGGCGCCGGGGAGCCCGGAGACCGCGGCCCTGTTCAAAGCGGTGCGCAACAGCTTCCACAACAGCGAGTCCCCGGCCTTCACCCAGAGCCTGGGCTGGACCGACGCCTGGACATCGAAGCCGAGCGAATATGCGGTGGCCGCCGAGAGCGCAACGGATGTCGCGGCGGCGGTGAAGTTCGCCCGGGCGCACAATCTGCGGCTAGTCGTGAAGGGCGGCGGGCACAGCTACCTCGGCGGCTCCAACGCGCCGGACTCGCTGCTGATCTGGATGAAGCCGATGCGGGCGATCGAGCTGCACGACAGCTTTGTCGGCAAGGGCTGCAAGGGCCCTGGCGAACATGCGGTCAGCATGGGCGCCGGTTGCATTTGGCTGGAAGCCTATGACGCGGTGACCACCAAGGCCGGCCGCTACGTCCAGGGCGGCGGCTGCACGACTGTGGGGCTGGCGGGACTGGTGCAGGGCGGCGGGTTTGGAAGTTTCTCGAAGGGCTTCGGCACCGGGGCGGCTAACCTGCTTGAGGCCGAGGTGGTGACGGCCGGCGGCCAGGTGCGGATCGCCAATGCAAGCACCAACCCGGACCTCTTCTGGGCGCTAAAGGGTGGTGGCGGCGGAACGTTCGGGGTGGTGACCCGCCTGACGCTTAGAACGCACGAGTTGCCGGCAACCTTCGGGGCTGTGAACGCCGAGATCACCGCCGCCACTGACGACGCCTACCGCGCCCTGGTCGAGCAGATGCTGAGCTTCTACCAGACGAACCTTTTGAACCCGCACTGGGGCGAGCAAATCCTTTTTCGCTCGCGCCGACGACTGGGCGTCAGCATGGTCTTCCAGGGCCTTAGCCGGACGGAGGCCGCCGCGGTCTGGAAGCCGATCTTCGACTGGCTGGCGGCTCGGAGCGGCGACTACACGTTCGGCAAGCCGCAGATCTCGGCCCTACCGGCGCGGATGTTCTGGAACGGCGCGATCATGAAGACCCTGTCCGGCGTCGTGAAGGGGGACGACCGCACGGAGCTGACCCCTTACGCCTTCAAGGGTGAGCGCTATGTGTGGGACGGTGACGCAGGTCAGGCCGGACAGATCATCCACGGCTACCAGTCGACGTGGCTGTCGAAGGACCTGCTAGAGCCGACGCGCCGCCCGGCCCTGGTCGACGCCCTGATCCACGCCGCCAACGGCTGGAGTGTCTCGCTCCATTGCAACAAGGGCATGGCTGGGGCGACGCAAGAGGCCCAGGCGCGCACCCTCGACACGGCGATGAACCCGGCGGTGGTCGACGCTTTCGCGCTCGCCATCACCGGCGGCGAGGAGCCGGCCGCCTATCCGGGCGTCGCCGGCCACGAGCCGAACGCCGGCAAGGGCCGGATCGACGCCAAGCAGATGAAGGCCGCGTGGGGGCCGCTGCTCGCGCTCCAGGCGAAGCCGGCCTCGTACGTCTCGGAGACCGACTACTTCGAGGCCGATTGGCAGCAGGCGTTCTGGGGCGAGCACTACCCGCGCCTGAGGCAGATCAAGCGGCGCTATGACCCCGAGGGTCTATTCTTCGTCCACCACAGCGTTGGCTGCGAGGACTGGAGCGCGGACGGGTTCACGCGGGATGCCTAGGGTCACGTTTCGGTCTCGCCAGGGGGGGAATACGCCGGCGGGGCTGGCGGATCGAATGTCGTGTTTCGGGCGCGGTGCCAATTTCAGCAGTTGGCGCTGGGCGGCCGTTCCTTTGCGGTGCGTTGCGTTCCAAGAACGGACCTCGCCAAACGCGTGGCAGGGGGAAGTGGTTATTGGCCCGAGGGCTGTTGCCGGCGCCGAAGATCGACAGTAGTCGGGCCGCCGTGCGTCCAGGCCAATATGCCGAGGGTGATATCTATGGCCGTCAGCGCCAGTATAAACGCCCCAATCAGGCGCACGACGCTTGGATAGTGCTCCAACTGACGATTTCAAATGCACGATAGAAGGTAGT
>JAYUBY010000296.1:0-5363 GCA_043740635.1 Alphaproteobacteria bacterium
AGCCAGCCGAGGTCATCGCCTGGTCTCTATGGCGAAGAGCTCATCAAGCTGTAGCTCGACGGGCTCACGTCAAGAGTGGACTGCAACTGTAATGCTAGAGCATGTGGGTGCTTGGCCCCAAGGATCGGTATGAAGGCGTCATGGTAAAGCCAGACCCGGTCCGGACCCCAGGCCATGAACATCTGCTGCTTCGACGCGAGCACAACGCCCACGAGGCTCTTAAGCGACGGGGACCAGAGATCTGAAGTCCCCAACGGCGTGGCGCGCCAATGCAGGGCGCACAGCCTTTCGCCCATCTCGCCGCCGCCCGCAAAGTAAGGGTCCCCTTCGGGTTTTCCAGGCTGGTTGGTTTTTCCGTCCAAAACGGCTTTCTTGCACCCCCGGGGCAGTTCGGCGATCGACTCTCCCTCGAAGCCGATCCCGGTTCAAATTCGCGAGTGCGCGCAGATCGTACGGATACAGGCTCAGAACCGTCGGCTTTCGATCCTCAACGCATGGAACCCCGGAAGGTGCCGATTGCTGGCGATGGCCACCTTCCGCAATGAACGCGTTCATTGCGCGAAGCCTTAAGACCGACCGCTTCGGTTGCGCGAATTGCGCTTCTTAACCCGCGGAAGGGTGGGGCGTTGTCGTCAGAGCATCGCAAGGAGACTAGACATGCCTGCAAGATCCGCCGCTCAACAAAAAAAGCCGTCGGCGCCCCTCTGTCTGCAAAGCGCGGAGAAACGCCTCCAAGCAGGCTCAGAGCCGCATCCAGGCAGATGAAAAAGTCGATGAGCGAGTAGCAGCAGGCGTGATTCGGCAGCGGCGTCCTCAGGCATGGTCGAACTCCCTTTAGGAGGATCCACCTTCAAAGCACTGATTGGCTCCAACGACATCGATGGGATCGTCGTCCTGAGAGCGGGTTGAATTTCGCAACCAAGAATTGCGGGGGGCGCTGCGCGATTTTGCCGAAGGCGCACCTCTTTAGGTCCCGCTCGTCCCTACGCACCAGCTGCGACTAGATTTCGACTTTCCCGCCGATCTTCTCCCGGGGCGCCGCCCGCCGCGCGATAAACTTTGAGGTGTCTAGGCTTTGCCAATCCACTTCCACGAACCTTCTCCAGCTCCAGGGGAGCCCATCGTCTCGATTTGTATTACAGTGAGATGGTGCAACCCCGCGACCTGCTCTGCGCAAGACCCCTTGGTCTCTACTGCGGTCCTGGCGATTTTTACATTGACCCGTCAGGACCGGTGGCGCGCGCGGTCATTACCCACGGTCACGCCGACCATGCCCGCGCGGGCCACGGCGCGGTCATGGCAACGCCTGAGACCCTCGCCATCATGGCCGAGCGCTACGGTCCGGCTTTCGCGCAGGCGCAGGAGGCCGCGGCATACGGCCAACAGGTAACGCGGGACGGCGTCGAAGTGGTCCTGGTTCCAGCTGGCCATGTCCTCGGCTCTGCCCAGGTTGTGGTCCGCTGGAAGGGCCTAACCATGGTGGTGAGTGGGGACTACAAACGCCGCCGCGATCCCACCTGTCCTCCGTTCGAACCCGTGCCCTGCGAAGTCTTCATCACCGAGGCGACCTTTGGACTTCCGGTGTTCCGACACCCCGACGCCAGCCTTGAGATCGCCCGCCTACTGCGCTCCGTGGCCCAGTTCCCTAACCGCAGCCACTTGGTCGGAGCCTACGCGCTCGGCAAGGCGCAGAGAATTATCCGCCTCCTGCGCGAGGCCGGGTGGGACAGGCCCATCTACGTCCACGGGGCTCTTGAGCGCTTGAACGGCCTTTACGAGCGTCACGGCATTGAACTTGGGCCGCTCGAACCCGCCACGACAGGAATGAAACAAGGCTTCGAAGGGCAGATCATTGTCGCCCCACCTTCGGCTACCCAGGACCGATGGAGCCGCCGCTTCCCCGATCCGGTTCTCGCCCTTGCGTCTGGCTGGATGCAGGTCCGCGCCCGCGCCCGCCAGCGCGGTGTCGAGCTGCCCCTGGTGATATCCGACCACGCCGACTGGGATGAGCTCACTGCCACGGTCGCCGAAGTTAGGCCGGCGGAACTTTGGATCACCCACGGCCGCGAAGGGGCGCTGGCCCGGTGGGCTGAGCTGCACGGCGTAGCGGCGCGGCCGCTGGCGCTCGTGGGATATGATGAGGAGAGCGAGGATTGATCTCCTATCGGCTGCTCAGGCCAGCGAAGGCTCCCTTCGGAGGTGCGCCTCCTCTGCGCCTCTCAGGTTCGGGCCTATTCGCCGTTGAGCGGGGATTCTCTTGAAAGCTTTCGCCGAACTCCTCGACCGGCTGTCGCTCACCAGGTCGCGTAACGCCAAGCTCATCCTGGTGCGCGACTTTCTGCGCGTATCCCCGGACCCAGACCGGGGCTGGGCGTTGGCCGCGCTCACCGGCGATCTCAGCTTCGATGCCGCAAAACCTGCTTTCATCCGAAAGGCCATCGAGGAACGGATGGATCCCCAGCTCTTTCGATGGTCCTACGATTATGTGGGCGACCTCGCCGAGACGGTGGCCCTGGTCTGGCCGTCCAAGCCCGGCGCCAATCGGGAACCGGAGCTGTCGGAGGTGGTCGACGCCCTGCGCGGCGCTTCCCGCCCCCAAGTGCAGGCACTGATTGAGGGTTGGCTCGATGCGCTCCAGCCGACCGCTCGTTGGGCGTTGCTCAAGCTAATGACCGGGGGGTTACGCGTGGGACTCACCGCCCGCCTCGCCAAGCGGGCGGCGGCCGATATGGGAGTGGAACCCGTCCCCCTCAACGAGGTGGAGGAGATCTGGCACGCCTTGCAACCGCCCTACGAGTCCCTCTTCGCGTGGCTTGAGGGACGAGCTCAGCGCCCCTTGTCAGACAACCCCGGCCGCTTTCGCCCCGCCATGCTTGCGCAGGCCGTCGACGAGGACGTCGACTTCGCCCGTCTCGACCCGGCCGATTACGCCGCAGAATGGAAGTGGGACGGTATCCGAATCCAGGCGGTGAACGAGGGCGGCGTGCGCCGCCTCTACACACGCACCGGCGACGATATCTCCAAGTCCTTCCCCGACGTTGTCGAGGCCTTGGAGGCCGAGGGCGTCATCGACGGCGAACTGCTGATTATTCGCGACGGCCAGGTCGCCAGTTTCGCCGATCTTCAGCAACGTCTGAACCGCAAGACCGTTGACGCCACGGCGCTGGCGAAGTTCCCGGCTGCGGTCCGGGCCTACGACCTGCTGTCCGAAGGTGGAGAGGATACGCGCATCCTACCCTTCGCGGAACGCCGCAAGCGGTTGGAGGCCTTCGTCGCCAGGGAGAGCAGTCCGCGCATTGATTTGTCGCCCATACAACCCTTCGAAACCTGGCCCGAGCTTGCAGTGCTGCGCGCCAAACCGCCTGCTGGCGACCCGAAAATCGCCGAAGGCCTGATGCTTAAGCGCTGGGATTCGACCTATGAGGCCGGCCGTCCAAAGGGGCCCTGGTTCAAGTGGAAGCGCGATCCCTTCCTCATCGACGCGGTGTTGATGTACGCCCAGCGCGGACATGGAAGGCGCTCCAGCTACTATTCCGACTACACCTTCGGAGTTTGGACCTACGACGAGGCTGGCGTGCGCACCCTCACCCCGGTCGGCAAAGCTTACTTCGGCTTCACCGACGAGGAGCTGAAAGGGATCGACAAGTTCGTCCGCGATAACACCGTCGAACGATTTGGTCCCGTTCGCGCCGTCAGAGCCGAACCGCACCATGGTCTCGTCTTCGAGGTCGCATTCGAGGGCCTGCAACGCTCCACCCGCCACAAGTCGGGTGTCGCCATGCGCTTCCCTCGGATCAACCGACTGCGCTGGGATAAGCCTCCCGGCGAGGCCGATGAGCTCAGAACTTTGGAGCAAATGCTGAAGGCGATGGAGGCTCAGTAAGTCGCCGGCACGCAGCTACGCCCCCCTGACCTTAGCTCATGGCCCGGTGTGCATTTTCAAAACTCCAGATATGTCCTGGACGGCGAGGGCATCCTGGAAGGCGGCAGCGCTAATGCCGGTCGCCGCGGTCTGTCGGATCAATTCATCCGCAAACCCGAAGGGCCCGATTTGTCATAAGGCGTTAGGTGCGTTTTTGCTCGCCGCCAGTTATTATACAGGTCCGGTCGAAGTCAATACTGTGATCGTCTTCACCGTTACGCCCCATATCTCGCTCCATATCTCTGTGTAGTGTCAGGAGCATAGTTGGTGAGGCCCATAGGACCTTTCATTAAAGTTCTACTGGTGCTGCCCATCGCGGCCGGTTCAGCGCGAGCGCAGGGCGATTTCTTCGGGCGCGACACCCTGTCCGGTCTGCTCGATCTGCGAGTGGCTGCTGCCGACGGCGAGCGCTCGTGGCTGGACGGCGGCTTCGGCAAGTCCCGTTTCGGCGGACGCCCGGCCGTCAAGGCGCACCTCTTGGCCCAGGGCGATCTGATCTGGAACCCCCAGGTCGCTGGCGACCTCAGCGCGGTTCTGGATCTACGCTTCCAGCCGGGGGCCGGCCGCGTCGCGGGCTTCGCCCACGGCTACCTCCTCTACAAACCCCTGCCGATCCGCGGCGTCAGCTACCAGGTCCGCGCAGGCCTGCTCTACCCGCCCGGATCGCTGGAGCATCGCGAGTACGTGGCTAATCCGTGGATTCCCGCCGACACCCTCACGCCCTCAGCCATGAACAGCTGGATCGGCGAAGAGGCCGTCCACTGGGTCTGGAGCTCTCTGCCCGAACGCCCGTGGCCGGCGGCGACCTCACCGCCACGGCCGCGGGCTTCCAAGACAACGAAAGCGCTGGGGCCCTGGCGGCCCTGCGGGGTTGGGCGCTCGACGACGAGCAGGCCACGGCAGGCGCCCGTCTGCCGCTGCCGCCCCTGTCACCGTTCCTGCGCGAGATGCAGGCAATCCATACCCAGCCGGTCATTCAGTTGGACACCCGCACCGGCGGCTATGGCGCCGTGACGTGGCTCACGCCCGGAGGGACCAAGCTGAGTGCGATCTACTACGACAACCTCGGCAACCGCACCGCGTTGAACCAGACTGTGCAATGGTCGTGGGAGACCCGCTATGGGGAGATCGGCGCCGCATTCGAGCCGGTGGACTGAACGCGCCTCGTTGCGCCAAGCTTTGCTTGGCAAGACCCAGATGGGCTTCCAGGAGGGCCGCAGCTTCTGGGTCGATGTGGACTTCAGCTCGCGGTACTTGATGGTCACCCAAAGGGTCGGTCAAGGCGCGCTCAGTGGCCGCCTAGAGGCCTTCCGGGTCCAGGATCGCAACAGGATGCCGGACCAGGACCTCAACGAGCATGGATGGGCCGCTACGGGTCGGCTTCTAGCCCCTACATTAATGCGGCGCGCCGATTGCCAAACGGCTCATTTGGCCGCGTAAG
>JAYUBY010000297.1:0-36402 GCA_043740635.1 Alphaproteobacteria bacterium
GCCAACGCCGCTTTGTGCTGAAACAGCACCTGGCCGCCATTCGTGCGGATCCGTTCAATGCCGTACGCCGCCACGCGGTAGCCGCCATTGGCGAAGGTGTCATAAGCCTGAGCCATTTCAAGCGGGGTCACCAGGGTTGTGCCGAGCGCCATGGCGGGGTCGGTGTTCACTTGACTGACGATGCCCATCCGATGGGCGACGGCAGCCACGTTCTCCCGCCCGACCTCGTCTGCCAGCCGAGCGGCCACCGTGTTGATCGAGTGCGCCAGAGCCGTCTCCAGGGTGATCGAGCCCATAAATTCCGGCTCGAAATTCCGGGGAGACCAGCCGTCAATTGTAACTGGCTCATCGACGACAATGAGGTCTGGCGTTCGACCTGCCTCCATTGCGGTCATGTAGACAAAGGGCTTCCAGGCCGACCCTGCTTGTCTGTGTGCGTCGGTGGCGCGGTTGAACGGGCCTTTGGCGTAGTCGACGCCTCCGACCATCGCCCGCACCCGTCCTGAGCCATCGATCGAGACCACCGCGGCTTGTCCCACGCCCTGTTTGGTGAAGCGGGTCGTGACAGCCTTGGCTGCCTCCCCGGCCGCGATCTCGCTGGGGAGGTCCAGTGTCGTTTCGACGACGATGTCCTGCTTCGGCGTGCCAAGGGTTGCCCGAGTCTGATTATCCACCCAGTCAACGAAATACTGAGCCGGCGCCGTTGGTGCGGATTTCCAGATTTTGGGCGCAGCGGCGAGTGCTTTGTCACGATCACCAGCCGCGATGGCGCCGGTTTCAACCATCGCGCCCAGGACAAGTTTGGTGCGCTCGGCGGATTTCTCCGGATTGCCGGCCGGATTGTAGTTGGTCGGGGATTTCAGGATCCCTGCGAGGATAGCGGCCTCGCGAATGCTCAGTCGCGATGCGGGCTTGTTGAAGTAGCGTTCCGAGGCCGCCTCGATCCCATAGGCGCCTGACCCAAAATAGACCCGGCTGAGGTAGAGGGCGAGGATTTGCTTCTTTGAATAAGCCTGCTCAAGCTGGACCGCGATGACCAATTCGTCGGCCTTACGTTCAAGCGTTTGATCGGCGCTGAGGAAAAGGTTACGCGCGAGCTGCTGGGTGATGGTCGAGGCTCCTTCGCGAGCCTTTCCTTTGGCGAGGTCGGCGACGACAGCGCGCGCCATGCCGACCGGATCAAAGCCAGAGTGTTCGTAAAATCGCCGGTCTTCGATCGAGATGAAGGCTGCGGGCACATAGGCCGGCAGGTGCGAAAGGTCGACCGGCGGGGCGTACTTGCCGCCCCTCACTCCGATAACCGCGCCGGCCCGGTCGATGTAGGTGACCTGCGGATCGCGCTTGATCGGCGGCAGATGGGAAAAGTCGGGCGGAGATAGCGCCATGGAAGCGGCGAAGAGGGCGGCGATCAAGCGCAAAACTCCAAGACGACGGGCGGCCCCTCAGCGATCCGTCTTCGCCCACCTTGTGTCGTCAGTCGGGCGATTTCGAAAGATAATTCGCGGTAATGCTCGGTATTATGTAGCAAGCACACCTAAGACGATGCGGGCATAGCCGGAATCGGTGCCCGATATCATCGGAAGTGAGTTAGCTATGTGATGCCGCTCCTAGAAAGGAGCGACCCCAATGGGGTTGGTAGCATTACTCGGGGCCATGGCCCTTTTAAGCCTCCGGATCGGGCTCGGTCCTCCGGAAGTTGAAGGCTTTTCCGCCGGCAGAGGTCCAGCATCTGTCTTTCGGTACGTAGCGCACGCCGAAGCCGGTCGTGTGGATGCGGTCAAAGACGTCCGTGTATTCAACATACCCCCACCAGAAGAGGTGGCGTTTGCCGGTCTCAAGGGCCAAGTAGTCGGAGGCGTCGATCCCCTCCAGATGAATCCACTCCTCCTGGCTGGTGGACTTGCTCGCCGCGACAATGGACTCGCCAACCTTGGGCGGTTCGACGTACTTGGGCCGCACTGGAATTTTGGTGGCAACCGCACTGTTGAATCGACTTCGCCGAGTGATTGCGGGCGTTCGACCGTAGTTTTCCCAAACATAGTGCATCTTGGGTTGTGTCTTGTCTTTTCCCCTATCAATAAACTTCTCATCGTAGGGCACGGTGCTGCTAATACTAAAGAACAGATAGGGGCGCTCGACAGTGCTAATCGCTTGTTCGGCAACATTGGCACTCTTGATCGCCGCGTAGGAACTCATCTTAGCGGCGACAGCAATCATCCGATTGTTGTTCGCCTCGCCAGCATGCCTAGTGGCGACCGCCTCGGCTTCCGTGTGAGCCAGTTTGAGCGCGCCTTGGGAGGCCAGCCAAGCGCGCCTTGCGTAGATGACGGTGGCGCCAAGTCCCAAAAGGCCAGCTACGTTGAGCCAGATTTGCCAGACCGAGGCGTCAACGGCGTCTTGCTCGGCCCTCGCCTGCATGGCGGCATACTTAGTCGCCTCGCAAGGTTCGTGATTGGGTTGCTGGCAGTAGGCGGCGCTCTCGCGTTCGGCCATTTCGCGGCGGACACCGATGACATGGGCGTGCTGCCAGAGAAACGAAATCCACCCCGCCGCGACCATCACCATGACCGCCGTGAGACATTGGGTGACTAGTCTTCCAAACGCAGCGCGCTCACTCCCATCGCTGTCAGACATTGGATCAAGAAAGCCCCGGTGAATCCGCCCCGGCTGATCTTGTTCCGCAGATTGGCCTCTGTCTCTCGGATTCCGAGTGTCCCTAGCTTCTCCACCAACCCAGCGTAGCTAACGCCGCGCTTGACCATTTCGGACCTCAGGAGGGCCTTCGTTCGCGCCGTCCAATCCACGTCAGCCATTGCTGTCTCCGCATCTTGTTCGATTTGTCACCATATTCGATGCGAATGCCGTTGACAACGATGTATGATATAGCCATATCAGATGCACACGCATCGGATTTGGTTACATGTCTCAACATTTCCTCCTCTCCGCCGCCGCCCGCACACTCTCATTGGCGAAAGTCATGCGGCTTACCGACGACCAGGCCTTTGACTTGTTCCGGTCTATCCGTTGGGCCGACACGGACGGTGACGCCGTGTGCGGCAAATGCGGCGGCTGCGAGTGCTACACGTTCAAGGCTCGCCGCATCTTCAAGTGCAAAGCGTGCGGCGCTCAGTTCTCGGTTACGTCGGGCACGATCTTCGCCAGCCGAAAAATGGATCTGCGCGATATTCTCGGGGCCATCGCGATCTTCGTGAACGGCGCGAAGGGTCATAGCGCGCTCCAACTGAGCCGTGATCTGGATTGCCAGTACAAGACGGCCTTCGTCCTCGCACACAAGCTCAGGGAGGCGCTGGCGGCTGAACAAGCGGCGTCGGTTATCTCCGGCGAAGCCGCCGTGGATGGCGCGTACTTCGGTGGGTACGTGAAGCCTGCCAACCGCCGCGAAGACCGCGTTGACCGTCGTCGCAGGGTCTACCAGACCGGCAAGCGTCAGGTCGTGATCGTCGCCCGCGAGCTGAACGGCGAGACGCTGACGCACGTCGCGAAGTCCGAAGCTGAAGGCGTTCCCTTTGTCATGGCTACCGTCGCGGCTGGCTCAATCGTTCACGCCGACGAGGCCAGCCATTGGGATGCCCTTGAGGCGAAGTTCCTGACGCGTCGGATCAACCACAGCGTTGAGTACTCTTCGGCAGAAGCCTGCACCAACGCGGCAGAGAGTTTCTTTAGCCGCCTCCGCCGCGCTGAAATCGGCATTCACCACAGCATCGCCGGCCCGTACTTGGCGGCTTACGCAACCGAAATGGCTTGGCGAGAAGACAACCGCCGTATCAGCAATGGCGAGCAGTTCCTGATGGCGACTGGTTCGGCGTTAGCGCACCCGGTGAGCCGTCAGTGGAAGGGCTATTGGCAGCGGAACCCCACCGCATAGGTGCTTGTTAACACCTTCACAACCGCTTACTTCTATTCCATGAAAAACAGCTTGACTCACGTCGAGTCGGCTCCGAATCGGAGGCGAACCGTGGCCCTTGAAGCCGAAATGGCAACCTTCGCAGCTAAGCAAGCTGAACTCATGCAGCATGAAGGCCAATACGTCTTGATCGCGGGCAATGAGGTTCTGGGTATCTACGTAAGTCATACCGACGCGTTGACTGCGGGGTATGAGAAAATGAAACTTCAACCCTTCCTAGTGAAGCGCATCTCGTCCATTGAGATTGTCTCTAACTACACCAGAGACATTCGGACGCTCCCATGCACTGCTTCAATCCTGTAGGTCCTGGCGGCCCCATCCTTCACGTCTTACTGCAAGAAGGAGCCGCCCGCAGGGCGGCGTTGATCGCGGCTGGCCAGCAGCCCACTCCGCAATTCTCCGTTCCACTGCTGGTCGATACGGGCGCATCACACACGTCAATTGATGCCGCTACGCTAGCTAGGCTGAACCTCCAGCCCACCGGCATGATGCCAATGCTAACACCCTCCACTGGCGCGGTTCCGGTGCAGGTTCCTACGTACGACATCGACATTCTTATAGTCGGTCACAATGAGATACCGCACTCGTTCCTCAACCACTCCGTTTCAGAGTGCAACGTCGGCAATCAGGGAATTTGTGGTTTAATCGGGAGGGATATCCTCTCTCACGGCCTGCTGTCGTACAGCGGACCTGGGACCCACTTTTACCTCTCCTTTTAGCTTCCAGCTCTTAAGGTCAGCCCCTGCGGGCAAGTCCCCACCGTCTCGGCTTGCCGCTAACGCACACGAAACCTTGCGCTTCCAGCCGCCCCAGCGTCGCCTGTAGCCCACAACCGATCGACAAAAGCCGCGCGTGGTCGCTAGCGTCGATACCACGCGCAACCAGTACCAGCCGCGCCAACTCCCGAGCCCTGAGTGGCCTGTCAGCGGCCTTAAGCGTCTGAAGCACAGTCCTATGCCAACGCTCCCTATCGGCCTTGTAGGGCCGTACCGGACGGATCGCGGCGAGTTCTTCATCTGGGCTGAACAAGCGGATAACGGCGGCGAGATGTGCGAGATCGCTTTTAGCCTGCGCGGGATCGATCCGCGCCAAACCTAGGGTGCGGGCGTACTGGCGCTTGAGCGCGAAGAGGACATGGGTTTCTGCCATTTGTCACCGTATCTGGTGACATAGCACATCGGTAGCGTTGGCGGACGCCCTGGATTAGGTGTGCTTGCTACATAATACCGGTAATGCTCGGTATTGTGGCGCAAGCACACCTAATTCCACGGCGTCCGTTGCCGATGCGTATGTCGCCGGATGTAATGTCAGTGGCGGATTAGGTTCCATTGCGGTTGCCCGTCTTTGCCCATCCCAAGAACGAACGTGTCGCCACCGAGTTGGTCGATCAGAATTGGCTGCACACCTTGGAGCACAACCCGTCGTGGCGGTTTTTCCGAATGATCGAAGGTGATGATGCCGAGCATCGCAAGGAGAACAAACCCAATGAGAAACCACCACGCCCGGTGCGTTTCAACCTCCTGAGCCGCGTCGTGGTGTCCCTAAAATGGTAACATTGAAAAACTGTCCTACACCAATGACCGCTCCATCGCTTCTCGATGCGCTTGCACCCAGGCGGACAGGTCGAAACATGAAACTGAAGAGCGACGATTTCGAAATTGATCTGCTCGAAACCCCAAAGAGGAGTCGATTCCTCCGACCCCCTGGCTGGTATTGGCAGGAAATCCACCTCCCGCCGAAGGGTCCTTTCGCCTCGCTGGGCGATGTCCTCCGTGACTTAACCAATGCGGTCGAGACTGGCGAATTGGCTGAAGCCTTGCGCGCCGAAAGTGAAGCCTTTGAAGCCCGCCGGGTCACCCCCGCCCCGCAGGCTGAAGAACACGGCCGTAATACCAGGCTTGCGGACGGTCGGCTGCTGGCTGGCGGGAACGGCGTACGCCCCAGTTCCTAAGGGGCCGGACTGCATATGTCCGCAAGGGACCTAGTCAGACGTGTTTGGGCCGCACCAACCCGGCAGAAAGCTTGCCGCCTCCGCCTTGGCGAGGATCAGCGCCTGAGCCATCGCTGCCTCGTAGTCGGACTCCACCACCACAGACTTCACGCGCCGACGAAGATATTCGGCCCAGATAAATTCGCTGAATGGCGTGGTGTCTTTAGCGAAACCGCCCGCGCGGCGTAGGTCGCCCGCCAAGCTGCGGTACGGGTCGTCCTTGAGGTCGGCGACCTTTGATGGGATCGCCTTGAATTCAAGCCGCTGACCCGTCTCATCGTACGGATGGCACCAGGCGCGGTTGTCCAAATAGGTCCAGAATTCGCGCGGTTTCAGCGCCCGAAGGTCGAGAACCGTATCCACGAGGATGTCCTGGACGCCTTCTTTGAGCAGAGCCAGGCACAGGTGATGATGATCCAGGATGAAGAGTCGATCCTTGGGACCCCGGACGACTGGGATCATGTGTCGACCAAGATATTCCGAACCCTTGGAGTCCGATCGCTCTCGCCATTCCCGCTGCTTTTCGGCAACCTCGCGATAGCCGACCGTGATCTGGGTCGGATGCAAGGACTTGATCAAAATCGGATTGAGTAGAGGTTCTCGTCTCAACATGCCGCATGTCCCCTGGGTTTGGACCTACAAAGCCACGGCGTTGGTTTGCACGCAATCAGCCCGGAATTTCGTCCAGTGTGGTTGCCGGGTGGCTCAGCCACGGATCAATGGATAGGCCGGACACATGCAGATCGACCTCCTGTCACCTGCGAGTTTCGCAACCGGCCAGCCGCATGATCAATACCGTTGGCTGCGTGAGAACGCGCCGGTGCGCTGGTGTGACGAACCTGATGGGCGGGGCTTTTGGGCTGTGACCCGGCACGCCGACGTCTGGGCCGTCGATCGTGACTTCCAGGCCTTCTCGTCGGAGCCGACTATCATGATTCCTGACCCCCCGCCGGGTCAGGGCCAGGGCTTCGGGCCCTACAAGATGATGCTGATGATGGATCCGCCGGAGCACACAGGGTTCCGTAAGTTGATCCGTCAGGAGTTCACTTTGCCAGCGGCCCGGCTGCGAGAGGATCGCATCAAGGCGCTGGCGCGCCAGATCGTCGACGCCGTGATCGACAAGGGTAGCTGCGACTTCGTGGGCGAGGTCGCCGGTGAGATGCCGTCCTTCGTTATTGCCGAGCTGATGGGGTTACCGCTGGAAGATGGGCGCGAGCTCTACAAGCTGACCGAGACCATCCACACCGCACCTGAGGCCTTGCCACCTGGCGCCGGGGGGGCCGCAGTGGCGAAGATGTTTGAGTACGGGTCAGGCGTGATCGCGGAGAAGCGCGCTCGTCCCGGAGACGATTTAGCCTCGCGGCTGCTGGCCTGCGAGGTGGACGGGCGCAAGCTCGAGGACATGGAATTCCTCCTGTTCTTTCTACTGCTCGTTGACGCTGGCGGCGATACGACGCGCAATCTTCTGTCTGGCGGCCTGCTGGCCCTGATGGAGCATCCGGGGCAGTTCGCTTGGCTGCTCGCCGACCTGGACGAACGGTTGCCCGTGGCGCGAGAGGAGCTGCTGCGCTGGACAAGCCCAGTAATTTACATGCGCCGTACAGCCCGTCACGATGTTGAACTCGCCGGCGAGCAGATCCGTAAGGACGACAAGGTCGTTATGTACTTTGGCGCCGCGAACCGCGATCCGGCGGTGTTCGCTGTACCCGAGGCTCTGGACTTAGCGCGTGAACCCAACCCGCATATCGCCTTCGGGACCGGTCCTCACGGTTGTCTAGGGCAGCACATAGCCCGAATTGAGATCGACGCTATGCTGAGTGAGGTGCTCAGCCGAATGACCGGCTTCGAGCTGGCCGCGCCCCCGGAGTGGTTGCCGTCGAATTTCATTTCCGGTCCGAAGACCATGCCACTCAGGTTTGAGGCGCGCTGATGCTGCGGCTTTCCTTTCTGATTGCTAGCTTGCTGGTTGTATCGAGCGCCGCGGCGGCCGGCCATCGAGCACCTCACGCCGCAGATAGGCTCCCTAACCTCGGCGGCCTCTGGACATCGACCTCGCTAACAGAGTTGGAACGGCCGTCTCGGTTCAAGGCCCTGACGGCGTCCGACGCGGAGGCTCGCGCCTACGAACAGCGTCGCCCTGAGGATTTCAGCAACACCGACATCGACGACGTCGGCGGTCGGCAGACTGAGGCTACATTCTGGGACGTGGGCGCGCTGCTTGCGCGCATAGGTGGTCAGGCGCGCACCTCCTGGATTGTCGACCCGCTCGACGGACGTCTTCCCTATACGGAAGCTGGCCTGGCTGTCCGCGCTGCCAAGACGAAGGCGACCCAGGATTTCTCCAATCCGGAGGGCCGTACACCGTCAGAGCGATGCTTGATTTCCGGGTGGGCGGCGGCGGGGCCTCCGATGCTAAACGGCCCCTACGCCAACGAGTACCAGTTCGTGCAGACCAAGGACGCTGTCGCCATCCACATGGAGTCGGTCCACGATGTTCGCATCGGCCGGTGGGAGGGCAATTCGTTGGTCGTCGAGACCACTAATTTCAACCCCGGCGACACGTTTAAGACTCCTATCAATCTCTACATTTCCACCGACGCAAAGTTGACCGAGCGGTTCACTCGGATCTCTCCGACCCAGATGCTCTACGAATTCACCGTCGACGATCCCCAGATCTACTCTAAGCCTTGGCGTGCGCAGATGATCTTCAAAGCCTCCAAAGGGCCGCTGCTGGAATACGCATGCCACGAGGGTAACTACTCGCTTCCGGGTATCCTCGCCGGCGCCCGCAGGCAGGAGGCAGAGGCGAAGGTCACCAAGTGAGATCCGCCAACAGGCCCGCGTAGACCTCGATGCCGTTCCAAAGGTTTCCGACACGCAGGTTCTCGTTCTGCGCGTGTTGGTTGTCGTCATAGTTGGCGATGGTGACACCGACCATCGGCGCCTTCATCTGGTTGACGATCTCCGCCATGCCGGAACTGCCGCCCATGAAGGGAAGCTTCAGCACGGGATAACCCGCAGTTCGCGAGATCGATGCGGCGACTGCCTTGGCCGCGGGGCTATCCATTGGCGATTCCGTCGCAATGGACTCGCCCTCGTCCCAGTTGATCCGGACAACCTTAGGGTGGGCGAGGCGGGTCGCCAGGTCCGGCGTGTCGCGCACGATGAACCATCCCTGCTTGGTCAGGAACGCTTCGGTCAGCGCGTGCACGCGCTTCGGCGTCTCGCCTGGGACAAGGCGGAAGTCGAGGGAGGCGTTGGCCTCCGTGGTGATAGCGTTTGCAGCGCTGGGGCCGTCGTCGCCGCCGTGGATGGCGCGCACGTTCAAGGTAGGCGTCATGTAGCCATCGGCGAGGCGGGTAGGGCCGATGTTGCGGCCGAGGCCCATAGCCTTCTTCAGATTGGTTTCCACGTCGGGCAGAGCGGCAAGCGCTGCGCGGTCGGCGGGCGAGACCGGGGTCAAGTCGTCGTAGATTCCGGGGACCAGGATGTGTCCGTTCTCCTCTCGCAGGCTCATCACCAGCGAGGCGATCATCACCGTGGGGCTGGGCGCCCAGGAGCCATAGTGGCCGTCGTGAAGGGGCTTTAGCGGGCCATAGACCGTGGCCTTAAAGCCGGCGATCCCTCGGTTGCCGAAGTTAATCTCTTGCTTGCCCGACTGGTGCATCGGGCCGTCGCCCATAATGAGGAGGTCACCGCGCACCGTCTCCAGGTTCTTTGCAACCAACTTGGCGAAGTGCGGGGAGCCCTGCTCCTCCTCGCCTTCGTAGAGCAGCTTGATGTTGACCGTGGGCTTGATGCCTGCGGCTTTCAGCGCGTCGAACGCCGAGATCAACGCCTGGATCGAACCCTTGTCGTCGCCCGCGCCGCGCGCGAATAACCGCCAGTCCAGATCGATCCCGTCCGCCGATTTCCAGTCGACCGGCTTGGCCTCGGGGAGAGCCGTGCGCATCGAGGGCGTAAAGGGCGTCGAGATCCAGCCCTTCTGGCTGATCGGTTGGCCGTCATAGTGAGCGTAGAAGACGACGGTGCGCGTCGCGCCTGGGATCTTCATCTCGGCGAAGACCGATGCTGGCGTGCCCGGATCAGCCCTCAGCAACTGGGTCTTGAAACCGCGCTTCGCCAGGAGGTCGGAAATATAGGTAGCGTTCTTGTCCACGTCGGACAGTGTGGTGGCGACATTGGGCATGGAGAGCAGGGCGGTGAAGTCGGTGAGGATTTCCTTCTCATGCGCCTTGCGCCAATCCTGGACGGCGGCCTTGGGCGAGGCTGCGTCCGCAGCGCCAGCCACGCCAAGCGCCAGGGCCAGAGCGCCTGCCACCTTCATTCCCCGCGAAATCATCGTCCCTCCTCGAGAAGCCTTGCGACCTTCCCTACAAGGGACGCATCAATCCCGCCAGTTCCGCGCGGTCAGCGGCGCTGAGGTCGAGAGCGGAGGCGGCTTGCCACTGAGCGCGGGCTTCCGCAGGCTTGCCGGTCTTGGCCAAGGCCTGGCCCCAACGCAGGTGAAGTCGGCCACAGCGCGGCGCATATTTGGCGGCTAGAGGGAACTTGGCCTGAGCGCCGGCGGCGTCGCCCTGGCGCATCAGGGCCTCGCCCCATAGCTCCAACGGATCAGCGAAGCGCGGACCCTTGATGTGGGCCTGTCCCAGCCGTTCGGTGGCGCCTGTAATGTCACCTTTGTCGAACAGCATCTGCCCCCAATCGACATAGGCGAAGGGGGTTGCGGGTCCTTGTCGCACCGCCTCGGCGAACGCGGCCTGTGCTGAGGGCCAGTCGCGTTGGAACGCCGCGATCCTACCGCGTGCGGTGAGGCAAAGGTAGCAGTCGCCAGGCGTCTGGGAAATCAGCGCCAGGCCACCTGTGGCGTCGCCGGATCGCACCAGGGCCTCGGCCAGGTCGGGCCGGTCCCAACGGCGCTGCCATTGCGCGCGCGCCCCTCGCATCGTGGTCCGCCGCCAGCGCCTCGGCGAGCGACTCGCGGCTGGTGACCTCGGAGCTGTAGTAGGACGGCAAGCTCACCTCCTGCTCGGCGTACTTTGCCGACGTCTGGAAGTCGCCGAGAAGCCCGGCCTCAAAGCTCAGATCGGTGGGAAGGAGGACCTCCTTGGCGCTCGCAGAAACCGTCTGGCCCTGGCCGCGGCGCAGAAGTCGAAGCGCTTCGCCGACGTCCCTCAGCGCGCCTTCGGGATGCCCAAGCTCAAGCTCGCTCGAGGACAGATTGTTCCAGGCTAGCGCCAGCGTCGGATCAAGCGCGATCCCACGACGCAGAAATATGGGGGACTGGTAGGGTTCGGCGACGACGTTGGCGAGCCCGACGTTGGCCCAAGCGCGCTCGGTTTGGTCGCCGGTGAGCGCGAGCTCTTACAGCACTGCCAGGGCCTCGTCATGGCGGCCGTGAGCGTCGAGTTAGATTGAGTAGCGATAAGGCTGAGCAGCGCCGAACACACCCTCGCCGAGCTTGGCGACCAAGGCGTCGATGTCGCCGTCGAGACCGGTGGTGTGGGCGCTTCCCAGATCGCCGACCCGGACGGTCGCTGAAATGCCCTTAGGCGTGCGGTAGAGTTGGCCGGAGATGTGCGTTTCGTGGCCCAGCCAGTCTCGCAGCAGCTTCTGCACCTCACCGATGGAGACGCCGGTCTCGGGGATCTCGACCTTGATGTCAGTTCCCCAGTCGTGGCGGTAGCTGCCGCCGGCCCGCGCGGTCTGGGCGTCCACGTCGGCCTTGGTCTGGGAAAGCCAGTCCTGCAGCTGGCTCGCCACGGCTTGGCCGGTGAGGCCGCGGCCGGCCAGATCCGGCGGGACGGAGAAGGCCTCTACCACTAGGCCGTGGTCTTCGTGTGCGTCCCAGGCCATGGCCGTGAAGGCGGCGATAATTGCCAGGCCTGCCGCGATGGCCAGGCCCTGCAGCGCGAGCGACAGCCGGTCCTTCCACCGGCGGACCTTTAGATGAGCGAGCTGGAGGTTACGCTCCTCATTGAGGTTGCCGATCTGCAGGTCGAGTAGGTGGGCCTGCTTGCGTAGGAAGACCCGCGCGTCGGTCTCCCAACCCTTCCCGCCGCGTTCGCCGCCGAGCGCGAGTGCTACCGCCGCCGGATGGGCCTGGTCGAGCGCCGCTTCGGCCTCTCTCTCCGGCTCGCTGAAGTCCGGCATATGTTCAGGTCCCCCGCCGGTATGGGGACCGATGCGGCGGGGTTCGTCAACGGGGGTGAGGCCGGCTTCAACCCTCGGCGGCGTCTCTTCCGGCTCGGCACGTCCGCCTGAACGGCGGATAAACGCGCGGCTCAGGTTCGCCTCAGCGCACGAGGCGCAAGGTCCTCGACGATCCGCGATGTTCGCGGTGAAAGAGGCGACGACCATGCTAAATGTCCGCGCCCTGGATTGGACACCCCTGGACCACCGCGCCCACCCGCCTGTGGCGGTCGGCGACTTGGTCTCGGGCGACGCCGGCGGGATGCCGATCTACCGCGTCATGGCGCTTGAGGAAGGCCGCGCATGGGTGGCGACCAGCCACGGCGCGCCAGCGCGAGCGATGCCGCTTGAGGGGTTTCGATGGAAAGGGCGGGGCAGCTAGCCTGCCCCTCAGTTCCGCCTATCCCGGCGAAGGCCGAGATTCGGATGGCGCGAGGTCGACGGTCTTGAGAGGACCGGAGTTCATCAATCGCCCCCCCCCGGATTCTCCTGGGGAGCATCATTAAATCCGAGTTCCACATCGACTTCGCGCTAATCTCCCCGCGTGACTCTCCCTCCAACCCCCCTCGATCTTGCCCCTGCGCTTGTTGTCCTTCCCGGTCCGCGCGCCGCGGTTGCCGATGCCACCGGCCCCCAAGCCTTACGCCCCCCGGACGCCCGAGATCTGTTCGAGCAGTGGCCAGTTTTGGTGGCGCATGCAGCGATGACGGCTCGACGGCTCGGCGTGCCGATTCCGCCACGCGGGAACCGCGTGTTTGACGCGTTGGAGCTGTTTGCATTCACGCGGCCGGCGCGGTTTACAGCGCCGTCAGCGGCGGGTTTGGCCCAGGCTATGGGGTTGCCAGAGCCCAAGGGCGCGGCGGCGCAGGCGGTGGCGCTGCGCGAGGTTTGTGGGCTGTTGCTGGCGGAGCTCGCGGCGGCTCCTGAGCCTTCGCGGGAGGAGGCGCTGGCGGTGGCTGAGACGCTGGCTCGAGGTGGCTGGCCTTGGGGTTCGGCGGTCGTAGGAGCGCTGCGCTCGCACGCCGTGGGGAACATGTTCCGGACGTCTGGGCTCGACGCGTGGGCTCGGCTGTCTGAGTGGGAGAGCGAGGCTCCGCCGGGCGAGGCGGGGAGTAAACCGGTCGAGCCGGCCGCGGCGCGGGCCAGGCTGGCAGAACTGCTGGCGCGCTCGGGGTTGGATGAGGCGCGGCCCTCGCAGTCAGAGTTTGCGGGCGAGGCCGCGTTTGCGTTTTTGCCGCGCGAGCGGGAGGGCGAGCCGAGGATGATGTTGGCCGAGGCCGGCACGGGGATCGGAAAGACTCTGGCCTATCTGGCGCCCGCCTCCCTATGGGCCGAGGTCAACGGGCCAGCAGTTTGGGTCTCGACCTACACACGGGCGCTCCAGCGACAGATCGAGCGGGAGAGCCACGCGATCTACCCCGATCCCAAGGTGCGGGCGAAGAAAGCTGTCGTTCGCAAGGGGCGCGAAAACTACCTCTGCCTACTGAATTTTCAGGAGGCAGTGAATGCAGCCCAGCTCGGCACGGGCGATCTGGTGGGGATGGCGCTGGCCTCGCGATGGGCGCGGGCAAGCCGGGATGGAGACATGACAGGCGGGGATTTCCCAGCCTGGCTGCCCAGCCTGTTTTCGGTGGCGCCGGCGGCACAGGCCTCGCCCGCCAACCTGGTAGACCGGCGGGGCGAGTGCATCCACGCGGGCTGCCAGCACTATCGGACATGTTTTGTGGAAAAGGCGATCAGGGGGTCGCGGCGGGCAGACATCGTGATCGCCAATCACGCCTTGGTGCTGACGCAGGCGGCGTTCGACGGCGCGCGGGCGGCGCGCGGGAGCAAGGCTGACGGCGAGACGACCCAGCTGAAGCGCATCGTCTTCGACGAGGGTCACCACCTTTTCGATGCGGCGGACTCGGCGTTTGCGGCCGCGCTGTCCGGGGCGGAGGCCGCAGAGATGCGGCGCTGGATCCGCGGTCCGGAAGGTCGGGGTCGGCGAGGTCGCGGGCTTGAGGCGCGGCTGATGGAGGTGTTGGGCGACCACGAGGAAGCGCGTGACGCCCTGGTCGCGGCGACGCACGCGGCGTCCGTGCTGCCGGGAGAGAGCTGGTCTGGGCGTATTGCGCCGCCAAACGGGGAGGTGAACCCGCAAGGGCCAGTGGAACACTTCCTCGTGGCCGTTATGGAGCAGCTGAGGGCTCGCTCGGCGCCCAGCGAGGTCGGAATGGAGTGCGCGGCGCGTCCGGCGCTGGATTTGGTCCGGGCGACGGCGCGGGCGGCGGCTGAGGGCCTTTCGAAGATCGAAGCCCCGCTGGTGGCTCTGGCCCGGCAGCTTGAGGACGTGCTGGACGCGGAGGCCTCGGAGCTGACCACGGCGGACCGGGCGCGGATCGAGGGGGCGCTGCGGGGGCTGGACCGGCGGGCGCGCATGACGCTGCCGGCGTGGCGCTCGATGCTAAGGGCCATCGATGAGGACGCCGAGGACGACCCGGATTTCGTGGATTGGTTCGACGCGACCTTTATGTTCGGCCGGGTGGTGGACGCGGCCTGCCGCCGGCACTGGGTCGACCCGACTGAGCCCCTGACCAATGCGGTGATTTCCCAGGCGCACGGCGTGCTGGTGACCTCGGCGACTTTGGCAGACTCGACGCTTGACGATCCCTTCGCGCTGGCGGAGATGCGGACCGGTGCGGCAAGGCTGCCTGACCGGCCGAAGACCCTGAAGCTCTCCTCGCCATTCGACTATGCCTCGCAGGCCCGCTGCTTTGTGGTGACGGACGTGGGCAAAGACGATCCGCGCCAAGTGGCTGCGGCAATGCGCGAGCTGTTCTTAGCCGCTGGGGGCGGCGGGCTAGGTTTGTTTACGGCGATCCGGCGGCTTAAGGCCGTCCACGAAAAGATCGCTGGGCCCTTGGGCGAAAAGGGAATCGCGCTCTACGCGCAGCACGTGGACGGCGAGGTGGGTTCCCTCGTGGATATCTTCCGGGCCGAGGAGGACGCGTGTTTGCTGGGCACTGATGCCGTGCGGGATGGCGTAGATGTTCCGGGGCGATCGTTGAGGCTGTTGGTGTTCGACCGGGTGCCATGGCCAAGGCCTGATATCCTGCATAAGGCCAGGCGCGTGCGGTTCGGAGGAAAGGGCTACGACGACGCCGTGGCCCGCGGGCGGGTGTCGCAGGCCTTCGGCAGGCTGATCCGGAGGGCGGACGACAGGGGCTGTTTCGTAATGTTGGACGCCGCGGCGCCGACGCGCTTGTTCTCAGGCCTGCCCGAAGGCGTGGTGTTGCAGCGGGTGGGCTTGGTCGAGGCCATCGAAGGGGTGGCTGCGTTTCTCAATCCCAGCCCGCAGCCTTAATCCCAGATAGCGCAGTTTTCAGTGTTCAGCTCACGCACGTGAGAGGAACTGAATTCTAAGCCGCCGCGGACAGCTCTTCGAAGAGATTGGCCGGGAACGGAGATTCGTAGGGCGTGACGCCCAGGCGGCTGCGGACGTCACTGAGCGGTTTGTCCCAGACGGACTCCCAGCTGACGCCAAGCAGGGGTGGCGTGCGGCGGCCGTGGGTCCAGGCGTTGAGGATGACGGGCAGCATGATCGCTCCGCCCTCCGGTCGCTCGAAGGCGATACGGCTTAGGACCATACCGAGGAACATCGAGGAATAGTGGTGGCCGAACTGGCCGAGCTGAAAGGCCGAGATCGCCACCTCGTGCAGCTGGGTGGTCTCGTAGCCGGCCACAATGTGCCACAGATCGTGGCACTGAAGGATGCGGGCGTTCAAGTAGTTGAGCGGCGGCGGTAACTGGTCGAGACCAAGGGAATCGCGGTCGAGCACTTCCAGATCAAAGCCGTTGTCCACGATGAGGGCGTGGAACTGGGCGCCAAGCGAGCCCTCGGGGCATTTCGCCAACGTTTCCATCGAGAACTTGTGCGGATAGCCCTGAGCGACAGCGGCGGGGACGCCCGGATAGGCGAGCGCCGCCTTGCCAACCCGCGCGTGCAAGCGCGGTGAGACTAGGCCGGTCAGAGCGGCGGTCTTGGTGGTGAGGTTTACGGCTTGCAGGCCGGTGCGCGGCTCCTCCAACAGATCCCAGAGAGCTAGCCAGAAGGCGGCGGGAATGACTTCGGGCTGGTCGGCGGCGTCTGAGGCGGTCAGCACGGGCTTCGCGCCCGTCGGTTGGCCGAGATAGCCGTCGGCGACGCAGTCGTAGATGGCAGGCAGGCTCTCGGGCGCAGCGGCCGCTCCGTGCAGCCAGAGCGCGGCGAGCGCCTTGAGGTCTGCTGGCTGCGGGTTGGAGCGCAAACGGGTTCCGAGGTCCCGGGCGGCTGCGGGGTCCGACCCAGCCTGGGTCAGGGCTTCAAAACCTGCACGTTCCTGATCGCTGTTCATGCCGGCGATGGAGCATGGCGATTATTGAGATTTTATGTCTGGGAATTCGTTCGGTGAACGATGGTCGCGGCCGAAGTTCGGGGCGGCGCTTTCCTGGCCCGCGGCAATGATTCCGCGGCGAATCTCGCGGGTGCGGCTGAAGAGATCAAACAGCTTGTCGCCCTCGGCCCAGCGGATGGCTCGGCTGAGGGCCTGCAGGTCTTCGGTGAAGCGGCCCAAGACCTCCAGGACGGCATCCTTGTTGGCTAGGAAGACGTCGCGCCACATCGTGGGGTCGGAGGCTGCGATGCGCGTGAAGTCGCGAAATCCGCCCGCGGAATACTTCATAACTTCACCGCGGGTGACGCCCTCGAGGTCAGCTGCGGTACCGACGATGTTGTAGGCGATGAGGTGGGGCAGGTGGCTCGTGACGGCCAGGACCAGATCGTGGTGCTTCTCGTCCATCAGCTCGACGTTGGAGCCCAGCGCCGTCCAAAAGTCGGTCAGCCGCTCGACGGCCGCCATATAGGGGATATCGGTGCGTGTCTGCGGGGTCAGGATCACCCAGCGGTGCTGGAAGAGCTCGGCAAAACCAGCGTCGGGGCCGGACTGCTCGGTGCCGGCGATCGGGTGGCCCGGGATGATGAAAGAGGTTTCCGGCAGGGCCTTGGTCAGGGCCTCGCTGACGGCGGCCTTCACTGAACCCACGTCGGTGATCGTGACGCCGGACTTGAGGCCGGGCGCCGCGGCGCGGGCGGCTTCGGCCATTGCCATGACCGGCACGGCGAAGACCACGAGGTCGGCGCCGCGGCAGGCCTCTGCGGCGTCAGCGGTGACGCTGTCGGCGAAACCGAGGGCCTCGATGCGTTCACGCGCGGTGGACGAAGTCTCTGCCACCGCCACTTCGCCCACGGCGCCAGCGGCGCGGGCTGCGAGGATCAGCGAAGCGCCGATCAGTCCGCAGCCGACCACCGCCATCTTCGGGTAAAGCGGCGCGCTCATTGCGCCATGAATTCAGCGAGGGCTTCCACCACCGCGCGGTTGTGGACCTCGAGCCCAATGGTGATGCGCAAATGGTTCGGCAGACCGTAGATGCCGACGGCGCGCACCAGCAGACCACGGGAGGATAGGAAAGCATCGGCCTCGGCCGACGTGCGTTCAGGGTCCTTGGGAAAGCCGACCAGGACGAAGTTGGTGGCCGAGGGGCCGACCACGTCGAGGCCGAGGCCGGAAAGCTGCTGGGTGAGCCAGGGCCGCCACACCCCGGTTAGGTCAAGGGTCGCCTGTTGGAACTCTTCGTCGGCGAGCGCCGCCACGGCCGCGCGCTGGGCAGCGATCGAGGTGTTGAAGGGCAGGCGGATTCGGTCGACCGCCTGGGCGATCTCCAATGGCGCATAACCCCAGCCGATCCGCAGCGCAGCCAGGCCGTGCAGTTTGGAGAAGGTGTGGGTGACGACCACGTTGGTCGATGTCCGCGCAAGGTCGAGGCCGTCGTCGAAGTTCGGATCGAGGGCGAACTCGCCGTAGGCTCCGTCAAGCACCAGGACCACGCTGGGCGGCAGGGCCTCGTGCAACCGGCGGACCTCGGAGTACGGGATCCATGTTCCGGTGGGGTTGCCGGGGTTGGCCAGGAAGACGATGCGGGTGCGGTCGTCGACGCACTTCAGCAGTTCGTCCACGTCGATACGGAGGTTGGGTTCGGGCGCGCGGCGAACCTCAGCCTGGCACGCATAGGCGCCGATGGCGAAAGCCGCGAAGCCGTACTGGCCCTGGACCATGTTGTCGCCGGGCTCCAGAAACGTCTGGTTCAGCAGGGCAAAGACCTCATCCGAGCCACACCCGAAGAGTAGCCGCTCAGGCTCCAGGCGGTAGTGCTCGGCGATGGCCGTTCGGATGATCGTGGCGCGCGGGTCTGGATAGACGTGCAGACTGCGCTCGGCTGACGCGAATGCCTCATGCGCCTTGTCGCTGGAGCCCAGCGGGTTTTCGTTTGCGGAGAGCTTGATCGGCTCGGCAATCCCTGCAGCGGTGGCCTTGCCCGGGACATAGGCGTGGATGTCCAGGATGCCCGGCTTGGGAAGCGGCCGCGCGGCGGCGGCGCGATCGACCCGTTCAGGAGATGGGGACGGAGCTTCTTCGGACATGACAACGCGGGACTTAAGATGAGCCTGGCGGCGTGAGGCTGAGCCTCTTACACGTCCAAGGGGGCGGGCGCAGCCCCGATCACGCCGGAGAGCTTGCCTGGCGCGCGCGCCAGGCGTGAATCTTCGGCCTGATAGTAGCCCGAGAGCAGGAAGAGCTTCAGGCCGCTGGCCTCGACGAGCAGGGTGGCGGCGATGCCGTCGCGGCTTAGCGCCTCTTCGATCGCCTTGGCGGATTGGACGGCGTCGGTGACCCAGAACGTATTGTCAGCGCCGGTGGGTTCAACGTCGACCTCGGCAACGGCCAAAGCCGAGAGCGGACCCCAAGCGGCGAGGCAGGGCAGGGCCGAGAACACCTTCAGTTTCGGCTCGGCGAGCAGGCGGGCCCACCAGGCGTTGTCCTGCGTCAGCGCGCAGACGGCGATGCCGCCCAGACTGCGCGCCTCGGCGATGGCCTCGTCGGGCTTGGCGACCTGACGAAGCGACGGGGCGACGCCGAAGCGCAGGCGGGCGACCTCGACGGCCCTACCCGGGTCGCGGCCGCCCCAAACGGCAATGTGGAAGGGCCCTTGCGTTGCCAGGCTGTCGCCGATCAGCTCGCGCCAGATGCGCACGATCAGGCCTGGCCGCGCCCCATTTCTGGGTTTCGCTAGCAGCTTCCTGAGGAGCCGGGTCTCGCGGCCGGGCCGCAGGGCGAACTTGCCGGAATCGCCCGCTGCAGCCTTGGCAGCGGCCACCGACTTCGCCAGACCGGCGCGCTCGACCACCAACCGCAGCAGGTCGGCGTCGATGGCGTCGATCCGCTGACGGACCTCGTCCAGTGGCGGCGGCGGCGACTGCGGCGTGCCTTCGGCCATTTCTCCCCCCATAAAGAAGGATCGCGACCTAGGTCATTGCAGGCAGGGGCGCAATAGGCCGCCTTGCCGCAATAAAGTTGCAGAGGAAACCAGTGGCGCTCGCCAGAGCCGTCGTCGGTCGTCAGGCCGCGAGGTCTTCACCAGGCGGAATGACGGCGTCCAAGGTCAACAGGGTGACGATCTCGTCCTTGGTGGTGAGGATGCCTCGAACGAACTCGTACACGCCAGACGCGCCGACTTCCGGGGTCGGCTGCAGCATGCCCTCGCCCAAGGTCAGGATATCGCAAACGCTGTCGACGAGCAGGCCTACGACACGGTCTTGGACCTCGGCGACGATGACCACTGAGGCGGTATGCGGATCGCTGACGCCCAGACCAAGGCGCGAGGCAAAGTCCACCACCGGCAGAACAGAGCCACGCAGATTGATCATTCCCAGCACGTGGGAGGGGGCGTGAGGCAGGCGGGTCGAGGCACTCCAGCCCCGAATTTCGCGCACCGACATGATGTCGATGGCGAACTTCTGTCCGGCGATCTCAATGACGATCAGTTCGTTGCCGACTGGGATTTCGCGAGCTTCATTCATATTCATAACTCCGACCACTCGGACGCGGTCTGGTCCTTGCTGATCATCTGCGCGACGCGTGCCTGGGCGGCATGCACTGGGTTGCGCGCCGGGGCAGGCTTGCCTGACGCGGGCGCGTTCGTCTGGCGGAGTTGGAAGCGTCCGATCAGGGTCGACAGCCCGACGGTTTCAGTCTTGAGGCTGGAGGCGGCTGCGGTTGCCTCTTCGACCATCGCGGCGTTCTGCTGTGTCACTTGGTCCATCTGGTTGATGGCCGTGTTGACTTGGTTGAGGCCGGCGGCCTGCTCCTGCGCGGACATAGCGATTTCAGCGACGGCTGTGTCGATTTCGGCGACTTTGCTGGCTATGGCGCTCAGCACTTCGCCTGTGTCGCCGACCAGTCGGACGCCGCGTTCCACCTGTGCGGCGGAACTCGAGATCAGGGCCTTGATCTCCTTGGCTGCGTCCGCCGAGCGCTGAGCCAGAGCCCGCACTTCGGAGGCCACGACCGCAAAACCTCGGCCGGCATTACCCGCCCGCGCGGCTTCGACGCCGGCGTTGAGCGCCAGAAGATTGGTCTGGAAAGCGATCTCGTCGATCACACCGATGATCTGGCTGATCTGGTTCGAACTCTCTTCGATCTGCCCCATCGCCGTGACGGCTTCAGCCACGACCAGGCCAGACCGCTCGGCGTCGGACTTTGCCGTTGAAGCGGCGACCGAGGCCAGTTTGGCGCCAGCAGCGCTACGCTTGACGTTCGCTGTAATCTGGTCGAGCGCGGCGGCGGTCTCTTCCAGGCTCGCGGCCTGCTGTTCAGTACGCCGCGAAAGGTCTTCCGAGGCGCTGGCGATTTCGTCGGAGCCGCCGCGGATCGTGCTTGAGGCCGTCACGATCGAGCCCATCGCGTCAAGCAGACTTTGGGCGGCGGAGTTGAAGTCGCTCTTGATCTGGGCGTACTGGCCGGCGAAGTCGTTGTCGATGCGTGCGGTCAGATCGCCCTTAGCCAGGCGCTGCAGGCTAGTGGCCAGGGTCTTCACAACTGTGGCCTGCTCGGCCTCGGTCTTGGCGCGTTCGGCCTCGCTCTTGGTGCGCTCGCCTCCAGCTTTGCTGCGCAACTGCTCGGCCTTGGCCTCCAGGGCCTTGGCGGCCAGGCCGTTGTCTTTGAACACCTGCACAGCCAGGGCCATGCCGCCGACCTCGTCGCGGCGCTCCTGGCCATCGACGAGGACCGTCAGATCGCCCCCCGCCAGGTTGCGCATGTGGTCGGAAAGGCGGCTCAGCGATCCGGTGATACCCTTCTTCGAGATCAGCAGGCCAAGCAAGATCATCGCGACGGTGGCAGGAGGGCCCCGCCAATCATCAACACGGTGTCTTGCTTGTTCTGGGCGGTGATGGCGTCGGAACGGGTGGTGACATCCTTGATCAGTTCGTCGCGAGGCGTCTTGCCGTCGGTGATGAAGGACGCGATAGCTTGGTTAGCTTGGACCTCGGTCGATTTGGCGAGCTCATCCTCGTCTTTCATCCCATGTCGGAGGGCGATATCACTGAGCCGGCCCGCCTCGGTGAGCTTGGCTTGCAGCACATCGATTGCCGCCGCCTTCTCCGGGATCAGCTTCTTGGCCTCGGCCAGGCGTTCGGACGCCTTGGACTTGCCGTCATGCTGCATTTCGACGCCGACCTTGGCCTGCGCGCTGGCAGCAGGATGGGCGACAATCATGTAGGTCCCGTAGCCCATGTTGGTGACGTCACGGTTGACTATGGCAATATCCAAGGCCGCGCCATTCTGATTGGTGATGAGCGCGCTGTAAGTGTCGTCCAGCGCCTTCAGCCGAATGGAGGCGTAGACGGCGATGCCGGCGGAGATGATCCCCATGGCCACCAGCAGAGAAATGACCTTGGTGCCGATCTTGGCGTTGCTGAGAAAATTCATTCCGTCCCTCGACATCAATGCAGCACCAACCCGTTTGTTGATGACCGCTGGGCGCTGACCTATGGCCTCGGCTGACCCGTTCGCTGTCAAGGTTCCCACATTCGGGCTACTGTTCGGTTAATTGTGGGAATCTGGAACGGCGGCGTTTACGTCGATGGTGTGTTTCACACATGCTCTGGGAGACGGCCGATCTGGTCGCCATTGGGGAAGCCGCCACCAAGCCTGCGGCGCGCGGGCCCGACCAGTTGCGCATCACCAGATGAGCTGCGCCTTAGCGCACTTTGAGGGCGACACGGATGCGGATGTTAGGACTGGTTTTGGGCATCATCCCAATTGGCCTCTCCGCCCTGTTATTCTCTGTTCTAGCGGTTGGGATCGCGGCCTCAGGGCGCCCGACAGCGATTTTTCGCCTTAGCGTAGTGGGCGTCGCCCTGCAATTGGGACCAGCGTTGATTGCCCTCGTGCCCGGGGGCGCCTCTTGGTTTGGATTTCGCAACGCCGAAGGGCCTAAATTCTGCTGACCCATGACAGCTCAGTCGGGGGTGGCGATTCGGAACAAACCGGGCTGTGGGGGATTGCAACCGACGGGGCTCCCGAAGCCGAAGACATGGGCGATCACTGTCCGCGTCACATCGAGAGCGCCGGACCCTACTCAGCTGCGGCAGGTTCCGCCGCTAAATCAAGGAATTAGAGATGTCGAACCTCAATCGGAATCTGTTCATGGGCGCCGCCGCTATGGTCGCGCTCTCCCTGGCAGCCTGCCAAAAGCCTGCGGACACGACCGGAGCCAACGCTGATGCGGCGAACGCGGCCGCAAACTCCGCCAATGCCGCGGCCAACAGCGCCAACGCCGCAGCGGGCGCCGCAGGCGCCAACAATGCCGCCGCTGCCAACAATGCAGCGACGTCGGCGACGAACGCCATGTCATCGGCGACGAATGCCGCGTCTTCAGCAGACAGCGCCGCAGCGGCACAGCAAAGCACGACCACCCCGCCACCCAAGTAAGAGTTCACGTCGCTTCGGGCGCCGCATGAGGCTTGGCCGTGCGGCGTCCATCACGATTCCTGCGGACGTTGCGATTGCCTCGGGAGTTGCGGACCTCAGAAGGGTCTGATCATTCCGACCCTCAGGTCCGTGGCGACATAGACGCAGACGTCGTCTGCAAACAGTCGTCCGTTCGCAATGCCCAGAGCCAGCTGGCCGCGTCGTGCCCGCCGCACGCTTACTTCATAGCGCACCATGCGAGTCGCAGGCGTAACGTCGCCTCGAAACCTGACCTCACCGACACCTAGCGCGCGTCCCTTGCCCGGTGAACCCGACCAGCCCAGCCAATACCCCAAGATCTGCCACATTGCGTCCAACCCAAGGCAGCCGGGCATGATCGGGTCGCCAGGAAAGTGGCAATCAAAGAACCAAAGGTCCGGGTTGATATCCAACTCCGCAACGATCTGACCCGTGCCAAATTCACCGCCGTCAAGGCTCAGCTTCGTAATCCGGTCCATCATCAGCATTGGAGGGGCCGGCAACTGCGCATTGCCCGGCCCAAAATATCCGCCTCGACCCGAAAGGATCAGATCGTCCTTTGTGTAGCTGGACTTCGGCGTATGAAACTCGTGAGGATCGGCCACGGCGCTACTGTTCCTTCCTGAATTGTGCCCCGGGTGCCTGCGTTCAGGCGACGAGTTCGCCTGGCCTACGGTTCCCGACCTGGGCTGCTGGCAGGCGCAATGCCCCCGCTACAAACACCCAGATTTTGTCGGTCAGTTCGACGGGGTCGGGGCGATGGCCGCTCGTCAGCGCGCCGATCAGCGCCTGGCGGATGCCGCCAATCAAAAGAGCGATCGTGAGGCGCGGATCGAGGTCGGTAGGAATGACGCCGTCACGTTGGCCCGCCCGTAAATTATAAGCACCTGCCGTCAACTGCCGTTTTGTGAAGGCCTGCTCTACGTCGAGAACTTCGGCCGCGCGGCTCAACGCGCCAACCACCAGCGGCGCAAACGGATGGTCGTAGTGGAATAAAATATAGGCGGCGATCCGCTCTTTCTCGCGTCCCGCCCAGTCCGGCGAATTCAGTTTCGAGGGACTGAACGCGGCGTCTTCCAGCCGATTGTAAAACCCTTCGACCACGGCGGCGATCAACCCCGCCTTTGATCCGAAGTGGTGGTAGGCCAGCCCGACCGAAACCTTGGCCCGCTTTGCGACAGCCTGCATTTCCAACAGGCCGTGGCTCTGGATGAGTTCATCCTGAGCCGCGCAGACCAATCGTTCCGGTGTTCCGATCTTCGTTGCGGTCATGGCGAGTTCTGATGAATTGAATTGAATTCAATTTAATTCCATAGAGCCGCCGGCACAAGGGGCTGGTGGTTCGAAGGAGGCTTACGAGTTTTCCGATATCGACCACACGGTGGCAGCCGGCCTGTCGCTAAAGGGAGCCCGCTGGGTCGCCCGGACGACGTCGTTGCCGTGAGCGTGGTGTTGAACGGGATCTCGAAGGCGCATCATCGGTTTTTGAACGATGGCGGCCTGGGCATCCTGGTGGGCGACGGCAAGCTACCGAATCCGGGCGCCGAGGCGATCTTGGAAACCTATTGCGATGTGGCGGCGGCCAAAGGCCTTCGCCTCAGCTTCGACTATCAGCTGATCAATCATCCGGCCTACAATCGCGATCGCGGTCCGGTCTCGGTGGTCGCCGCGCGTCTTCACGCGCAGTATTAAGCAGCCGCGGCCGACTTGGCGTCTTGGCTGTCTTCGGCGGTGGTTTCGCCGAGGGCGGCCCGTAGGGCGGCCAGCAGGTGTTCCGGCTTCATGGGCTTTTCGACGACACCGTTCATGCCGGCGTCGAGGTAGGCCTGCGCATCTTCAGGCTCGGCATTGGCGGTTAGCGCGATGATCGGCACCAGGCCAGGCACGCCGGCGAGCTCGCGGATGGCGCGGGTGGCGGCGATGCCATCCATCACCGGCATCTTGATGTCCATCAAGATCAAGTCGTAGCGCCCGGCGCGGGCAGCTTCGACCGCCTCGGCGCCGTCGCAGGCGCTTTCGCTGGTGCAGTCGAACATTTCGCAGAGCGCCTGGGCGACCATGCGGTTGGTGGCGTTGTCGTCCACCACCAGGATGTGTGCCGAGCGTTCGGCGACCTGCGGCTCCGCCGCCGGCGTCTCTGAGGCGATGGGCAGGAGAATATCGAAGATGACGGTTTCAGAGGCGCCGCCGGCGCCTTCGCTGCGGAGTGATCCGCCCAGGCCTTCGACAATCTGGCGGGCGAGTACGACGCCGATCGCCACTTCCAGTCCGAAGCGCGCTTCGATATCGCGAACGCGGGCTTCCAGGTCCTTGGCTTCCCACGCAGGGTTGCGTGCGCCGCGAACGCGGCCTTCTACGCGTACACCGTCTGGGCCGATCGCGGTGCGGACGCTCGCCTCGACGGCGCCGCGACGCATGCTGGCTACGGCTTCGCCGACGAATCCGCCAAAAACCTGCAGGAGACGCGAGCGGTCGCCTAGCGCGCAAGCGTCGGGATCGCCGTCGTAGGAAACCAATAGGGTGACGCCGCTCATCTCCGCGGCAGGCTGCCAGCGGCTGTGGACCTCATCCACAAGCTCGCGCAGGCGCAGCGGCGCGGGGTCCAGGGTCAGGCCTTGCTGGGTCACGGTCCGCAGGTTGACTGCAGCCTCGAGCAGGCGACGAACGCCCTGGGCCGCTTCCGTCACACCGCTGACGCAGGCTTCAGCGTCCGGCGACAGGCGTTGGCGCTGCAACTGCTCCGTCAGCGCCAACACACCTTCCATCTGTTGACGGATGTCTGAGGTGACGCGGTCGAAGAAGAATGTGGGCAGGGACATGGCAGCCGGAAGTTGCGGAACGCGACAGAAAGCCACCATGACGCCAAGCGCTTGCGGAGAGGTTAAGTCGGCGCGCGGATAATTCGGCATGGCCAAACGGTCGCGATAGTGCCTGCCAGCGGGCCCGGACTTTGCGCAGCGGTGTCGATCCGCCATATGGGGGCGATGATCGACCAGCCGGGCGCCCTTGTACTGTTCTCCGGCGGGCAAGACTCCACCGTCTGCCTGGCGTGGGCGCTTGAGCGCTTTGCACGGGTCGAAACCGTGGGCTTCGACTATGGCCAGCGGCACTCCATCGAGATGGAGGCCCGCGCAGGCGTGCGGGCGCGCATCGCCGAGCAGTTTCCAGACTGGGGTTTGCGTCTCGGCGAGGACCACGTGTTGGACATGAGGGGCTTCGGGGCTGTAGCAGAATCGGCGCTGACCGCCGACCGGGCGATCGAGATGACGACCAAAGGCCTGCCCTCGACGTTCGTGCCTGGGCGAAACCTGGTGTTCTTTGTCTATGCCGCCGCCTTGGCAGATCGAAGGGGCCTCAAGGGGCTCGTCGGCGGCATGTGCGAGACCGATTTTTCCGGATATCCCGACTGCCGGCGCGATACGCTGGACGCCATGCAGCAGGCGCTGAACCTCGGCATGGCGCAGGATTTTGCCATCGAGACGCCGCTGATGCACATCACCAAGGCCCAGACTTGGGCGCTGGCCAAGGCGCTTGGCGGCGAGGCGCTTGTGCAGATCGTCGTCGAGGACAGCCACACCTGCTACCTCGGCGTTCGAGACGTGCTGCACGCCTGGGGTTATGGCTGCGAGACCTGTCCGGCGTGTGAGCTCAGGGTGCGAGGATGGGAGAGCTGGGTCCAGCAGGATCGGCCGACGCTGCGCCTATGAGCTACGCGGTGAAAGAGATCTTTCTGACGCTGCAGGGCGAGGGCGGCCAGGCCGGTCGGCCGGCGGTGTTCTGCCGCTTCGCGGGCTGCAACCTCTGGTCGGGGCGAGAGCAAGACCGGGCAGACGCGGTCTGCAAGTTCTGCGACACCGATTTTGTGGGTTTGGATGGCCCAGGCGGCGGACGGTTCGCGGACGCTGACGCCCTGGCCGAGGCGGTGCAAGCTGCATGGCAGGGCGGGACGGAGAACCGGCTGGTGGTGCTGACCGGCGGCGAGCCCCTTCTGCAACTCGACGACGCCTTAATCTTAGCCCTGCACGCCCGAGGGTTTTCTCTTGCTCTTGAGACAAATGGCACGATCGCAGCGCCTGCGGGGGTCGACTGGATCTGCGTCAGCCCCAAGGCCGATGCGGTGCTCACTCAAGTCACGGGACAGGAATTGAAGCTGGTTTTCCCGCAGGAAGGCATCGATCCGGCTCGGTTTGAGCACCTGACGTTCGACCTTTTCGCCCTGCAGCCGATGGATGGTCCGGCGCTGGCGGAGAACACCCGCGCCGCCATCGCCTATTGCCTTGCCCATCCTCGCTGGCGTTTAAGCGTTCAGACGCACAAGTATCTCGGCATCGCCTGAGGCGCGCTCTTCCCTGAAATTGCTTTTTAAACCTAATGAATTCCAAGATTTTCGAAATCACCAAGGCCGCGACCTTCGATGCGGCCCATCACCTTCCGAATGGCCCGGCGGGCCCTTACACACGCTTGCATGGTCACTCGTTCCGCGTCGAGGCGACGGTGCGCGGCGAGGCGCAGGGCGCGATCGGCTGGGTCGCGGACCTAGGCGACCTGGATAGAGCTTTGCGGGCGGCGGCTGGGGAACTGGACCACGGGATGCTGAACGAAAAGCCCGGTCTGGAAAGCCCGACGCTCGAGCACATATGCCTGTGGTTCGCTGAGCAGCTGACGCCCGCTTTTCCGGGCCTGTCGCGGATCGTGGTCTCAAGGCCGACTGTGGGCGAAAGCTGTGCTCTGAACCTGGGCTAGGTTCCGGCCTTGTCGTCCCTCTTGCCGCCGGAAACGACGCTGCCCACGCCATGTGCGGTTGCACTGACCGCCTTGGCGCCGAGACCGATGGCGGTTCCGGTGACCGCAACGGCTGCGCCACCAACAGCTCCGGCCGCCCCGATCACAACGCAACCGCTGACCATGAGGGCGACCGCGCAGAAGGTCGCGCCACGCAGAGCGATGGAACCAAAGGTCATGTCAGGCGAACTCCCGAGGGCTTTAACCAGCATCGTGCCTGCGGATTAACGCCCAAAGAAGGCGATTAGAGCCCGTGGACCGCGGCCGATCGCTGCGGTCTGTCGCCTTGACGGCGGAAGGGGCCAGCAAAGTTAGGGTCGCTTCGCCGCCGCCGATCGGGGCCGAAATAGTCCTCGGTCTTCACAAAGGCGCGCGGATGATTGACGATCTGGTTGATCCGCTCGACCACCCCGCGGGCCGTTAGCGGCTTGGCCAGGAATTCGTTGACGCCGGCTTCGCGGGCTTCATTCACCCGGGCCATTGTAGAGTGTCCTGTGATCATAATCACAGGACACATCGGGTTGGGACTATCGGGCGATCGGCGCAGCAGACGGACGAAATCGATGCCGTCCAGCGGCTGCATGGACAGGTCGGTCAGGATGATGTCGACCTGATAGTTGCGCATCATCTTCAGGCCTTCGGCGCCGTCGCTGGCCTCGAAAATGTGCCGCACGTCGAGAGCCTTGAGGATCTCTGACAACAGCACCCGCATATGGTGATTGTCATCAACGAGCAGGAATTTCAGCAGGTCGTACCGCAAAGGCGATCAATGTCCGTTTTGGCCAGCGTCCGCCCGGCCAGACGCCTGATTCGGAATCAGCAAGGTGTGGCTGATTACGGTACGGAAATGAAAGCGGTCAATGCCAAATTACAGTGTTCTCTGTAAAAGCTAAGTCGCTGTGGTTGATGGATAATCCACAATGCAAACCAGGGGTGTATTTTCCGCTGAAGCCGCAAAACAGGTTCGCCGAACGGACTACAAAATTACCCTTGGCCGGTCTGACCGCGATGCCGCAGAAAGGCGTCCGCCAGGACGCAGGCGACCATGGCTTCAACAACCGGGACGGCACGAATTCCGACGCAAGGGTCATGGCGACCCTTGGTGCGAAGTTCGATCTCCTCGCCACCTTCATTGATCGTGCGACGGGGCGTTAGTATCGAAGAAGTGGGCTTGAACGCCACGCGAGCGGTGACGGGTTGGCCAGTAGAGATGCCGCCCAGGATGCCGCCTGCGCTGTTGGACAGAAATAGCGGGCCGTCATTTCCGGCGCGCATCTCGTCGGCGTTCTCTTCGCCGGTGAGTGCTGCAGCTAAGAAGCCTGCGCCGATTTCCACGCCCTTCGCGGCGTTGATCGACATCAGTGCGGCGGCGAGTTCCGCGTCGAGTTTGCCGTAGATCGGCGCGCCCCATCCCGCAGGGGCGCCCACGGCCTCGACAGCCACGATAGCGCCGGTGGAGGAGCCAGCCTTGCGAATGGTCTCCAGGTGGTGTTCCCAGACGGGAACCATTTCAGGGTCGGGGCACCAGAAGGGATTGGTCTCGGTTTGGCTGAAGTCGATCCGGTCAGGCGATACAGCGTGTGGCCCGATCTGGACGACCGCGCCGCGGATCGTCACGCCTGAGATGATCTTTCGCGCGATCGCGCCGGCAGCCACCCGTGCGGCGGTCTCGCGGGCTGATTGCCTGCCGCCGCCACGGTAGTCGCGCACGCCGTACTTAGCGAAGTAGCTGTAGTCGGCGTGGCCTGGGCGAAAGGCGGTGGCAATTTCGGAATAGTCGCGACTGCGCTGGTCGACGTTCTCGATGATCATCGAGATTGGCGTGCCGGTCGTGACCTGAGCGGGATGACGCTCGTCGGAGAAGACGCCTGAGAGGATGCGCACGGCGTCCGGCTCCTGGCGTTGGGTGACGAACTTGCCCTGGCCGGGGCGGCGTTTCTCGAGCCAAACCTGCACGTCGGACTCTGTAAGCGCGATGCCGGGTGGGCAGCCATCGACGACGCAGCCGAGCGCTGGCCCATGGCTTTCGCCCCAGGTGGTGACGCGGAATAAATGGCCGAACGTATTGTGCGACATGGCCGGGCTTGTAGCGGCTAAGCGTGCTTTACGCCAAGCCGCCTAGGGAGGCCCCAAGGCGCTCGCGAAGAACGAGAGCGCCATCTGAAGCGCGTCATGATGGGTCGGCCCCTGCGGGACACTTGTCTGACAGATCGCGATCGAAGCCCGCGCTTCCGGACTGCAGGTCGACAGGAAGTCGTAGTGGCCGACGCCAGGCAGGGCCTTCATCTGGGCGCGCGGGATGGCGCGTGCGGCGACCCCGCCATTGGTATGTGGCGGCGCCACCGTGTCGGCTTCACCCAGGATGATGGCGACGGGCGTGGACATAGCCGAAAGGCTGGCGGGGTCGAGGGCTTGGACGATGGCAGGCGCCATGGCGAAGACGCCGCGAACCCCGCGGATTGAGTGGTCGTCGCCGGCATGCGCCGCTTCGCCCGCGATCTCGGGTGTGGCCAGAACTGCGAACGCCTCGTCCGGTGTCACCGGAAGCTCCCGCTGCGGCTTGCAGACGCCATCGTCGGGATGGGCGGCGCAGAAGGCTCGGAAACGTGGCAAGTCGACCCGCGCACCGGCTGCAGTGAGCGCGGTGAAGCCGCCGGCCGAGAAGCCCGCAACGCCAAGCCGCTTCACGTCCAGATGCGCGCTGATCGCCGGATCGGCCTTCACCCGCTCCAGCGCCACGTTGAGGTCCCCAGGGCGATCCCAGAACATGATCGCGCCGGGGATAGTCATTTTGTCGAGGCCGTTGTTGCCGGGGTGGTCGACAGCGATCACGACAAAGCCCTGCTGGGCCAGCACAGTGGTGAACCAGGCCATCATCCGGGCCGTGCCGCCGAAACCGTGGGAGAAAAGGATCACCGCGCGGCGACGATCGTCGGCGAAATCGGCGTTGGCGGCCGCCTCGCCGACGTAGAACAGGGGATGTCCCGGCGAGCCAATGTCCAGCGACTGTTCGTTGGCCCCCTCGGCGGCGGGGTACCAGACGGTGATGCGCACAGTGGCGCGGTGATCGGCGTCGCGCAGGGAGGCTGTCGGGTTTGTCGTCTCAAGGTGACGCTCGCCGACGGGGAAGGCCTTCGCCGCGGTCGCCACCGCAAGCGTTGCAGCGATCATAGCCAGGAGCTTTGGAACGCGCGTCATAGGCTAGGACCTCGCCGAATCTTCGACGGGACCCTAAGCGAGGCGCCGCCGATGCGCCGCCTAAATCGCGGTCAGGTGGTTCAAGCCGCCCATGCAGCGGCGAAGCGGCGGAGCAGGGCTCTCGCGGCGCTGTCGATCTTGTCGGTCTTGGCGGGGGCCAGCCGCAGGAAAAGGTGACCCTGGCGGTGAGGGCCGCGGGCGGGAAGTCCCTGGCCCACCAAGCGGACTAACTTCCTCTCGCCGGCCTTCCGGGTCAGCCAGACGATGCGGCGGCCAATCGGGGTCTCGATGGCGATGCGGCCGCCTTCGGCGAGCGTGCGCGGTGAGACGGACGCGTTGATCCAGAGGTCGTCGCCTCGGACCAGAATTTCGGACGTTCCGTGCAGGGCGACGGGCAGTTCGACGGGGCCAACGCGGACCGTGTCTCCAGTGCGAAGTCCCGCCGGCAGGCGGATGCGGACGCGGCGGCCATCGGGCAGTTTGTGCTCGGCGAAGCCACCCTGCAGTGCGACCAGCGGGTCGATCCTGAGCCCCATCGGTTCCGGCGCCCACGGGACTGGCGGCTGGATGATGCGGTTACTGCCGGATTGGGCGGCCTGCAGTCGATGATAGGCCTCGACCACCTTGCGAAACCGCTCGCCGCCGCCGCCTGAGCGATCGGGATGTGCCCGTTTGGCCGCTTCACGGAAGGCGCGGCGCAGATCGCTGGGCACGAAGAACGGGCCAAGGCCCAGTACCTCTCGTGCGGCTTTCAAGGAAATCAAAGGTTCGGTCGCCATCGCCAGGACAGTTGCCGAAACATGGTCAATGGGGAGTTAAGCCCGAACGATGCACCCACCTTCGCCAGGGTCTAAGATCGCGCTCATGCCGATGAGCCCAACCCTGAAAATCGCCCACGTGGTTGCGGCCTTGGCTATTGCCTCATCGGCGTCGGCCGGGACGAAGCTCTCGGCGACCGGAACCACGCACGGCTTTTCGAATGGCGCCTTGATTGTAGCAGCCAAGGCTTCACGATTAGAGCTGATCGATAACCTAGATGCCCATTGCGACAGCGACGTCGCGCTCGCGCAATGGCTGGCTGGCCGGCCTAACGTCAGGCCAAGTCCATCGCCTGGACTGCAGGCCCCTGCGAGCTGTTTAACACCCTAAATCCCTTGGACGGCGGCGGCGACTTCTGCGTCCAGGCCACGATCACGCTCAAACATCCGAAGCACCGCAAGGACAGGCCCGAGATCGAGATCTACCTCAACGACCCGCAACACGGTCGCGTTGATCCAGCCTATGCCTTCCGCTCGATGTTCGACACCGTCGTCGGCCCAGACTACGAGCGCGATCGCATCGCCTTCGACAGCCAATGGCGTGAACGGTTTGCCGACACTCTGTCGCGGCTTTGCCAGGACAACCCGTAGCCGACCCCAGGATGCGCGCGCTATACCGCCTGCGATGACCGACAAGACTGCAATCCCGCCGTCGCCTTCCGAGGACGACTATGTGCGCCAGGTGGCCGAGGCCGGCTCGTTGCCGCAGTTGAGCGAGACTGATCCGTTCGCGCTCTTCAACGAATGGCTTCGCGAGGCGGTGGCGAAGGAGCCGAACGATGCCAACGCCATGTCGCTGGCGACGGTGGACGCCGGCGGCCTACCCGACGTGCGGATGGTGCTCCTAAAGGAGGCCAATGGGCGCGGCTTCGTCTTCTATTCTAACGTTGGCAGCGCCAAGGGGCGGGAACTGGCGAGCAATCCAAAGGCGGCGCTGCTCTTCCATTGGAAATCCTTGCGGCGGCAGGTGCGCGTGCGCGGTGCGGTGACGCCGGTGACCGATGCTGAAGCCGACGACTATTGGGCGACGCGGGCGAGACCCGCGCAACTGGGCGCCTGGGCCTCCGAGCAGTCGCAGCCACTACCAGACCGGATGGCCTTCGAGAAAAGGATCGCCGAGTTCGGGCTGAAGTTCGGGTTGGGTAAGGTCCCACGTCCCCCGCATTGGTCGGGATGGCGGATCACTCCAGAGTCCATCGAATTCTGGCGTGACCGGCCGTTCCGGCTGCACGAGCGGCTGGTATTCGCCAGGAGCAGCGAAGGCTGGACGACACGCCGGCTGTTCCCTTGAGCAAGGGCCAGGAAGCCGAAATCACCGCCTGGCTTAAGGGCCAATCGGAGCGGTCCATCGACACCGCGTGCGCCCATGTCTTCCTGGCGGGCGATGTGGCTTGGAAGCTGAAGCGCAACGTCGACCTGGGCTACGTGGATTTCTCCACGCGGGAGAAGCGAAAGTGGGCGCTGGACCGGGAACTGGCGTTCAACAAGCCCGCTGCGCCGGATATCTATCGGGCCGTACGAAGTATCACGCGGGAAGCTGGCGGCGGCCTGGCGTTCGACGGCGCGGGGCGAGCCATCGAATACGCTCTGGAGATGCGACGCTTCGACGATAGCGCGGTGCTGGCGGCTGATCCCAGCGTGATCGACGGCGATATCGCCGAGGCGCTTGGGCGGACGATTGCGGGCTTCCACGCCGCCGCGCCGCTGCGGCTGAGCGGCGGGATCACCGCCTTGGAATGGACGATCAATTCCAACGCCGGGCTACTGCGTGCCCTGAAGGCGCAGCTGGGTTCGACTCGCGTCGAGACAATGATCGAAGCGACCCATGCGGAGTTTAAGCGTCAGCGGCCGCTGCTCGCGGCGCGGACAGAGGCGGGGTTCGCCCGGCGCTGCCACGGCGACCTGCATCTGGCCAACATTCTACTGGAGAACGGCGCGCCGGTGCTGTTCGACTGCATCGAGTTCAACGATCTCCTGAGCGACCTCGACGTCCAGTACGACCTCGCCTTCCTCCTGATGGACCTCGACTTTCGTGAGCGTCGCGATGCGGGCGTGCGGGTGTTGTCGGCCTATCTCGACCAGGCGGCGCGGAGCTTCGGGTCGGCTCTTTGGGACGGATTGGCGGCGCTGCCGCTGATGCTGTCGGTGCGGGCGGCAGTACGGGCGCATGTCTCGATGCACGCGGGCGATATCGAGATCTCCAAAGCCTACGTCGATGCGGCTATCGCGCATCTTGCGCCGGCGCCGCCCGCGTTGAGCGCGGTGGGCGGGTTCTCCGGCACGGGCAAATCGACCTTTGCGCGGGCCATCGCGCCAGCTTTGGGCGCCTCGCCCGGTGCGGTGGTGCTGCGCACAGATGAAGTGCGTAAGAGGCTTGCGGGCGCTGGGCCGGTGGATCGCCTACCGCCTGAGATCTACACGGCCGAATTCTACGCCCGAGTTTACGACACGGCGTTCGCAGCGGCCCGCGCCCTGATCAAGGCGGGTCGGACTGTGGTGCTCGACGCAACCTTTACGGAGCCCGCGTTGCGGGCGCGGGCTGAGGCGCTCGCCGCCGAACTGGACGTCCCGTTCTACGGCGTCTGGTTGGAGGCGCCGGCCGACGTGTTGGAGGCCCGCGTCGGAGCCCGCGTGGGCGATCCTTCGGACGCCACGCTGGAGGTGCTGCACGACCAAATCGCCGGCTGCAACGCTTCGGCCGTGACCTGGGCGCGGGTTGATGCGGCTCAGCCGACCGCTCAGGCTGCGGCGACCTGGCTCGCTGCTTCCGTTGCGTCTGATCACCGATAACACTAGCGTCCCGCCAAACCGGCAGGAGAGCCGGATCCGGAGGACTATTCGATGCACGGGCTGATGCAGGACTGGCCGTTGACGGTCGACAAGATCCTGGACCATGCCAAGAACTGGCACGGCGATCGCGAGATCGTCAGTCGCTCGGTTGAAGGACCCATCGTTCGCACGACGTATGGCCAAATCCATGACCGCGCCAAGCGTGTCTCCAACGCTCTCAAAGCCCTAGGAATTCAGCCCGGAGACCGGGTCGCGACGCTGGCGTGGAACACCGGCCGGCACATCGAGGCTTGGTACGGCATCATGGGCATGGGCGCGGTCTGCCACACGCTGAACCCACGCCTCTTCGCCGAACAGCTCTTCTACATCATCAATCATGCGGAAGACCGGGTGATTTTCACTGACCTCACCTTCCTTCCCACGCTGATCGAGCATCGAGCGAAGATGCCGAGTGTGCAGCACGTGATCGTCCTGACCGACGAGGCGCACATGGCCGGCGTCGCTCTGCCGGGCGCACTCTGCTACGAGACTCTGCTCGCCCAGAACTCCGCCGAGTGCGTGTGGGGCGACTTCGACGAGAACAGCGCTGCTGCGCTCTGCTACACCTCGGGCACGACGGGAAGTCCCAAGGGCGTGCTCTATTCGCACCGCTCCAATTTCATCCATACGCTCGTGACCATGGGCAGGGATGTGATGGGGATTTCAGCCATGGACACCGTTTTGCCCGTGGTGCCGATGTTCCACGCCAACGCCTGGGGACTTGCCTTCTCCTGTGCCGCGGTGGGCGCGAAGCTGGTGAACCCGGGGCAGAAGCTCGACGGCGCCTCGATCTACGAACTGCTGGAAAGCGAGGAAGTCACGTTCTCGGCCGCTGTGCCAACGGTCTGGCAGATGCTGCTGACCCACATGCGCGAGAACAATCTGAAACCCTCGACCCTTAAGCGGGTGGTGATCGGCGGCTCGGCCGTGCCGGAAGCTTTGGTTCGCGCCTTCCGCGACGACTACGGCGTCAGCGTCACCCATGCCTGGGGCATGACCGAGACAAGCCCGCTCGGCACGCTCGCCACGCCGACAGGAGCAATCGCCAAGATGGATCCTGAGGCGCAGCTGCGCTTCACGCTGAAACAGGGCCGACCGCCAGTCGGCATCGAGCTGAAGCTGGTTAATGACGCTGGCGAGCGCCTACCGCATGATGGGATGACCTTTGGCCGGCTGATGGTGAAGGGCGCGTTCGTGGTCGGCGAGTACTTCAAAGGCGAGGGCGGCGAAATCCTCGACGACGAAGGCTTCTTCGATACCGGCGACGTGGCCACCATCGATGACTACGGCTTCATGCAGATCACCGACCGGGCGAAGGACGTGATCAAGTCGGGCGGCGAGTGGATCTCCACTATTGAGATTGAGAACATTGCGGTCGGCCACGAGAAGGCTTTCCTGTGCGCGGTGATCGGGGCGGCCCACCCCAAGTGGGACGAGCGCCCCGTGCTGCTAGTCAAGCTCATGCCGGGGGCTGTCGCGACAAAGGATGAGTTCCTGGGCTTCCTGGAAGGCAAGATCGCCAAGTGGTGGACGCCGGACGATGTGCTGTTCGTCGACGACATCCCGCTGGGCGCGACCGGCAAGATCGACAAGAAGCTGATCCGCCAGCGGATGGCCGACTACGTTCTGCCCACCGCCAAGGCCAAGGCGACCGCTTGATTGACGAAATTGTGCTGACGCAGGCCGTCGAGGCCGATCACGATGAGATCGCCGAGCTAAGCAATTGGGCTTATCGCGGGACCGGGCCGCAGTCGAGCTGGACGGTCGAGAGTTACCTCGAAGGCGAACGGACCAACGTAG